>JABDLF010000019.1 GCA_013003115.1 Gammaproteobacteria bacterium
GTGGCCAGGGGCGCCGCGGACGCTGACGACCAACAAAACTAAACCGGAGAACACGCGGCGAGTTGAATGCCGACAAGCATACCGCTGAGATGTTCTCAGCTGCGGGACGATGCCCGTGGCGTGTGCGCCAGCGTGGATAGATGTGATTGAGTGTTCTCGGTGGTGATTTCCCCTCGCGTAGCGATCAAACGAAAAAGGCCCCTTCACGGGGCCTTTTTTGGTTTGACTGGTGGCCAGGGGCGGAATCGAACCACCGACACGAGGATTTTCAGTCCACTGCTCTACCAACTGAGCTACCTGGCCATTTTTTCGTTTATTTTCTTTCTTGCATTCCCGCCTGACTGAAAATCGGATTTTCGGCCACTGCCTACCTTGTCGCTGCGCGACCCCGCTACCTGGCCCGCCTTGACGTTTCACGGCGTCTGGGGAGCGGCGTATTAGAACCAAGGCGCAGCGGGGAGTCAAGGGACTGCGTTCCGGCTGTTGGTAGCTAAGCGTCTGGATTTCATGCGGTTTTATTAAATACGCTGCTCTCAACTCACGCATTTCAGAAGCGATTTGTCTGATCGCGTAAAATCAACGTTGTTCCGCACAAAAACTTACCCATCTTCATGTCCACAAAATCATCTGAAATCAGCGGCAACGAGCTGTCATCATTGAGGCAGAAATTCAGCGCCGCCCGTAAAGCGACCGAATCACTGGTCGCAACGCTCAAGCCGGAAGACTGCGTCATCCAGACCATGCCGGATGTCAGCCCGACGCGCTGGCATCTTGCGCATGTCACCTGGTTTTTCGAGCATTTTATTCTCTGCAATCACCTGCCTGGCTACCGGATTTTCAACGACAAGTTTTCCTACCTGTTCAATTCTTACTATTACACGGTGGGTGAGATGCACCTGCGGCCGGAACGCGGCTTTTTGTCGCGACCCACCGTTGCCGAGGTGATGGATTATCGGCATCATGTCGACAGGCATATGGAAACGCTGCTCGCTCGAGAGCCCGACAACGAACTGGCGTTTCTTGTGACGCTGGGTATCAATCATGAACAGCAGCACCAGGAACTGATCCTCACCGACATCAAGCACGTGTTTTCGCATAACCCTTTGTATCCGGCGTTACGCGAATCTGTCGCGAAGCCGAATGGTCGCGCCGGCGAGATACATTTCATTGAACACCCGGAGGGTATCGCGGAGATCGGCTACTCGGGAACGGAATTTGTTTTTGATAACGAAACGCCACGTCACCGAACCTACCTGCAGGCACACGCCATCGCCAATCGGCCCGTCACTAATCGTGAGTTCCGCGCCTTCATCGATGACGACGGCTACCGGCGAGCCGAACTGTGGCTGTCAGACGGCTGGGCAACCGTGAACAAGGAGGGCTGGTCGCGGCCGCTTTACTGGACCGAAGACCTGACGCGCTATTTTACTTTGGGCGGCATGCAGGAAATCGACAGTGAGGCCCCTGTGTGCCATGTGAGTTTTTACGAGGCGGATGCCTATGCACGCTGGGCCGGCGCGCGCCTGCCCACCGAGCCGGAGTGGGAGACACTGGCGGCCAAGACGCATACAGACGGGAACTTTGTCGAGTCAGGGCACCTGCAACCGGTCACACAGCTGGATGAAACGAAAGGCGTTCGACAACTTTTTGGCGACGTGTGGGAATGGACCCAGAGCGCCTATGGTCCCTACCCGGGCTACAGGCCCCTCGCCGGCGCTCTCGGGGAGTACAACGGCAAGTTTATGTGCAACCAGATGGTGCTCCGTGGTGGCTCCTGCGCCACGCCGCATTCTCACATCCGCGCCACCTACCGCAATTTCTTTTACCCGCAATCGCGCTGGCAGTTCTCCGGGATCCGCCTCGCAAAGGACTGCTGAAATGACCGATCCTGCCGAACTGCAGCTGACAGAGATCGAACCAAAAGACGCCACCATGGCGAAGGAAGTGCTGGCAGGACTACGTGCATCGCCAAAAGTGTTGTCGCCAAAATATTTCTACGACGAGCGTGGCTCGCAGCTGTTCGATGAGATTACGGCGCTGCCCGAGTACTACCCGACCCGCACAGAGATCGGGATTATGGAGGCCAATATCGACGAAATTGTCGCGCTTGTTGGCCGGCAGGCCTCCCTGATCGAGTTTGGCAGCGGCAGCAGCCTCAAGACACGCATACTGCTAGACAATCTCAATGATCTCGCGGCCTACGTGCCCGTGGAGATCTCGCGCGAATACCTGCTGGCCATTGTGGAGGGGCTGCAGGCCGACTACCCCCACATCGAAATGCTGCCGGTTTTTGCGGACTTCACGAAACCCTTCGAGCTGCCGGCGCCGCGGGTTGCGCCTGTTAAAAACGTTGTCTATTTCCCCGGCTCCACGATTGGCAATTTTGCCCCGGCTAAGGCACTGGATCTGCTCAGGGTGATGGCATCGGAAGCTAAACAAGGCGGCGCGCTGCTCATTGGCGTCGACCTTAAGAAGGACACGGCAATCCTGGAGGCTGCCTACAACGACTCGCAGGGCGTGACAGCACGCTTTAATCTCAACATGCTGAGGCGACTCAACAACGAACTCGATGCAGATTTCGTGTTGGACGACTTTCGTCACCGGGCCATATACAACGAAGAGGAAGGCCGCATCGAGATGCACCTGATCAGCGAGCGCGACCAGTCATTCGTGGTGGCGGGCGAGCAATTCTCCATCAAAAAGGGCGAAAGCATTCGCACCGAGTGCTCGTATAAATTTACGCTTGAGGAATTCTCGGCGCTCGCTGCGCAGGCAGGATTTCAGCAGCGACAGGTTTGGAAAGATTCAAATGCGCTGTTTAGCGTCCAGTTCCTGGAGTGCGTCAGCAACAATTAAATTTATTCGGGGGCAACAAAACCCTCGGGCTTCTCTGAACCTTCCGCAAAAAAGAACTTGTGCATCTCGTCTTCGAGAAACTTGCGTGCCTTGGGCTCGATGGGCGTCAGCCGATACTCGTTAATTAACATGGTCTGATGGGATACCCAGCGCTGCCACGCGTCTTTTGAGACCTGCTCATAAATACGCTTGCCAAGCTCGCCGGGGTACGGCACGTAGTCGAGGCCCTCTGCCTCCTGGCCCAGTAACACGCAGTTCACCATTCTCGCCATGCCTTGTCTCTCCGTTAGTCTCGTGGCCAGGGCTGTCCGCTGCCCGCGACCAATGTAATTTCCTGATTAATTTCTTTGAGCGGCCAGCGCTCGCGGCGTCCGTCGGGCCATTCTACGCCAACCGCCACAACATCGTCCCTTCCCGCCAGGCCAAAATGCACGCGCACGTCACTCGCGCTCAGATAACTGCCATCGCGATGCGCACGTCGCCAAAGCGCAGCGCCCTTCGCGCTCTTCGCGCCAATCACGGCGACGCGCGCGCCGACAGGATCGCGGACGCTGACGCTGCCAATAAGCCGTACGCGCAGCCACGGCTGAGAATTTCCGGCCTCATTTAAAAGCAGACGGGCGACCCCACTGTTGTTCGTAACCAGCACGTCCACGTCGCCGTCGTTGTCAACGTCACCAAAGGCCGCGCCGCGGCCAACGGCTGCGACCTGCATTGCTGGGCCCGCCGCTGCCGAGGCATCGGAGAACCGCTTCCCGCCATTGACGAAAAGCTGGTTCTTTTGCCGGTACGGCCATGGCTCGCCCGCCTGCGAGGATTCCGCCAGCACCGCTCCGTTTGCGACAAAAAGATCCAGCAAACCGTCATTGTTCACGTCGAAAAACGCGGAACCAAAACCGGTATAAGGCAGGCTTTCGCCGCCGAGCCCAAAGCGGTCCGTGGCGTCCTCGAACTGGCCGGTGCCATTGTTGAGATACAGCGTGTTGGTTTCCGCCGAGAGGTGCGTCATGAACAGGTCTTCGTCGCCATCACCGTCAAAGTCGGCGGCCGTCACGCCCATGCTGGCCTCCGGCGTGCCCGCGCGATTGTAGGCGGCGCCTGCCATGAGCGCGGTTTCACTGAATTTCCCCGTGCCGTTGTTGAGCCAGAAAAAGTTCGCCTTTTTGTCATTGGCGACGTACAGGTCGTTGTGCCCGTCGCCATTGAAATCGGCGGCGAGCACGCCCAGCCCGGGGCCCGCCTTCGACGCAATACCCGAGCTGACACTCACGTCGCTGAATCGCCCCAGACCGTCGTTACGAAACAGGCTGTCACGATGCGCAGGATAAGCGTCGGGCGTGCAGTAGTCGCGCTGGCCCGAACGCAAGGTACACAGGATGTTGTTGCCGAGGGTGAAGCGCACGTAGTTGGCGACGTACAGGTCAAGATCACCGTCGCCATCCATATCAAAGAAGCTCGCGCTTGTGCTCCAGCGCGGATCATTCGTGCCGGATGCGGCGGTGACATCCGAGAAGGTGCCGTTGCCGTTGTTGCGAAAGAGGTAGTTGTTGCCGAAGCCCGTGATATAGACATCGGGATCGGCGTCGCCGTCGACGTCGCCAATGGCCACGCCCATTCCGTAATGCGCCGTGACTATGCCCGCCTCCGCGCTGACATCGGTGAAGCGGAGTTTGCCCGCAGCGTCGAGCTCGTTGCGAAACAATCGATGCAACGGCGTCGCCTCGCTGCCACTGTCGAGATCGCGGCCCTGAATCAGGAGCACGTCGAGATCACCGTCACCGTCATAATCAAAAACTGCGCCGCCCGCGCCCATAATCTCCGGAAAGTAGAATTGCCCCGTTGCCCCGGGGGTGTGTTCGAAACTGATACCCACATCCGCTGCGGCATCTTTGAACACGCTTGCAGGTAACGAAATACCACTATCGGTATTGTCTGTGGCTCGGTCGCCACCACAGGCAGCTGCCACGCAACCGAGCAGCAAAACTGAAACGCCCTGCCTCATTGCCCTGCCTGCGCTTTGCTCGCTTCCACCGTCCGGATATCGGTCTCGACGCTTTCCAGGGCGACCGGATTGCTGCCACCGGCAAGATCGGCGCGAGCCCTTCTCAACAGCGCTAAAGCGCGATCAAACCTGCCCGTTTGTGCCTCGATGCGCGCCGTCAGCTGCAGCACCTGCGGCGCCGGCTTTGATCCCTCGCCCACGAGCGGACGCAGCAGATCCGCCGCCGCCTCGTTTTGCTGCCGCATCGCCAACAGGTAGGCAAGGTTAAACCGCGCGTCGCGGTTCATATCGTCGACGGTGAGCGCCCGGCGATACCAGCTCTCCGCCTGCTCGAGATCCCCGTTGTCCTGGAGAATCCTGCCGAGCATGACCTGGTAGTTTGCGTTGAACGGATCCAGCTCCACCGCCGTTGCCAACACTTGAGCGGCCTCGTCGCGCTTACCGTTGTCGCGGAGCACGCCTCCCCATTTGCCCGCCAGCTCTGCATTTTCCGGATTAACGTCGAACGCCTGTCGATAATAACGCCGCGCCGCTGCAAGCTCGCGGTTGCGCCCGTGCAGCTCCATCAGCGAGGTGAGCGCCGCGACGTTTCGGGGATTTATTTTCACTGCTTCCCGAAAAGCCAGCGCTGCGTCCACGACGCGCCCGGCCTTCATGAAGGCCATGCCGCGAGACAGGTGCGGCAGGTCTCCCACGTTCATGGCGCCGATTGCCAGCAGCGCTTCGTCGCGAGTTTTTGGACGCAGATTTCGATAGCGCTCGAACAATTCAAGCTCGCGGGCGGCGGCGTCGGTGTCCCCGATCTTGCGCCAGGCCTCCGCCATGGCAAAGTGTACTTCGCCGATCCGCGACTCTATCGCGTTCGCCTTCTCGAGATGCGCCAGCGCTTCCCTCGGCGAATCATCGAGATTGGCCAGCTTGCCAAGGCCGATATAGCCCTCAACCCGGCCGGGTAAATCCTTGACGACTCGCCGGTACTCGTCGCGACTGGTTTCGTAGTCACCAGCTTCCAGAAGGAACTCCGCAAGCTTGATGCGCGCGTTGGGGTGCGAAGGGTTGATAGCAAGCGCGGCCCGCATCGCCGCGACGGCGCCCGGCAGGTCACCCAGATCATAGCGCGCATAGCCCAGGTAATAGGGCCAGGCAAAGGTCGCCTTGTCGAGACGCCAGGCTCGCTCAAAAAGCGCGGCGGCCGACGCATCCTGCTCATAAGCGGCGAGCATCATACCGAGCCTGCCGTTGCGATCCGGATCATAAGGCAGCTCGGCAAGCCGGGCGATGGCTTCGTCGAGCTGGTTACGAACCACGGGAAGAAAATTGCTCGTATCAATTTCGGGCACGGCAGGCATGGCTGTCGCGGGCAGCTCGTCATCCTGCTTGCCACATGACGCCTGCAGGATGGCTAGCATCGCAATCAGTGGCAGCAATAAAACTGAGGGGCGGGTTTTCATGTGCGCGGGCATTATCGCCGCTCAGCGCGGCCCCGACCAGCTGCGGCTACCGGAAACGAGTAATCGCCGCGTCAAGCGACGCTGGCTTGTACCATCTGGTCGAGCAGCTTGCTGACGGGCGCAGCAAGCCCCATGGCCGGCGGCGCCGACGGGTCGATCCATCGCACAGCGCGATCGTCAGCGATCTTGTCAGACAAGGTTTGCAGTCTGACTACGGTCGGAGTAATTGCGAGCTGATAGTGCGTGAACCCATGCGCCATTACCGGCCAGGTTTCCATTTGCGGATCGACAATCCCGGACGTCTCGAGGTGCTCGCGAAGATCCGCTGCGGTGCTGAACTCAGGCAAACTCCACAGTCCGCCCCAGATGCCGCTGGGCGGTCGCTTGTGCAGGAGCACCTTGCCGTCACCGTCCAAAAATATCGCCATAACTGTGGCCTTCAGGGGGCGTGCTTTTTTTGGCCTGCGCGCCGGAAACGCAGCCTGCGTGCCTGCCTGCCTCGCGAGACAATCAGCGCGAAGAGGACACGCTTCGCAGCGCGGCCGCGTGCGCGTGCACAGCGTTGCGCCAAGATCCATGATTGCCTGCGTGTACGCTGCGACATCATGAGTCGGCGTGTGCAGTTCGGCCAGGGACCACAATTCGTTTTCTACCGTTTTCTTGCCGGGCCATCCGCCCACCGCGTGGAAGCGGCTCAGCACGCGCTTCACATTGCCGTCTAAAATCGCGTGGCGTTGGTTCATGGACAAGGCGAGTATCGCGCCGGCCGTAGACCGGCCAATGCCAGGCAGCGCCATGACCGCGTCCAGCGTTTGGGGAAACCGCCCCCCAGGTTCATCCCTGATGATGTGTGCAGCCCGGTGCAGGTTGCGCGCCCGCGCGTAGTAGCCCAGCCCTGACCAAAGGTGCAAAACCTCATCGACGCCAGCCCCCGCGAGGCTGTCCACGTCGGGGAACCGCGCCATCCAGCGCTCGAAGTAAGGCCGCACCGTTTCCACCTGGGTCTGCTGCAGCATGATCTCGGAAATCCACACCCGATATGGATTCGGCGAGCGCTGCCACGGCAGGTCGTGGCGCCCGTGCACAGCGAACCACGCCAGCAGTTTGTCAGGGAAGTGATCGGTTTTGCTCATGCCTCGGCCGTTGTGCGGTTCAGGGCCTTTGCCCGGCCTGATCTGTCTCTTTTGCTTCCGGCCCGACATCGGTCGCGCTTGCCGGGGCTTTATCTCCATAGAGCTCGTGCCATGCATAGTACTCGATGCGCGTAATCGCCCGACCAGCGCCCTTCTCCAGCCATCGCGACAGCATGTAGTTGCCGATAATCGGCGGCACCCAGAAGTTGATGTCGGTCACCAAAGCGTAATCCATCCGTGTGCCTCGACCTTCTCTCTGCAACCGCCATTCACTGCGGCTGAACTCCACGTCACTGCGCCCGGGCAGGGCGACCGTAGTAACCAGGGAGAAAGGTGTGACCTCAAGGTGCTCGACCTTTTTGAGGCTGCGACATATCAGGGCGAGACAGCCCTCGTTGTGCGTAAAGACGAGATGCCTGCCGTCTTCGTCGACGCCGAGATCCGCGCTTTCCACCACCAGGCTGGAAATCCGGTGCAGCTGTGTGTAGTCCGTGAGCACCGCATATACGCCTTCGGGCGGGACGTCGATGTAGGCCGCAGACACCACCTCGTAGCGCTGCTTATCGCGTGAAAATTCGAACCCGAGAAGCTCCGCCGCATCGGCCGTGAGCAGGGGCCACGCACTGGAGATTACGAATGTAACAACAGCCGTGCCTGCAAGGGTTCTGACCGACTCTGAACCCCTGCGAGCTGCGACGGTGAAACTAGTCTCCGCCTCCGCCACCATCTGTCCCCTTGTCCTCACTCGCGGGCTCGGGAGTCTCTTCTTCCTTGCGGCTGCCACCAAACAAGCCCCGCAGCTTGTCCTTTACCTTGCTCTCAAGCTCCTGCTTGATGGCCTCTTCGGTGTCAGGCGGCGTCTCGGCACTCTCACCGGCGGCATCCGTTGCCGCATTGCCCGGCGGTGTCTCCGAAGTCCCGAACACCTTGCCCAGCAGCTTTTCCTTCACCGCGTCTTCTGCCTTTGCCCGCACCAGCGCGCCGATGTCGGGCGCCACGCTGGGCGACATGAGGTCACCACTGATGCGCACCGGGATACGCGCACCGACGAGGTCGGCCAGCTGCGCCTCGGCCGTGACTTCCGGCTTCTTGAGCACCACCGCGTTGACCCGATAATCAATCGTCGCATCCACCAGGTTAATCTCACCCTGACCCGTCAGCTGTAAGAAGGGCATGACGGCAGCAAGATCGTTGCTTCTTACGATGCCATCTTTCACCACGGCGGTACCGCGTATATCGCTGTAGGCGGTTCGCGCGGGCTTGCTTGCCGCAGGCGGCGAAGCCTTGCCAAACAGCGCCTTCGCCCGGCGAATCTCGTACCACAGATCTACGCCTTCGATATAACCGTCATCGAAACGAAATACGAGATCGCCACTCAGCGTGCGCCGCATGGCTTCCAGCGTCTTGCCGCTGCCGTTTAACCGCAGCTCGACATTCGCCGCACCCGACAACCTGCTGGCATCCAGCGCATCGCCCATGAGCGCGCCAGCCTGCACGTCCGTCACCTTCTCGTTCATGCTGATGCTGACCGTGTCTCCGCGCGCCGTAAGCCGGACGTCACCGCTGTACTGGCCACCATAGAGCTTCGCCTGCGACGGATTCACGCGCAGATCTCCGTTGCGCGCCTTGACCGTCGCTCTCACGTCGGTGGACTGGATACCGGCCGCGGTGAGCTTGCCGATGCGTATCGTTCCATTCACATCAAGCGCCTTCAGCGCCTCCACCGGCAAGGGGCTCTGGTCTTCGCCGGCCGCACCACCCGTGCCAGAGGCACCGGCAGGAGGCAAATATCGATCGGCATTCAGCGCATCGATAGCGAGATCGAAAGTCATGCGATTGTTGTCGATACTGACGAGGGCAAAGCGACCGCTGACCTGGCTGTCATCAAGCGTGCCTTTCAGGTTTTGCAGCGCAATGCTGTCATCCGCCTTTTCCATGTCGGCCGTGAAACGCGCTTCTCTCAGCACTGACCCGTCGGCGGTGTCCGGCACCGGGATGCTGAGCGCGTTCATCAGCGTGCGGGGAGAAAAACTATCCACAACCAGCGGCCCCCTGAATACCGGGTCTTCGAACATGTTGCTGCCTGTCAGCGAGGTCCTGATTGCGGTATCCAGCGTGCGCGCCACAATACTGTCGATATTCATCGTCTCGGCATTGGTATCAAACACAATCGATTCGATGGTCATATCCACAGGGAGGGGCTTTGCCCCGATGGCGCTGCCCGTCAGCTCGAGCTTGCTTTTCACCGTACCGGTCGTAAATACGCCGGCGTTCAGATCGGATATCAGCGTCGTTTCGCCGTTGACATGAATAGCCAGCGTGTCATCGACGGTGAAATCAAACTCGGCGGTCACCGCGAAGGGTTCGCCGGGCACAAGCGGTCCGGCCGTAATGTTGGCATCGACAAGCGCATACTCGTCGCGCAAGGCAAGGTCGCGATAACGAATGTTGGCGTTCCTGACGGCAATGCTGGCGATGCCTTCGGCCTTGAAGCTGCCGCCTGACTCGTCTGGCGACTCGCCCGTGCTCTCGGCACCGTTGTCGGCGACAAAGTCATCCCAGTTGGTACGCCCTGTTCTGTCACTGACCAGGTCGAGACGCAGCCCGTCAATGACGACTTCGCCCACCTCGATCTTCTTGCTGAACAGCGGCAGCAGCCGGATGCGCGCCTCGGCGCTTTCCATGGTCGCAAACGGATCGTCACCGAAACCGTCTTCGTTGTTCAGCGACATTTTGCCGACCTCGAAACCGATCCAGGGTACGAATGAAAGCTGCAGGTCGCCGTCGATGGTGAGCGTGCGCCCGGTCTGCTCGGCCACCAACTCGATGACCTCGGCCTTGATCTTCTCCGGGTCCGCAAGCAACTTGAACGCGACGATGCCGCCGATGGCGATCACGGCCACCAACGCCAGAAATCCAGCCAGGAATTTACCTACGATCTTGATCATGTGTCCTCTTCATGTGCATGTTTGTGCGTCGAATCAACCAGCGCAGGGCCGTCAGAGCTATTGGACTCCAGACAGCGTCGTTTGCTCCGGCGGGTCACCCGGACCAGGCGCTGCCGGCCCACTACTGTATGCAATCCGCAGGGTGGCAAATAGAGCCGGCACGTGAACGATTGCAACAGCCCAATGAGAAAGGCCGCGTTTCCGCGGCCCAAGCTCAGCTGTTGCTCTGATTCAGCTCAGAGAATTTGCGGTCGCCTGCGAGCAAACCCGATAAGCAGGAGGCCAAAAAGCAGCATCCAGGGCCCGACTGCGCCCGAACCGCCGTTGGCGGCTGCCACGACGACCGGCACCGAAACCGGGGGCGGCGGTGGTTCCATGGATTCCTCAGCCTCTTCCATCACGGTCATGGCGACAACTTCGTGCACCGTTGCCGTTGGATGCACGGAATCCCAAAACAGGTATGTGTTGGGGTCGATGTCGGGATTCAAGAAGCAACCCGTTTCGACACACGGGGCCGTTACGTTTTCCAGGCCGAATGCCGCAGGGTTCGCAACGGCGTTTTGCAGCAACGCGCCCGCGTCGACCTCGATGATGTTCACGCCCGGCAGCGCACCGGTCAGGGCGCCAAGCGCCGTCGACAAAAGACTATTGTAGATGGCCACCGTCTGCGCAAACGCGCCCTGTATCGCCGGCCCGCCGGCCGCTGCGGCTGGCGAGAGGCTCAAATCCGGCAGATTCACCACAGCGATGTTGCGCGCGCCCAGACCATAGAGCAGCGGCACAGCACCGGCGGGTGCCTGCACGGCACCGCCCAGGTAGTCAATGGGATTCGCGCTGGTGATGTTGGTCAGCGCTAGGAAGATTATCTCGCCAATCAGATCGGACTGGAAATTCGGATCGAAGGGATTTAGCCCGAGGCTCGCACCGAATGCGCCCAAAACTTCGGGGGGCTGACTAGCCAAGGCCAGGAAGTCATTGCCGCCCGCAAAAACCACGTACAGCGCACCGGGATCGGGAATGATGGCGCCCGGCGCCGTCGGGCCGCCCTGGAGCGCAATCTGCACGCCCGTCGCGTAAGCCAGGACCTGGCTCATCATGCCGGGTAACGGGAAGGTGCCCGGCTGGGGTGCGGTTGTCGGGAAAGGTGCGCCCGGATCGTAGACCGAGCCAGAACCACCCGTGGGATTCACCGGGTTACCGCTATTGGTGATGCCGGTCAGGGCGCCGCCGTAGGCATAGTTTGTGAGGGGCACGTCCCAGGTGCTGGCGAGCACCTCCGGCCAAACGAGGCCATTCGTGAAGCGGCCGCCGAAATAGGGCGGAGGTGGCGACCCGCTCACCGAAAACACGTTACCGGAGTCAGACAGGCTGTCGCCAAAAACGATTATCTGCGTGAAAGGCGCGGTGGCCTGAGCGCCGGCATACCCCGAGAGCGCAAGTCCCAATGCCAGAAGCAGGCTGGCGAGAAATCTCTTCATCTTGATTGATCCTCCGCACCGAGGCA
>JABDLF010000021.1 GCA_013003115.1 Gammaproteobacteria bacterium
CTCTCGAATCGCTCCGGTCGGCGAAAGGCGTCGACGCCCTCGAATACTTTCAAAATTGTGCGAGGGCGGAGCTCGGCGGCCCTGTGGCAGTGGCCATGAAAGCGCGCGACGTGAACGGCAAGGTCGCGGTATTCGTTGGGCACCTTGAGCCGGGCACAGAGCGCCAGCACGAGGGCGACGCTGAGTTCTTCATGGCCGCGGTGGCTGGGCCACTTCTCCGGTGGCGTAATGCCCTTGCCCAGGTCATGGGTCAGGGCGGCGAATCGCACGGCAGTGTCTTCGCTCAGGTTGGCGGCCTGGGCGAGCACCATGAGCGTGTGGATGCCGGTATCAATTTCGGGATGCCAGCGCTCAGGCTGGGGCACGCCAAACAGCCGGGCCAGCTCGGGAAAAACCGTTTTCAGCGCGCCGCATTCGTAAAGCACCGAGAAATAGACTTCGGGGTTGCGAGTGGTCAGCGCACTCTCAGTCTCGCGCCATACGCGCTCGGCGACCAGGTCTGTCAGTTCGCCGGCGTCGACCATCGTGCGCATGAGCAGCATGGTTTCATCTGCCACGCTGAAGCCGAGATATCTGAAGCGCGCGGCGAAGCGGGCGACGCGCAGGATGCGCAGAGGATCTTCGATGAAGGCGGGCGAGACGTGGCGGAGCCGCCGCATTTCGATATCGGCCAGGCCAGAGAACGGATCGATGAGCCTGCCCTCAGAATCTTTCGCGATCGCGTTGATAGTCAGGTCGCGACGCTCAAGGTCCTCTTCAAGGGTGACCTCAGGGTCGGCGTGGACAGTAAAGCCTTTGTAACCGCGCCCGCTTTTTCTCTCTGTTCGAGCGAGGGCGTATTCCTCATTGGTGTCGGGATGCAAGAAAACCGGGAAGTCCTTGCCTACTGGTCTGAATCCCTGCGCCGTCATTGCCTCGGGCGTGCTGCCGACCACGACCCAGTCGCGCTCTCTGACTTCAAGCCCGAGCAGTTCGTCCCGGACCGCGCCGCCTACCAGCAAAATTTCCATGCGCGCATCTTAGCAGGCCTGCAGACCCGGTTGCCGGGGGTGAGATGACTCCGTGCTATCTTCACGGGGTGCTCAGTGTCATGGCATATCCAGGGTTTTTTCTTCGCCCCCTGAGACAGGCGGCTGCGGTCTTTCGCGTGTCCAGTGCGTGTGGCGTTGCAATGAAAACGAAACAGGTTCTGCTGCTTTTGCTTGTGGTGCTGAGTATGCTGTCTGGCTGCAGCCTTGGCTATTACGTGCAAAGTGCACGCGGCCAGGCGGCGCTGATGTCCCAGCGAGTGCCGATTGACGAAGTTGTCGCTGATCCCGCCACCGCAGCCGACCTGCGCGCGCGCCTTGAGAAAGTGCAGGAAGCGAGAAAGTTTGCGAGCGACGTGCTTGGTCTGCCGGAAAACAAGGGCTACCGCAGCTATGCGGACATCGGGCGGCCCTATGCCGTGTGGAGCGTATCCGCCACGGAAGAGTTTTCACTCGAACCGTTGCGCTGGTGTTTTCCGGTGGCGGGCTGTGTGTCTTATCGCGGCTATTTCAATGAGGCTTCCGCGCAGCGATTTGCCGAGCGCTTGCGCGGGCGCGGCCTGGAAGTTTCCGTTCGCGGCGTTGCGGCCTATTCAACCCTTGGTTACTTCGACGATCCCGTGTTGAGCAGCATGCTGCGCTGGGATGATATCGAACTTATAGCCATCGTATTTCACGAGCTGGCGCATCAGCTCGTTTACGTTAAAAATGACTCGCCCTTTAACGAGTCATTTGCCAGCGTGGTTGAGCAGGTTGGCATGAGTCTTTGGACCCAGCAGCGTGGCCTGCCGAACGAGCTGCAGGCTTATCAGGAACGGCTGGCGTCAAAGCGCGAGTTTGCGGCGCTGATTGCCGAGGTACGCGCCGAGCTGGACGCCCTTTATGCCTCAGGCGCTTCGGAAGCCGAAAAGCGCCGCAGGAAATCCGCGCTGTTCGCAACGCTTGTCCGTCGTTACGAGGCGCGCCGGGATGCAGGCAAGATCAGTCGTGGCTATGACGCGTGGTTTGCAAGAGACCTCAACAATGCCGATCTCGCTGCTGTTGGTCTGTATCAGCAATGGGTGCCGGCCTTCCAGGTGCTGCTGGCGCGGTCTGGTCACGACTTACAGGCGCTTTATGCCGAGGCCCGCCGCCTTGGCAAGATGCGGGCAGAGGAACGAGAAGAGGTTTTGCTCGAGCTCTCAAAGCGCGCGCAAACCGAGCAGTCGGAATTCAGATGAACATGGCAGGCTGCCGATGTTAACGGAACGTCGCGCTCAGCCGCGCGCCTGCGCCCTCAGCTCGGAGAGACGCGCTCGCTCGTAGTGGCCGGCGAGATAGTGAGGCACCACGGCCTCCATGCTTGCTGGCGATATGCCAAACGCGGCAAAGCCGTTGTTGTCGCAGATGCTGTGAACCTTGAGCGATCGATAGTTGTCCAGCGACAAGGGCTTACCCGGCACAAATTCCATAATTCTTGCAAGCATGCGTGAAAGACCGTCGCCCAGGCCAATGACCTTGCGTTTGTAGCCCATGGTGCGCGCGATAAACGCGATGATTTCTCGCAGCGACATCACCTTGGGGCCGCAAAGCTGGAATGTCTTGCCCCATGTGCGGTGATCGTCAAGTGACAGCGCGAAAGCTTCGACGACATCATCGACGAAAACGGGGGCAAATCTTGCGTTGGGGCTGGGCAGAACGAAAAAGTAGTTCGGTATGCGCACAAGCCCGGCGAAACGATTAACAAAAGAGTCTTCCTGCCCGAATATAACCGAGGGCTGAAAAATCGTGCTGTGCAATGCCGGTCCTTCCTCCAGCCTGACGGCAGCTTCCGCCTTACCCTTAGTGCGCAGGTAATGGGATGGGCCATTCTCTGCATCTGCCTTGAGCGCGCTCATTTGCAGCAGGCGCCGCACGCCGGTTTCCTTGCAGGCGCGTAATACCTTGCGGGTGAGTTCCGCATGCGCCCTCTCGAACCCTTCGCCCTTGCGCCCTTTTTCATTGAGGATGCCGACGAGATTGATGACGGCATCGCAACCATCCATAGCGCGCTCGAGGAACGCCTCATCGTGAACGTCGCCCTGCACGGTGCTCACGGTCGGAAGCACGAGAAGGTGGCGATGCTGTTCGCGATAGCGGGTGAGTACCCGCAGGCTGTGGCCATCCCGGGCCAGACGTGCGCACAGGTGTCGGCCGACGAATCCGGTGCCGCCGAGGACGCAGATGGTGCGTGGTGAGTTGAGCATGCAGTTTCTCTAACAGATAAATTGGGCGACGCGTCTGCGGCGCCGGGAGAATTCTACCTTTAAATCAGAGGCGGGTGAGCTTGGCGAGCTGTTCGGCGGTGGTCACCGGGGGCATGAGCTCCGCGAGGCGTTGCTGGCTGCCCGTAATCCGCCACGTAAAAATGACCTGGCTGGATAATACGCGGCGAACATAGCCGCGGGTCTCGGTAAACGGGATCGTGTCGACCCAGACGTCGGCGATCACCTCGCCGTCCTCAGGCAACCAGCGACTTACGCGGTGGGGGCCGGCGTTGTAAGCGGCCGTTGCCAGAACCTGGTTGCCGCCGAAGCGTTCGTACATGCGCCCCAGGTATTTTGTCCCAAGGGTGATGTTTAATTCCGGATCCAGCAGGCTGTACTGGTTCCGGTATTTGAGCCTGGCGCTGCGGGCAACCTGTCGCCCGGTTGCGGGCATGAGCTGCATCAGGCCAATCGCGCCGGCGCTGGATGACACGTCCGGCATGAACAGGCTTTCGCTGCGCGCGATGCCATAGGCCCAGCTGAAGGCGATATTTGCCTCATCTGTCTTCTGCGCAAAAATCTCGCGGTAAGGGGTCGGGAATCGAATTTCGAGATCGTCCAGCATCGATCCAACTGAGGCTGCGGCGATCGCGCGTGAAGCCCAGCCCCATTGATGCGCGATTAATGCCGCCTGGGCCCGCTCGCTGGCGCTCATCCCTGCTATTTGCCGGTTCCATTCGCTGCGCGCGCGCCCATGCTGCCCGACTTCGTAGAGTTCACGTGCGCGTTTAAGAGCGGGCCGATCGGCAAGAGACGTCAGCAATTCTGTATCCGGGACAATCGGTCGATGCTCGAACCTGTAGGGCAATCCGACCTGATCGGCGGCAAGGAAACCGTAGTAGTCGCGTTCCTTGGCCAGCCCGCGGAATACAGCGTCAGCGGCCTCGTTCTGGCCAAGTTCCTGGAGCGCGCGTCCGCGCCAGTACCGCCACATTTCCTGGTCGCGCTCGGCGCCGGGAAGCTCGTTGATATAGGCATACACTGCGGCCCAGTCGCGATTGCGAAGTGCAGTTCGCACCTGCCATTCGCGAACATCGAGATTGCGCGCGCGTGCTGGAACTGCGGCAAGCAGCTCAGCCGAATCAGGCAGGTGTTTGCGCGCAGCCCAAACTGCTATTTTGCGACTGACCCCATTGCGTTCGGCCGCGCTGAAGTCGAATTGCGTTCGGTAGTCGAGCCAGGCCTTTGCGGTATACAGGGGATCCTGCCGGGCAAGCCGATGGAAACCGAACAGGATCAATTCCCTTTCGGCGCTGTTGTTTTTAAACCGCGTGGGCTGTCTGAGCTCCGCCGTTGGATTGCTGCGCATTCTTTGCCAGCGCGCCGCCCAGTCACGATCCTGCCAGTCGAGGCTGCCGGCAAGGAAACGTGCCAGTGACAGGTTGCGATCCGCAATCGCCATTTCAAAACGCTTGCGCTTGCGCGCCTCCGTCAGGTAGCCAACTTCATCGAGATATTTGAACGGCAGGTCGCATGCGTCCGGCTGACTCTTGCCAACCAGCCACAGCGGCAGGATTTCGTCAGCGAGCTGGCGCGTCTTGCCGGTCGCAATTCGCGCAGTGAACATGTGGCAGCGGCGCGTTGTGCTTTCGTCGACGGTATAAATTTCCAGGTACTTGGACCAGCGTTGCTTGCGCGCGAGCTCATTCAGCCACTTTCTGCGTACCTCCGCGGCAACGGGAAGAGAATTGTGAGTGGCGAGGAAAGTCTCGACACGATAGTCACTGGCTTTCTTCAGATTGGCGCGAATGATTGCCGCTTCAAGGTCGGGCAGGAGGATGTAGTCCGCGAGCAGATCGAGATGCTCGGCGACGCCCGCTTCATCGCCTTTTTCGGCATGCGCATATGCATCACGAAATGCTGAGCGCTGTGCGCTGAGCTTTGCTTCGGCTGGATTCTGCGCGGCTGACTCGAGCGAGGGTTCGGCAGAACTCGCCTGCAGCAACAAAATCAATGTCAGGGTCAGGATCGGGCGCATAGCAGCAAGCATACGGGGCAGGCCCCGGCTGGCGCAAGAAGAAGCATCACAAAAATCATGCAGCTATCTAAAAAATAATGATTTTTTATCAGCACGCCTAGCCGTTTCTGCGCGTGTGGGTGCTAAGCTGCACCGAATTTCCTGGTTCGTAAGGTCTCGAGTGCGTCGTGTCGGGTGAATGGCTGTACTTTCCTGTTGTTGGCATCCTTGCCGGCTTAGGTGCCGGCATGTTCGGGATCGGCGGCGGTTTTATTATCGTCGCGGCATTGAGCGTTTTATTCGCGCAAGCCGGGATAGGCCCCGGTCGGGTAATGCACATTGCGATCGGTACGTCTCTGGCAAGCATAGTTCTTACTTCGGTCTCGTCGCTGCTCGCCCACCACCGCCGGGGTGCCGTCCTGTGGCCTGTGGTCAGGCTCATGGTGCCCGGCATTGTAGTGGGCACCTTAATGGGTGCCTGGCTCGCAGGTGTGATGAGCACCAACTCGCTGCGCGTAGTATTCGGCGCTCTTGCTGTTGTCGCCGCGGTCCAGATTGGTTTTGACCTGCGTCCTGCTGCCACACGCACGCTGCCAGGCCGGTTTGGCATGAACGCAGCGGGCCTTGCTATCGGCGCTGTTTCCGCACTCGCCGGCATCGGCGGCGGCGCAGCCTGCAATCCTTTTCTTCTTTGGTGCAACGTAAGAATCCACAATTCGGTTGCGACGGCGGCGGCATGCGGATTGCCCGTAGCTTTAGCGGGCACCCTCGGTTTTGTCTGGTTTGGCTGGGGATCAGACGGGCTGCCGCGCTTCTCAAGCGGTTACGTATACTGGCCCGCAGTTGCGGGGATCGCTTCGACCAGCGTTCTCTTCGCGCCAGTTGGCGCTGCTTTGGCACACGCGCTGCCGGTGCTCGTTTTACGCCGGGCCTTTGCTGTTCTGCTGTCTTTCATAGGGCTGCGCATGTGTCTCGGTTTTTTTTGATTCTGTCCATCGCCTTGACGGCATAGGCACCAATAAACTTATAGTGCGCTCTCTGACCGAGCGCGAAGGGTTTTGAATTATGCGGTGTTTTCACATGCTTGCAGTTGTGCTGCTGGCGATGCCGGCCCCTGTGATGGCCGTGGATCAGGTCGACAGCGTCACCTGGGGCGTTCGCGCGGGCGGAAATATGCCCAACTATACGGGCGCAGATTTTGCCGGGATCGTCGGCGCGGGCGTTGTTTACCGACATCGCGAATTCGAGTCTCTGGCCCTGGAGGCCGATGTCTCGGCAACATTGATCGACGGCGACATTGGCGGATTCGATTATTCGGTCACGACGCTCTCCGCCTATCTGGCGTGGCGAACCGCCGGCAAGCTCTATCTCAAGTTGAGAGCAGGGTCTGTCATGGAATACGTCAGCGTAGGACCGTCCGACGTCTTCGGGGGCGGTATTTCCGGCAGCATCGGCGCGGGCCTGCGCCGCGGTGAACAGCTGTTAGAACTCGAACTCACAGGCGTAGATAAATCCGCCTACATGGTGACGCTGAACTGGTATTTCTAGACCGGTGAGGCGCAAAAAAAACCCGGCAGATTGCCGGGTTTTTCGCAGTCTCAATCAAAATCACGCTCAGCGCAGTGGCACGAAGAGTCCGCCGCCGTCACGCTGAATCTTGAGAACCATGGGTTCGGTGCTGTCGACTGCCCTGGCCAGATCATCCAGATTCCTGACTTCTTTGCGAGGTCCTGAGCGTCGTTTCACCGAAGTGACCACATCACCTGGCAACAGGCCGGTGCGCGCAGCGGGCGAACCCGGCTGTATGTCGAGGACCACCACGCCGTTTACCTTGCCGAACAGCGGCGATTCTTCCGTCAGATCTCCGAAACGCGCGCCCTCGAGCTGCGGGTGCAGCGGTTGGTCATCGGCATCGGACTCGCCATCATCTGTGCCCGTGTCTTCATCCTCTCCGGGCGCTGCTGCTATGACCGCCGAAAGAGTGCGGTTTTTGCCGTCCCTGATAACACCGATCCTGATTTTTTCGCCGACTCTGCGCAGTCCGACCTTGTTACGGAGATCACTCGCGTCGCGAACCGGCTCGCCGTCAACGGAGTCGATGACGTCGCCTTCTTTGATTCCCGCGCGCTCGGCCGCAGAGTCGTCCAGCACGTTCGAAACCACGGCACCGCGAACTTCATCAAGCCCCATCGCTGCGGCCATGTCCGAGTTCACATCCTGAATGTTCACGCCGAGAATGCCGCGTCGCACCTCACCGAACTCGAGAAGCTGGGCCATGATCGATTGCGCCATGTTGATAGGGATCGCAAAACCAATGCCCACATTGCCCCCGCCCGTGGAAAGAATCTGGGAGTTAATGCCGATGAGTTCGCCACGCAGGTTCACCAGGGCGCCGCCCGAATTGCCCGGGTTGATCGGCGCGTCTGTCTGAATGAAATCCTGATATCCGTCGCGATTCAGTCCCGAACGCCCGAGAGCGCTGACGATGCCGGCCGTCACGGTGTGCTGCAGGCCGAACGGGTTGCCGATGGCCACCACGTAGTCGCCGACCTCCAGGTTCGCGGAGTCCCCTGAAGGCATGGCAACGAGGTCCTCGGCATCGACCTGGATGACGGCGACATCCGAGCCGCGATCCGTGCCGATGACCTTGGCGATAAACGAGCGCTGGTCTAACAGGGTGACGTTAATCTCATCGGCGTTCTCCACCACGTGGGCGTTGGTGAGGATATAGCCCTTGCTGGCATCGATGATGACACCCGATCCGCCGCTCCGGAATTGGCGGCGGTCCGGCGTGCGCGGGCCGCCTGGTTGTTCAAAGAAGCGACGAAAAAACGGGTCATCGAAGAAGGGGTGGCGCTGCACCTCGACGCTTCCGCGCACCGCGATGTTTACGACAGCAGGCGAGGCCTGCTTGATCATGGGTGCCAGTGTGGGCATCTGCTGGCCCAGCGCTGCAACGGGTAGTTCTGCGAGCGCCACGGCCCCGGTTCCCGTGAGGATGAACAGGAGTCCGCTGATGCCGAGACCCCGTGCGACAAGCTTTCTTGCTGTTGTTTTAATCATCTGCTGTGTGTACCTCTGGCCCAGCGGGCGTTTGCGCGTTTTAGTAAGTGCGACCCGCCGCGCGGGGGGCCGACCCTGTAAGCAAGGGACAGCGGCGCCGGGCGGGAAGTTCCACCCGGCGGCCACGCTTCGGGAAATTCGGATCTTGACGACCCGACCCGAACAACTATCGCTGTCAGGCAGCGTCTACATCAACCTGTATACGACGCGGCTGCACTTTGGCGAGCTTGGGAATGGCAATTTCCAGCACACCGTTGTTTCCGCTGGCTTTCACGCCTTCGCTGTCAACGGTATCGGGCAAGGAGAAACGGCGGTAAAAAAGACCGGCCGATCTTTCCACGCGCCGGTAGCCTTCCTTCGTGACAGTGGCTTCCGTCTTTCTCTCGCCGCGAACGGTCAATACGCCATCTTCCATTGTGATCTCGATGTCGCGCGGATCAACCCCGGGCAGATCTGCATGCACAACAAACCGATCGGTTTCCTCGCGCACATCGACTGCCGGTACCCAGTCACAGGCCACGGTGTCATCGCCTGCTATGCCGCCGGCCTGGGCGTCAAACAGACGGCTGAGTTCGCTGTGTAAGTCGCCGAGGCTTCGCCAAGGCTGGTATCTGATCATGGTCATTGTATTGCTCTCCTGGAACGACTGGCTTGCGCCATGGACATTGTGCTGGCGAGGTAAGCGCGTTTTTGCGCAAGTTGCTCGCCGACATGGGACAGCAAGTGTGGGCGGCCGCGAGATTTTCAAGGTTTGCATCTTTTGCTTGCCCGTTTTCGCTGCCTTCTGGCATAATCCCGCGCCCGTCAGCCGCTACAAGATGTTGTGGTGCGGCAGAAAATACGGCACAAAAGTTATCTTTTTGAATTCCTGAGAAAAATTCTACGAGTGACTCATAAGTCACTGATTTATTGAATTTTATATTCAGGATATTTTTATTTTTTTTGCTTGACAGCGGAGCGGTCTGAAACTAATCTAGATCTTGCTAACACAAGATGTAGTGTTTGGACTTCAGACGCGGGTCTGCGTCGCCAGGGAAGCACGGTTTCACAGGATATTGAAGTGGGAATGCCGCCCACGCGGGTGGCAGGGGTGGCAGTTTTTTCGCCGCAAGTCACGAAAAGGTGCGACCTGGGTGATTTAGAAGTGGGGGTCGGCAGCACATCGCCGACAAAACAGTAACGACAAGGTCTGGGGATTCTGGACAAAAATGACAACCGCATTGCGCACTAAGCTCGCCTCGGCTGCTGCCGAAATCACCTTTCAAAGCGCCTCCTTAGATATCTGGGAAAAGAAATACAGGCTCGTCAACAAAGACGGAACGCCAATTGATCAATCGCTTGATCATACCTACGCGCGCCTCGCGCGAGCGCTTGCTGACGTCGAGAAAGAGGAAAAGCGTGATTACTGGAACGAGAGGTTCCTTTGGGCGCTGCGTCACGGAGCAATTCCTGCCGGGCGCATCGTTTCCAACGCGGGCGCACGAGAGCACAAGCCCGCAACTTCAACGATTAACTGCACCGTGTCGGGCACCATCGGCGATTCAATGGATGACATTCTCGACAAAGTGCATGAGGCGGGCCTGACGCTGAAGGCTGGCTGCGGCATCGGCTACGAGTTCTCGACCTTGCGGCCTCGCGGCGCATACGTCACGGGCGCCGGCGCGTATACATCGGGGCCACTGTCCTTCATGGATATCTACGACAAGATGTGCTTCACCGTGTCCTCGGCCGGCGGCAGGCGCGGCGCCCAGATGGGCACTTTCGACATTGGTCACCCCGACGTCATGGACTTCATTCGAGCCAAGCGCGAAGACGGCAGGCTGCGCCAGTTCAACCTGTCTTTGCTGGTTACCGACGAGTTTATCCAGGCCGTTCGCGATGGCGCCGACTGGAAACTGGCATTTCCCCTCACCCAGGAAGAGGTGGACCAGGAAGGGCTGGATCTTTTTGACGAGAACAAGGTGGTTTGGCGCGAATGGCCTGTCGCCGAGCGCTATATTACGAGCGGCGCGGGCCTCGTCGCCTGCCGGGTGTACAAGTCTGTGCCGGCCACGCGATTGTGGGACGTGATCATGAGTTCCACCTATGATTTTGCCGAGCCCGGCTTTGTACTCATCGACCGCGTTAACCAGATGAACAACAACTGGTGGGATGAAAACATTCGCGCCACGAACCCCTGTGGGGAGCAGCCGCTACCGCCTTATGGCTCATGCTTACTCGGCTCGGTCAACCTGACCAAATTCGTTTTGAAGGCTTTTGAGGACGGGGCCCGCTTTGACTGGGAAAGTTTCAGAGAGGTTATCCAGGTTTTCACGCGCATGCTCGACAACGTTGTCGAGATAAACGGTTTGCCGCTGGGTAGCCAGCGCGACGAGATCGAGCGCAAGCGCAGGCACGGCATGGGCTTCCTTGGCCTGGGCTCCACTATCACCATGCTGCGCATGAAATATGGTTCAGAGGAAGCGGTGGTGTTTACCGAGCGCGTGGCGAGAGAGCTGGCGATTGCAGGCTGGGAAGCGGCGCTGGAACTGGCGC
Organism: Gammaproteobacteria bacterium; assembly: GCA_013003115.1. Lineage (GTDB taxonomy): Bacteria > Pseudomonadota > Gammaproteobacteria > Steroidobacterales > JABDLF01 > JABDLF01. Next base: position 10,869 of record JABDLF010000021.1, read on the forward strand.
AGGAGAAGGGGCCGGCACCCATCATGAGCGAGGAGTTTACGGTCACAGCCGAGATGCTGCGCAAGCGTCCCGAGATGGAGACGGACGGCTGGCGCATCGGCGCCCGGATACCTGGTCGCGTCCTGCACGCGCGCTACAGCCGTTACATGCAGCAGCTCGCCGAGGTTAAGCCGGAGTTGGTCGAAGAGCTCGCGGAGACCGGGGCTCGTTTTACGCACCACAGTTCGATTGCGCCCACCGGCACAATATCGCTGTCGCTTGCGAACAACGCGAGCAACGGCATCGAGCCCAGCTTCGCGCATCACTATTATCGCAACGTGATTCGGGAAGGTAAGAAGACAAAAGAGAAAGTAGACGTTTTCTCATTTGAGCTGCTCGCTTATCGTGAGCTCATTAACGAGCAGGCAATGCCAGGATCTGCAAAAGACGAAGAACGTCTGCCCGAATATTTCCTGACAGCGGACGACATAAAACCCCGGCAGCACGTAGACATGCAGGCGGCGGCGCAGAAATGGGTTGACTCGTCGATCTCCAAAACGGCAAATATACCGACGGATTTTCCGTACGATGAATTCAAGGACATTTACCTCTATGCCCATGAGAAAGGACTCAAGGGGTGCACCACGTTCCGCTTTAACCCTGAGGCATTCCAGGGAGTCCTGGTGAAAGGCGATGACCTCAAGAACACCACCTATCGCTTTCAGATGGAGGATGGTACCGAGGTCGACCTGAGGGGCGACGAAGAAGTTGAGTATGACGGTGAGATTCACACCGCCGCGAATTTGTTCGACGCGCTCAAAGAGGGTTATTACGGAAAGTTTTGAATAGCGGGTAGCCGGCCTGGCCGGCGCTCAGGAACTTGGACGGGCCGCCCGGGCCGCACATACGGCCAAAGAATTCAGCGGCAGGGTGGTTCGTCCAAACCAGTTGGCAGAACGGGTTTATACCCGCACAGACAGGTCGAAAGAAAATGGCAGCGATTAAAATCCCCAAAAAAATAGTGGCATATTCTGTTGTGAAGGACGAGGAGGCCCCCGTTGAGGCGGCACCAACAGCAGGGGAGTCGGATGCAACCCAGTCGCCGCAGGAGACGCCTATTCCACGCGTCCTGCGCAAAGAGGTGCCACGCAAGGCTGACGACAACGTGATCCATATGCATGAAAAAGTGGAGCGGCCCGAAGTCCTGATTGGCAGCACTTACAAGGTGAAAACCCCGGTGTCGGACCATGCCATGTACGTAACGATTAACGATATCGTGCTCAATAAGGGCACGCAGTTCGAGTCACGCCGTCCGTTTGAGGTCTTCATAAACTCAAAGAATCTCGATCACTACCAGTGGATCGTGGCACTCACGCGCATTATCTCAGCCGTTTTCCGCAAGGGTGGCGACGTGACTTTCCTGGTGGATGAGCTGAAGGCCGTGTTTGATCCCCGTGGTGGCTACTGGAAGCCTGGTGGAAAATACATGCCATCGATCATCGCGGAGCTCGGCCACGTTGTCGAGCAGCATCTGCAGACCATTGGCATGCTGAAGATGACGGAGCTTGACGAGCATCAGCGCAAGCTGATTGATCAGAAACGCGCAGAGTACGACGAGGCGAATCGGCAAACCGATGCGTTCGCCGACAGCGAGTTTCCTGAGGGCGCCCAGCTTTGCTCGCGCTGCAGCACAGCTGCCGTCGTGATGATGGACGGCTGCATGACCTGCCTGAGCTGCGGTGATTCCAAGTGTGGCTGAGAATGTGCAACAATTTAGCCGTTGAAGGGCATCGAGGCTGATCGCCAACAGGGCGGCGGAGAAAGGCAATGAGTTCAGCAATAGTCGCAACGATCATCGCGCTTGCCTGCGTCATAGCGGCCATCTACATCCCGCCCCCGCACAAGGGATATATGGATCACGACGATTCCTGATTCGGTCAGGCCTGCGAGTTTGATCCGGCGCAGCCGGGCAGGAAACCTCTTTATCACCACCATGCTGATGGATAGCATTCCGGTTGCCGCAGGCGCGTGCCAGGCGAACGCCGGTGCTTGCAGGGGTTCGTGTCATGCGTGATCTCGCCGGCTGGGAAATGCTGCTGGGCGCGGCCGTGGTGCTGTGGGTGCTATGGCGTTTCGGACTTCGCGGTAGAGGGAGAGGAGAAAACCTCTCGCGAGAGGATAGCCAGAAACGAGAACCCGGAGAGATCGGGCCCGCGAATGACTGGTTCGGTTTACTGCTTCCCCTCGGCGCCGTTTTCGTGTTCGTGCTTTTCCTGATCTATTCGGTGCGCGGCTAGGAATGCCCGGTAAAGCACCGGCCTGGAAATCTGCAAGGGCGACGTGCAAAAAAAGGCCCGCTCTGAGAGCGGGCCGTAAATTCCATCCTGGAAACTAGTCCGTTGTTTTCTGGCTAGTCTTTGACGGTATCAAACAGGCTCTTCAGCGCCACAATCAGCACGGCAGGCGCCATGAACGCCGTAATGTAGCCAAGGAACGACGTCATGGCCTCGCCGATGACCGGCACCTCTGATACCGACGACCCGACCATCAGCAGGGCAATACCTGCGACCAGGAACGTGCGGGACTCGCCGCCAGAAACGTTCATGAAGCCGACGATCAGGCCGAGGACGGCGAGTGCCCATCCGAACCATGGCTGTGTAAAATTAAAGATACCGGCCGCGATTGCAATAACGATGCCGGCAATGACTGCAAATTTTCCTAGTTTCTCCATTAGTCTCCCCTTAGCTTGTGAGTAATTTCTGTGATTTTCGTTTTATGTCAAAGCGCCGCCATTATAGGCGTAGCGCAGCAGAGTGTCCCGCAGGCAGGCGATGTTTGGAACAGGCGGGGCTATAATAATCAATAACTTACATATTTTTGTGCAGATAAACTTTTGTGGCATGACACATTCCGCAGCATATTCTGATGGTGCGTGGGGCGTTTTCGGATGACATCACGACGCGTAGTGACGCCCTCTGAACGGCCCTTCACGGGCCTCTATGAGTTGCTGGTGGGTGATGAGGACGCGAGAGTCTGCGAGGACATTCCCGAGTCAGCCTGCAGGGAGCAGCCGAAGAATTTCTTCCTGTCACTGGCCAGTTATTTCTGCTCCAAGGTTGGTGACCAGGTGGCGAGCGCATCGCTGGTACTGCCCTGGCTTCTGGGCGCAATCGGCGCGCCGCCCTTCATGGCCGGTCTGCTTGTTCCCATTCGCGAGAGCGGCGCGCTGCTGCCGCAGCTTCTGTTTGCCGGTTTCATTCGTCCCTTTCCGGTGCGCAAGTGGTTCTGGGTGGCAGGCAGCGTGGGCCAGGCACTCTGTGTGGCCGGGATGTTGATCGCGGGCCTGTTGCTTAGCGGTACGACGGGCGGAATAGCGATTGTTGTGCTGCTTGTCGTTTTCAGCGTATCGAGGGGCGTGGCTTCGGTTGCGTCCAAGGACGTGCTTGGCAAAACGGTATCCAAGCGGCGCAGAGGAACGATGATGGGCTATGCGAGCGCGCTGGCCGGTGTGGCCGCTGCCGCATTTGGGCTGTACTTCAGTTTGCGCGCCGGGCAGCAGCCTGACAAAGATGCCGTGCTGGCGCTGCTGGCGGCCGCTTCCATTCTATGGTTCACGGGCGCGTGCTTTTATTCTTTCCTCAGCGAGGCGCCTGGCGCCACGGGCGGCGGCGGCAACGCAATAGTAGAGGGCGTCAGGAGCCTGCGGATTTTGCGCGATGATCGGCCTTTTCGCGATTTCGTCATTGCCCGCTCTCTATTGCTTGCTGTCGCTCTGTCGTCGCCGTTCTACGTCGTGCTTGCGCGCGAAAATACCGATAGCAACCTGGGGAGCCTGTCACTCCTGCTCATTGCCAGCGGGCTCGCTGGCTCCCTGAGCGCCCCCATCTGGGGGCGTATGTCTGATTTATCCAGCCGCAGTGTGATGATGATTTCTGCGCTCATCTGCAGCGCGCTCGGGCTGCTGGTTTTTGCCCTGATAATCCTGGATTCCGTAGTGCTGTCTTGGACGCCCATGTACGCCACCGTGTTTTTCGTAATCGGTATCGCGCATAGCGGTGCGAGGCTAGGCCGCAAAACCCACCTCGTGGATATGGCCACTGCCGAGACGCGGGCGTCGTACGTTGCTGTTTCCAACACGGTGATAGGCGTGCTCATTCTCGCCGGCGGCTTATTCGGGCTGCTAGCACAGTTCGCGGGCACTGAATTTGCGATTGCTGCGCTGGCAGTTATGTCTTTATGCGCAGCGCTTGTTATCGCGCGGCTGCCCGAGGCACAGTAAACTCAGGGTTGGGCCGCAAGCCTGGTTGAATTCAGCACAGGCGGCCCTCGTGAAACGCGACTGCAGCAGGGAACGGTTTGCTATGAATGATATTTACTGCCGGCGAGTTGCCATTGTTGGGCGCGTTTGCGTGCTGCTGGCGTTTTTTGCGTATGGCGAGGCCATTGCCTACGATCGCGTGACTGGCCGCAGTTTCGCCTCGCGTAGCGTTGTGATGGCAAGCAACGGTATGGCCGCTACCAGTCAGCCCCTTGCCACCCAGGTTGCCCTGCAGATCCTTCGCGAGGGCGGCAGCGCGGTTGATGCGGCCATCGCCGCGAACGCTGCGCTGGGGCTGATGGAGCCCACGGGCTGTGGCATAGGCGGTGACCTGTTTGCCATTGTCTGGGATGCGAAGTCGCAGAAGCTCCACGGCCTCAATGCCTCGGGGCGATCCCCGAAGTCTCTGAGCCTTCAGTGGTTTGTAGACAACGGATACACCAGTATTCCGCCGCGCGGGCCGCTGCCCGTCAGCGTGCCCGGCACCGTGGATGGCTGGTTCGAGCTGCACGGACGCTTCGGCAAGCTCCCCATGAGCGACGTGCTGGCGCCCGCCATAGCATATGCCGAACAGGGTTTTCCGGTAACCGAAGTGATTGCCTATTACTGGGCAAGAAACGCGCGCGTATTGGCGCCCTATCCGGGATTTAAAGAGACGTTTATGCCGGGCGGTCGTGCGCCGGGAGCGGGGGAGGTCTTTCGCAACCCGCGGCTGGCGCAGACATACAGAATCCTGGCCAGCGAAGGGCGAGACGCATTCTACAAAGGCGAGATCGCCCGCAAGATCAGTAATTACATGGCAGACAACGGGGGCTTCCTTCGCTACGAAGACCTCGCCGCACACGAGTCTGAGTGGGTCGACCCGATTGGCGCTGACTATCGTGGCTACACGCTCTGGGAACTGCCACCCAACGGCCAGGGTATCGCCGCGCTGCAGATACTTAATATCCTCGAGGGTTATGACATCGCAGGCATGGGTTTTGGCAGTGCCCGGTATCTGCATGCCTTCGTCGAGGCAAAGAAGCTCGCCTTTGAAGACCGGGCCCGTTTTTATGCGGACATGGATTTCGCGGACGTGCCGGTCCGGCGACTTGTCTCTAAAGAATATGCAAAGCAAAGGCGCGCCCTAATCGACCCGGAGCGCGCGGCCAAAAGCTACCCTGCCGGTGACGAGAAGCTCGGCGAGGGAGACACTATTTACCTGACCGTCGCCGACGCTGCCGGCAATATGGTGTCACTCATCCAGAGCAACTATCGTGGCATGGGCTCGGGTATGACGCCTGCTGATCTGGGTTTCATTCTGCAGGACCGCGGCGAGCTGTTTAGCCTCGACCCCCGGCACGCCAATGCTTTTGCGCCGGGCAAGCGCCCGTTTCATACAATCATCCCTGCCTTTGTGACCCGCGGGGGCAAGCCCTGGCTGAGTTTCGGGGTAATGGGCGGCGGCATGCAGCCCCAGGCGCATGCCCAGGTTTTGATAAATATCGTAGATTTCGGTATGAATCTGCAGGAAGCGGGCGACGCGCCGCGGGTGCGGCACGACGGGTCCAGCGAGCCGACGGGAGAACAAATGCGTGATGGGGGTACAGTGATCGTGGAGCACGGCTTCAGCGCCGACACGCTGCGTGCGCTGGGCAACATGGGGCATGAGATTCAGCTTAGTGACGGCGGTTTCGGCGGATACCAGGCGATTGCCCGGGATGCCGGCACGGGCATTTACCGGGGCGCCTCTGAATCGCGCAAAGACGGCCATGCGGCCGGGTATTGATGCGCATGGAAACCGGTTACGAACTCTTCAGCCCTGCGCCTAACAGCCGGCGGGCCATGGCACTGTGTCTGGCCATGATAGTTGCCGCCGACGGCCGCTTCAGCGAGTCAGAGCTCGCGCACATACTCAGCGTTGCACTGCCTGAGATCAACCAGATGGGCGACCAGCGCGCCCGGGCGCGACGCCTGAAGCCGCAGCGTCCGGTAATGATTCATGAATTCCGTTCGATATATGACGCATGCGTCCTCGCCATCGGCGGGAGCGGTGTGCCGGATGACCAGTTCGTTGCGCGCGTGCTGGCGACGGTAACTGAGCCGGAATCCAGAGAGCAGCTTTTTGACCTGATGATGCGCACGGCTTGCAGCGACGGGCTTGATCTGCGGCGGGAGCTGGGGCTGCTCCGGTATTGCAGTGAAGTCTGGGGCCTGGAACCCGGCCGCTGGGCTGAGCTTGCAGCCGACCTGGAAACCTGAATAGCGCCGACCTCAGCTGGCGGCCCGGTGTGGTTCCTCGTCCGCCTGTTGCCTGGGGCCATTGAGCAGGGCATCACGCGTCATCGCCACGATAAGATCGATCTCTTCGGACGTGACCGCAAAATGGGGCGTGAAGCGCAGCGAGTTTACGCCGCCATGAACAACGCCGATCCCGTTGAATCGCATGTATTCTTCGGTGCTGTTCGCGCCGAAGCACTTGTAAGTCGGATCAAGTTCGCATGACAGCAGCAGGCCTGTACCCTGCGCACCGGTAATCCGTCCACCGAGCTCTTTTTGCAGTTCACCAAACTTCGTCAGGAACTCAACGCCACGTTCGCGAATATTTGTGCGCAGCTCATCGGTCAGGGCGTCGAGAACCGCGACCGCAACGTCCAGTGCGCGCGGGTTGGCCGTCATGGTATTGCCGTAAATCCCCTTGCGATAAAGAGCGGCGGCGCGCTCGGTTACGGCCAGGACGGACAGCGGATACTGCCCTGCATTCAGCGCCTTGGAGTAAGTCTCCATATCCGGTGCCGCGCAGTCCTCGAAGCCCGGATAATCGACGATGGAAAGAACGCCGTGCGCGCGCAGCCCTGCCTGGATGGAATCAACAAGCAACAGCGAGCCGTGCTCAAGGGTCAGTTCGCGTGCCCGCCTGTAGAACTCGGGCTGCATCGCGTAACCTGGATTGCCTTCGCCCATCACGGGTTCCAGAAACAGCGATTCGATAAACAGGTTTTCCTTGTCGGCAGTCTGGAACGCGGCTTCCAGCTGGGCAATGTTGTTCGGCTCAACCACAAGGAGATTGTCGAGATCGCGGAAGCTTGCGAGGTGGCGGGCGTAGGCCCGCTGGGTGCTGTGTGAAAACTGTGCGGGCCGTTCAGTGCGACCGTGAAATCCGCCGCGCAGAGCAAGACCGACAATTTCCTTGCCGGCGTGGCGACCTTCTGGTTCCGTCATCTCCCTGGCATTGACGTCCGAAAGGCGTGCAGCACAGGTGACCGACTCGGAGCCGCTGTTCAGGCACAAAAACTGAGAGTAAGGACAGCCGTCTTTGCGGGCGTGTCCGATTTCGCGGCGCAGTGCGCTGGCGAGCCGCAGGTGGCTGAAGCTTGGCGTCATGATGTTCGCCATAACCTGGTTGCCGCTCATTGCCCGCAGTATGGATTCGGGACCGTGACCTAAGCCAAGCATGCCGTAGCCACCGGAGTCGTGTACAACCGCGCCCCGCGACGTGATGATCCAAGGGCCGCGAGCTGCGAGGGCGATGTAAGGATTAACTGCGTCGTCTGCGTAGAAATTGACGAACGACTGCAGGATGGTGTCTATCTGCGCCGTCTCGTCAAGATCCATCAGGTCCGGATACTCCTCAAGCAGAGCGCGCTGACGGATTACGGCCTCGTCCACGGCGAGATTGAGCTGCGGGCTTGTTGCCGCAAACCGGGCAATCACCTCATCCGGCAGGCCGGGAGTACGAATCTTGCCGCCTTGCTTGCGCAGCAGTTCAAGTTTTTCGAGTATTCGCATTTGAAAATTCCCAGAATGAGACAATGTCGGCGGAACTTGCTGACAAAAACTTCAACGAATCCACCGCTCTTGATTATCGACCGGACGGCGCATCGTTGGATTAGCGCAGGCCGTCATTTTATCATTGCGGAGGGTGTGTCCATAACCCCCGAACGCGATAAGTAAAAATCCTCGAAGGACGACCGGTTTCTGCCACAATTCAGTGTTGTCCGCCCAATGGTGCATCAAAAATGTCTAGCGACACGATATCCAGCAGTAAAAGGGTTAAGCCGGGTTCAGATTATGCCGCCCGCGTTGCAACAAAGCTGTACGGCATCGACGCGGCAGCAGTGGCGGTGGACGGCTATGCGGACCCGAGCTTCATTCTCTCGACAGACGACGAGCCCAGCTACGTTCTCAAAATCACTGATCGCGAAAACGAGCAGCTGGCCCGGCTTCAGAATGCGATGCTGGCGCATCTGTCCGGGCGCTCGCTGCCCGTTGCGGTGCCGTTGCTGGTGGCTGATGCACAGGGGCGAGGGTTGTCATTCAGCACCGATGAAGCTGGCAACGAATGTTGTCTGCAACTGCTGACTTATCTGCCGGGCGAATTTGCCGCCGATTTGCCGGCAGCCAGGCCCGCTTTGCTCAGGAGCATTGGCCGTGGCCTCGGTACGCTTAACAGGGCTCTGATCGGTTTTAGCCACCCGGGCGCGGCGCGTCTGCACCAGTGGCACGTGCAAAAGGCACCGGAAGTATGTGAAGCAGCGCCACTGGCTCGGGAGCTGCGCCCAATGGTTGAGAGATCTCTTGAGGGATTTGAGCGTCGGGTAGTCCCTGCACTTGCGCGCCTGCGCAGGAGCGTGATTCATGGCGACGCCAACGATCACAACCTGCTGGTGTCGGCGCGGCCCGGAAGAGGGCTGCAGGCGAGCGGCCTCATCGACTTCGGCGATGCAGCCGAGGCGCCGACGGTTTTCGAGGTTGCCATCGCCATGGCCTATTTCATGATGCGCCAGCCGCGGCCAGTTCTGGCTGCCCAGGAGTTGCTGGCGGCGTATCACAGCGAAATGCCGCTGCTGCCAGAAGAGATCGAACTGCTGTACGACCTTGTATGCGCCCGGCTTTGCATGACCATCAGCCATGCGGCCCGAGCCCGGCACAGCGCGCCTGATAATGCTTATCTGCTGCGCAGTGAAAAGGGCGCTATCGAGCTCTTGCGAGAGTTGCACGAGACAGAACACCTGTTTTTTACCGCGAGCATGCGCGATGCCTGCAGGCTATCGGCCTGGCCTCAGGGTGAAAAACTCAGTGACTGGTTGAGCCAGCAATCGCCATCGCCGCTGCTCCCGTCCCTTCATGAAGGGGCGCCTCGGATTCTGGATTTTACGCCGGGTAGCGAGGACCTCGGTGGTGGCATTGCGCCGAAAAGTCTGCGCGAATTTGAGGGTCTGGTTGAGAGTCTGCTGAGATCATCTGGCGCTGCGCTGGGTATTGGCAGATACGCCGAAATCAGGGGGCTCTACCAGAGCGAGGTTTTTGCGCAAGAAGACAGCGATGAGGCGCGAACCGTGCACCTCGGCGTGGATCTTTTCGCGCCGGCGGGTACGCCGGTCAGCGCGCCGCTGGAGGGGACGGTACACAGCTTCTCAGACAACGCCAGGCCTCTCGACTACGGTCCGACCATCATCCTGGAGCATCGCATAGATGGTGCGCCGGGGTCGTTCTTCACACTTTACGGTCACCTTGAGCGGCGTTCCATCATGGGTCTTGAAGTCGGGCAGGTAATCACTGCGGGCGAAGTGTTCGCCTGGATCGGTGAGCCCGAAGTCAACGGCGGTTGGCCCGCGCACCTGCACTTTCAAATCACTGGCGACATGCTTGGCAAGCGTGGGGATTTTCCAGGTGTCGCTCGCCACTCCGAAATCGCTGTCTGGAAAGCGCTTTGTCCCAACCCCGCGCGTTTTGTCGGGCTGGCTGACAAGGATCTTGATGCTAACTGCGGCATGAGTCCTGTCGAACTGGCACGTCGACGCGACCTCTGCCTGTCACCGTCGCTTTCGCTGGCGTTTGCAAACCCGATCAAGGTGGTGCGGGGTCGGGGCGCCTATCTCTTTACGGAGCAAGGCAGAAAAATTCTCGACCTCGTCAATAACGTGGCGCACGTCGGGCATGCGCATCCGCGCGTCGTGGCAGCCATTGCGCAGCAGGAGGCGCAGCTCAATACCAACACGCGCTATCTGCA
>JABDLF010000053.1 GCA_013003115.1 Gammaproteobacteria bacterium
GTGAAATATTCGTTGAGCATCTTGACGGTGCCCTGTGGCCCCAAGGCCTCGGTAATGGTAGTAAAGCTGCGGATATCGGAAAAAAGTACCGTCGTCTCCCTGCTTTGGCCGCCGAGAATTTCCTCCCCTGCGCCACCGCCCATGAGCCGATCCGCAACGCCCGGATCCATATAGCGCGCCATCGTCGACTTCATGCGTTTTTCAGAGCTGATGTCTTCTATCAGCACCATTGCACCCAGTTTTTTTGATTCCGAATTCATCAGCGGCAGGACGCTGACATTGGCCGAAATTTTTTCGTCGCCGAAAACGAGTTCGGCATCCATAACGATTTCGGATTCATGCTCCTCATCTACTACCTGGATCTTGTCCATGATCCACGCATTGGCATCGACGAAGAAATCTTCGGCATCGACTCCGAGAATGTCTTTTTCGGAAACGCGCAATATTTTTAGCCCTGCGTCGTTGCAGGTGACAATCTTGCCATCCTCATCGAGCGTAACCACACCGTTGGACATGCTGTGCAGCATTCCTTCGCTGTAGTTCTTCATATTCTGGATATCTTCGAAAAGTTTGGCGTTCTCCAGCGCGATGGATACCTGTGCGGTGAAGGCCTTCAGGCGACTCTCGTCCTCATCAGTAAACTCGCCGCCATGCTTGTTAAGAATCTGCGTCACACCTATACGCTTGCCGTCCTTATTAACTACGGGAACACACAGAATTGAGCGCGTGAAGTAGCCGGTCTGCTTGTCAAATGAGGGATTGAATCGCAGGTCAGCGTATGCGTAGGGAATATGTATGGACTCACCGGACGTAAACACTGCCCCCGCGATACCGGCAGTGTTGGGCAATCGAATCTCGCCCAGCGAATCGCCCATAGCCACGCGGGAAAAGAGCTCACCGGTCTTTTCATCATTGAGAAAAAGCGTTGAGCGATCTGCATTCAGCATGCGCGTTGCTTCGGTCATCACTCTCGTCAAAAGCGGGCCCAGCTCGAGTTCCGACGTGATGTCCGCGACGAGATCCAGAAACTCCATTTCCTTCTTGCGATTCTTCTTGACGCGTTCCACAAACTGGGTGCTCTGGAGCGCTACCGAAGCCTGGGTCGTTATCGCCTCGAGCAGCACGAGATCATCCGCAGTGAATTGGCCGTTCTTGGCGTTCAAAACCTGCGTGACGCCGATCACGTCGCCTCGCACCGTCTTCAGCGGCGCGCAGAGGATCGTCTCGGTCGTAAAGCCCGTCTGAGCATCCACGCTACGGTTAAAACGCGGGTCCTCATAGGGGTTTTCAATAATCTCACCCACGCCGCTCGAAAACACGGCTCCCGCAATCCCCGAAGTATTCAGAACCCGGATTTCACGAGACAGGTCGCCGTGCGCTACGCGTGAATAAAGCTCGTCGGTCTGGGGGTCATTCAGAAAAAGCGAGCCCCGTTCCGCATTAAGCTCCTCGGTGGCTATTACTATTAGCGTCTTCAATACTTCGTCGAGGCTCTCGATCGCCGCGATGCGCCGGGACACGCCCAGGAGCATTTCCGCCTGCGCGAGTTTTTTCTCAGCGCGAGCGAGCAATTCATCTGATCCGCCATCGCTGGCTGCTTTGCCCTTTTTTGCCGAAGGCGCTTTCTTTTTCGTTTTATTTGTGGCCATAACCATCTGCTCAGTTGTCGGTGTTGATGTTATTCCTCAGAACGGTAACCGTCTCCTGCAGCTGCCTTATTTCATCCCGCAACGCTCTCTCCTGCTCCTGCAGACGATCTTCGTACTCAAACTGCAGTTCTTCAAGCTCCGATCGCAACGCAGCCACTGTTTCCTGCAGCTGGCCAATCTCGCTGTGACTGTCTGCACGGACTTTCTGGACTTTCTCGCCTTTTTCTAATTCGAGGTTATCCATCTCCTCCCGTAGCGCAAGAATGCCGGATTTAAGCTGCCCTATCTCGCCCTGCGCTTTGGCCACTGCGTTTTGCACCGCAGCTGCCTTTTCATCGCGCATATCTTCGAGGCGCTTGCGCAGTTCAGCCGCCGTTTCCTTGAGTTGCACAATCTCCGTATTGCTGGTCGCCCGCGCCTCCTGCACGGCCTGCTGTTTTCGGAACTGCATGTCCTCCATCTCAAGCCGCTGAATTGCAATGGTCTCTTTCAGCTGGGCGATTTCCACCGCAGAAGCGGCAACTGCCCGTCGGACTTTTTCGCCGGTAGAAGCCTCCATGAGCTCCAGTTCATCGCGCAATGCGCTGACGGTTTCTTTGAGGACACGAGCTTCGCCCAATGCCCGCTGCAGCGAATCAGCTTGCGGGTCAGGATCGTGTTTCATTTCACTCATACGGATATTCTGCTGCCCGCCCCGCAATTATTATCCGGCGCTCGGCGCCTGACCTGGCGTGGGTGTATTAGACGACATCGTGGCATTCGGGCATCGGGATCATCGTAATTAGTATTCGCCCGGACAAGGAATTGCCAGCCGTCCCCTGCAAATCACTATAGTTGATCGCAGGCTGCGTTCCAATTCAGCGCTTTCAATGGCCCGGTCAGGACCGCTGCCAGCGCAACGCCGGCGCGTTCGGGTGCCGCCCTGGCGGCGCCATCCGTCGAGATCAGTGCAAGACACAAAAACACACCGCTTTACTCACCCGACCAACGGGAATCCTTGTCGCCTTAATCTTTGCCGATTTCCTTACCTAAGCCTCGCTCGAAAGTAAAAACCGACTCTAACGGTTTGTCGAACACCCGGGCGATCAGAAATGCGACTTCGAGGGATGGGGAATACTTTTCTTTTTCAATTGCAACAACCGTCTGCCTGGTTACCCCAATCAGGTCAGCAAGGCGTTGCTGCGTCATTTCGTCATGCTCGAAGCGCAGCTTGCGAATAGTGTTGTGCACGCGGCTTTTTTTCATTAGCTGTAGAGGTCAGCTGCCGAGGCGATAGTGCAGGATCTGACTGAAAAACTTGACTATCTCCGATAGAGTCATAACAAGAAGAACAAGTACGACGATTTCCAATGGATGTGGGACAGGATAGGCCTGGACGACACTCTGCGCGACACTCTGCGCGACACTCTGCGCGACGATCCACCCGACTAACAAAAGCAGGCTGAAGCCCAGCACGAAACCGACATTACGCTCAGCCTTGAGATCAATCAGGCGGTCACGCTCATCCGACTTGCCAGCGTCGCCCGGCGACGCAACCGCGATCACCGTGTGATAAATGGTTTCGATAATTACCAGGAAAATTACCCAGATCACCGAGATTGCGATCAGGGCGATCGGGTTCTCAGATACCCGAACGACAACGAATGCTTTCGGGAAATACCACAGTCCCGCAACAATCATGGCTGCCAGAGAACCCCACGCACTTTTTTCCTGGAAAGAAAGGTTCATTACTGCCTGCCCCTGCAAAAATGATCAACGGGCCAAAATGTATATTTTTATTGACATCATATCAAATATTTTTGACATGCTATCCGATTAGAAATATAACCGTTTGTTTTTTAGCCTTTTTTTAATATTTTGCGCTATAGAATTTGCAAGACGGAGGAAGTGCCCTGCTTGCCGGAGCCTAGCGCAGCTGGCTGTCTTTGCTGCCTCGTCGGTTCATGCTCTCATGCTGTGAATCAGCCTTGTCGCATTCGACCTGGCAGCTGATGCACAAGCGAACGCCTGGGACCGCTTTTCTCCGAGCTGCAGGTATTGCTTCGTCGCACTGCTCGCAGCGCAGCAGACCAGGGCCGCTTGGCAGCCTGCTGCGCGCACGCCCGACCGCGTCATCGACGCTGGCATCTATTTGCTCCTGCACCGCCCCGTCTCGGGCCCAACCACTTGCCATCGCTTATGCTCCTGAAAAACGGTTCGGCTTCTTAAGCCGCTGCTAACGGACAACTTGCCGGAATAGGCTCACCGGCTCCTGGCACCCGTCCAGTCACGGTCGCGCACCCACCGCGTCGCAAGCCATTTTACGCCCTTGTCGACCGGCAAACCCGCGTGCTTGGTACGAGGATCAGGCAATCCGTCCGGCGTCACGTTATGAAAGGCAAGGGTCGTGCCCTGCTCGGGCTCCACGCGGATATTCAGCCGGGGAAACTCGGTTCCGCCGCCGGCGTCAACGTTCGACAGATAGGTGAGCATCGTCAGGAATCGCTGGCCCGTCTCTTCAATCACCTTTTTCTGACCTGGCAATTTCGGATCGAAATAGTCAACATGTGTTTTGTATTCCTGGCCAGGCTCGTAGCGCAGGATCAGCAGAGGCTCTCCCTGCTCAGGCCGCGTATTGGAGAGTCGTGCGAGGCGTCTTTCGTATATCCACACGAGCATATCCTTGACCTCGGGCTCGAAAAACATCTCCCAACTCGTCCGCATCTTGTCCGCTACGTTCTTACCCTCCTCGCTGACCACCATCGATGGCCGCAAATGTGGCTGGGAAATCGCGATCAGGTGCTGGCATTCGCTGACCGTGAACAGGTTGCGCAGGACCGCAATTCGCGGGTCCTTGCTCAGCACCTCAGGCGTACATTCCGGCCGCTCCGGAATTCGCTCCGGTACGATGTCGACGGCCACCAGTTGCTCATCCGCGAGCGCGTTGGCTGCATCAAGCTCGCCCTCAGGAAGCTCCGCTCGTATCGCCTCGGCGGCCGTCGCAGCTCCCGGATAACTGGCTCTGGCCGCACGCAAATAGCACGCCAGCGCTGCGCGTATATCCGGCTCAAAGCCGTGACCTTCCCGGAAATAGTGGCCCAGCTGATTCCAGGCCCTGGGCACACCGGCCACCGCGGCCTTCTGGTAAAGCGCAATAGACACAGCCCTGTCGGCCCGTCCTCCGATGCCCTCATCGAGCAGATAGGCCAGTTGGCAAATGGCGAGCGGGTGATTGTCTGAAACCGCGAGTTCGAGCCAGCGTCGGGCATCACGATAGTGTTCATCCGTCGCGCCAGTAGCTACAGAGAGCTCGGCCAGCTGATAGCGGGCTTCGGTAAAACTCTGCTCGGCTGCGAGCAAAAACCAGCGCCGCGCCTGATCGGCATCCCGCTCACCGCCGGGGTGACCAAGAAACTTGCGACCGAGCATAGTCTGAGCCGGAGCAAAGCCCGCCCTGGCGGAGCGACTGAACCATTCAACCGCGGGCTCCGCAAAGGGCGCCGCCCCGGGCTGACGCAAGTACCACAAGCCCATGTTGAACTGTGCCGCAGGATTACCTTTTTCTGCCGCGGCCCGGAACTTGTCGACTTGCGGGTCCATTACCATTGTACTCACACTCTACGTTCACTCGCTTGCATCGATATTACACCAGCAACGGGGTAAGGCGGTGACTCGCCGCCTCACCAAAGATGGCGTATTCTTCACTTGACCCGAAACGCTCCGCCCCCTTTTTAAAAGAGGCCACCATGAATCAGAAGCGCGCAGTGGAACACTACAAAGATCACGAGCTGATATTCACAGCCATACCCGATAAGGATGGATGGCGATATACGATTTCCATTGTGACTCACAAGGGAGACAATTCTGCCGTCCACTCCGAGCAGTCTGACAAAGCGTTTGGCAGCGACACGCTTGCGCTGCAGGCTGCTGCGAGCCATGCACGCCAGCTCGTCGACGAGAACACCAGCCAGTGAGCGCAAAGTTTCCGCAGTGGTTTGACCTGCCTCCGGCCATACCCGCAGATCCAATGCTCTTCGACGCCAACAAGGTTCCCGAACCGTGCTGAAGGCGCGTCAGAGGCTCGGGAAATACCGGATTGAGAAGCGCCTCTCGCGCGGCCCTCTCGCTAACGTTTACCAGGCGTTTGATACGATTCACTTAAACCGTGTCGCACTCAAGATTCCGCACGTCGACAAGCAGAATCCGCACTACATTGACGATTTCATAAAGGAAGTGCAGCTGGCGTTCAAACTTGAACATCCCAATGTCCTGCCAGTTCAGAACGCCTCGTATATCGATGAGCATTTTGTGATCGCGACGCCGCTCGGCATCGGAACACTGGGCGACAGGCTCGAAAAGCGCATGTCGCTGCACACAGCGATGCTGTTCGCAGACCAGGTCCTCGCGGGCGCTGCCTTCGCCCACAGCAAGCGCATTCTGCACTGCGATATCAAGCCTGAAAACTACATTCATTTTCCGGACAACGTGCTGAAGCTGGGCGATTTTGGGTTTGCGCGGAGAATCCTCCGCTCTGTGAAAGGCTCCGGATCAGGCACGCTTGGCTACATCGCACCGGAGCAGGCTATGGGGCGCCCGAGCTTTCATTCGGACGTTTTCTCTCTTGGACTGATTCTCTTTCGGCTGTTTTCGGGCAAGCTCCCGGAATGGCCTTACGACTGGCCACCGGAAGGCTATAAGCAGCTCAGAGACAAACTCCATCCCGAGCTTGTGGAGGTAATCCGAAAATCTATCGAAATCAGTCCAGCCGCCCGCTTTTCTGACGCGGTTGCGATGCACGCTGCCTTTGACAGGGTGAAACGCCGAACCAGGAAGCAACGTTCGACGAACAAGAAGACAACAAAGAATGGTCTGCGTGGTATCAGTTGGCAAAAGGTACGCTGGCAGGAATTTCAGCGGCGATTCAAGAAAGAACTTGAAACCAAGCACAGCTGCCGTCGCTGTAAGGGCCCGGTTGCCGAAAGCATGAATAATTGTCCCTGGTGCAGCACCGAACGCCCGGTAAGCAGTGAGAACAGCACTTTTCCGGCACAGTGCCCGCGCTGCAGCCGGGGCGTAAAGCTGGACTGGAACTACTGTGCCTGGTGCTACGGCCCCGGCTTCCAGAAAGAAACCAATCGCGAATTCACCGACAAGCGATACGGGGCAAAGTGCGCCAACGCAAAATGCGATCGGCGAGTCCTGATGCCTTTCATGCGCTACTGCCCGTGGTGCCGAACCAAGGTCAGAAAGAACTGGAGGCTACCAGGTGCGGGCAAACGCTGCGGCGGCTGCGGGTGGGGCGTTGCCAAAGAGTTCTGGCGCTTTTGCCCCTGGTGCAGGACACCGGTCAAGAAAGGTCATCATAGATGAGCGCGACGAACAACAAGGCGGCATTCCTGGGCTTTCTTGGCGACAGTGAATTCGCAGAGGGTCAGCTGGTTGCGAACGGCTTTGAGATACATGGTTTTTCCGCACGCAGCCCGCACAAGCAAACCGACAACGAAGACTCGGCCCTTGCCATGTCGTACGGAGAAAATGGCGTGATACTGGCAGTTGCCGACGGCGCCGGAGGGCTGCCTGCAGGTCGCAAAGCTTCAAATACGCTGATCGAGACTTTCATAGAAATGTTGCCGGACGCGGCGCAGGCAGCAATGCCCATGCGGGTGGCCATCATCAGTGCCATAGAAGAAAGCAATCGTCGAATACAGGAATTCAGCAATGGCTCTGCGACCACCCTGACGGTAGCCGGGATCGAGGGCGACGAGCTGCGCCACTATCAGATCGGCGATTCTGTCGCCTATCTCGTGGGGCAGCGAGGCAAGCTTAAAACCCAGACGATGCAGCATTCGCCGGTTGGTTTTGCCGTCGAAGCCGGGCTTATGGATGAGAAGGAAGCCATGACTCACGAAGATCGTCACTACGTTTCGAACTTCGTCGGCATCGCTGGCATGCGTATTGAAGTGGGCTCCGCCATTCGGATTTCAGCAAGAGACACAATTCTTGTTGCCAGTGATGGTCTTGCAGACAATCTTCACATCGGCGAGATTATTGACATTGCACGTGCCGGGCCGCTGGGCCAATGCGCCGAAGAGCTTGGCGAGGCCAGCCTCGCGCGCATGACGATGCCGGCAGCAAACAGCCCTTCAAAAGCCGACGATCTTACGGTATTGATTGCGCGACGCTGCCGGACATAGGTCCTTACATGCGGGTGAGCTGGCGCAGGCGAATCTTGCTGGTTGCGGTGGATAATTCCTGGAAGGATTGGCCGGCAGCGCTCTTGCCCGCAGCAGAGTAATCGAGCTCATGGAGCTTCTCATCGACGCGTTTCAGGTACCACTCCACAAAGTCGTCGGCAGTCATGGGCCGGCTGATCATGTAACCCTGCACCATGTCGCAGCCATAGGCATCGAGTAGCGCCCAGGCGTCTTCCGTTTCCAGGCCCTCAGCAACGACTTTCAATCCCATATTGTGGCCGAGATTTATCGTCGATTTGACGATCAGGGCATCGCCACTTTTCGCCTTTAGCCCCTGCACGAAGGACTTGTCGATCTTGAGCTCATCCACCGGCAACTGCTTGAGCAGCGCCAGCGATGACTGACCGGTACCGAAATCGTCAAGCGAGAGCCGGACACCCAGTGCTTTCAGGCGTCGCAACACGCTGATTGCAACCTTCACGTCCTGCATGACGGCGCTCTCGGTGATTTCCAGCACAACGTTGGCCGGCTCTACCATGTAGTAGCTGAGAATTTGCGCAACCTTGTCCGGCAGATCCTGATTGAACAAATCGTTAGCTGAAAGATTAATTGCGGTAGTAACGTCGAGACCGTCGCTCGACCACTTGCGGCTCTGCTCGATAACGGTCTTTAGCGCAAACTCGGTAAGTTTGCCAATATTGCCGGCCTGCTCAAGCAGAGGAATAAACTCGTCGGGGGGCAGGTATCCGAGCTGCGGATGATTCCAACGGATCAGGGCCTCCACCTGATTTGCCCTGCCTGTGCGCATCGACACCTTGGGCTGAAAAAGAACGTGCAGTTGTTTGGATTTTATCGCCAGCTCAAGGTCACTGATAATAGCCAGCTCGCGAAGATGCTCTTCGTCCTGGCCGGGCTCGTAAACCATCACGCTCTGGCCTTGCTTGCGCGCCTCTTTCAGCGCCACCTTGGTACGATGCAGCAGCGTATCGGGAGTGTCACAGTGCTGCGGAAAGAGTGCCACGCCGACATGCAGCTTCAGTTTGACCCGGCGATCCTTGAGGACTATATCGGCTTCAAGTGACGTCGCAAGGAACTCCGCAAGATGCGGGGCCAGCTTCTCATCGGCGTCCTCCATAATCACAAGGAACTTGTCAGAACTGTAGCGCGCGACCGTGTCCGAGACCCGGATGTTTGACGACAGTCGCCTCGCCACTTCTTTCAGAATGGCGTCTTCATTTTCAATCCCAAGGGTGCTGTTTTCCTTCACCTGTGTCAGGTCAACCAGGAGCGTGGCAACGGTGGTTTCCGACTTCATTGCCCGCTCAAATGCCACAATCAGTTTGTTCTTAACCGCGCTGCGATCAACAAGACCTGTGAGCTTGTCGCGCTCCGCCTGGCTGGCAATCTGGTATTCCCGTTCGGCAATTCCCTGCTGCATGCGATTGAATGTCCGCGCGAGCAAACCGATGTCATCCTCGCCGCCTACCGGCACTACCTTGGAATATTCCCCCCGCTCTATCCGGCGGGCCGCATCAAGCAGGTCACGGACCGGCTTGCGTGAGGTCCTGACCACCAGAACCGCAACCACGGCGGCGAGCAGCACCAGCACCAGGGACAAAAGAACCAGTCGCAACTTGAGGGATTGATAAGGACCCAGTGCCGCGGCAACGGAAGTCTGGAAAACGGCCTGTACTGCGTTTTCCCCGCCGCCCGGCAAAGAGACCAGCCGCATCAGGTTTTCGCCTCCCTTGTCCATCAGGTTGCCGTCGACACCGGCCGGACCACTTATGCGCCTTGAAAACAGCACTGTAGATTTCTCAGCGAGGGTCGTGGCGAAGAAAGCCTCGCTGTTCGTGTCCGCCGCCGACCAGAACGAAACATCCAGGCCCGTCATGGACTTGATATCGCCAGCCAGCGCGCTGTCAAAATCGTAGCCCATCACTATCCACGGCGCAGTGGCGACGGAATCGGGCCGCACAAAAGCAAGCTGATAGGGTCGCTCGGCAATTGTCATGGCCACGAGGAATGTTTCCTTTGCAGCCTGCCTGTTCAGCAAGTCAGCGAGCAATGCGCGCTTCTCGGCGGCAACGAAACTCTTGTTGCTGGCAATGATGTCTCCATTCGAGCCAACCAGCATCGCGATATCAGCGCTCACATTCTGTGCACCGATGGCTAACAGGTTGCCGATGCGCTGCGCGTTATTCTCCTTCACAGAGGATGAGTAGTCTGCTAAACCTGCAACACGCTGAGCAGCGTTAACCAGCCGGTCATGGCGAACCGCGACAAGTGAGTTGAAGTAGCGCTCGCCGATCTGCAGGCGACTTCCAAGCTCTCCGACCAGCTGCTGGCGCGTGGAGGTCAAGACAGTAGTAATCGTCGCAAACTGCGCCAACGCGATAACCCCAACCATGAAGATCAGAAGCATGTCGCGTCGGCTTACTCGCTTTCCGCCTAACCTCATCAACAAATTCCTGTAGTACTGCCCGCTCAGCGCTTGACCATGGCGGCTGCACAGCTACGATGTTTCAGCCCGCTTGCTGCAATCGCCGAGGGCGACTGCACATTGAACATAAGCGTAGCGATATGCTCGCTTACATGGTGTGATCAACTACTCAGAATGCTTATGTGGGCGAGCAATTAAGACGAGGCGCAGAACGGCCGGATTTGTTGTGTTTTTTACATAATTTTGTCGATGCTGTGCGACCCGGGTCACATTTGGCGGAACACGGATGTTCGGCCACTCAACCAGCGCGAGATTCTGCGAGTATGCGCTTCACTCGCATTGAGCATGGCAAGCGCGGTGACCAGGCGTTCAAAATAGTCCAGGTTAGTGCCACTTGGGCCAACAGAAGAGGCGATGTGACTGGCGATGTCGCTGTGTGTCGATGGACCCAGATAATTTTTATTTGACGGATGCGCGATCCAGGTTGTAGCGGCAACGGCTTCCTGATTCCGACCCTGCACCTGTAATTGTTCGCGGACGTAGCCGCCCTGTTCCCGAACGTCGAGTGCCCGCAAGATCTGGTCAACCTTGTTCTCAGGCAACTCGTATACGATACCTGCGCAGCTGGCATTGGCCTGCTGCACGAGCGTCACTACCCTTCCGGGATTCGAAGCAGTACCGCGATGATCAGGCGACCCTTGCCAGAAGCGTCGTTTCCAGCCCTTCAGAAGCGCGGGCCGGCTGTTTTTGAATTCGAAGCCTGGTCGCCAGAGCAGCGAGCCATAAGCGAAGATTCGGGCAGGGCTATCAGTCACCGGCGGCTTGAGAAGCGCTTTCGATGTCTCCTGCTCGTGGCCATGCGCGCACCACGGCGTTGATGACGGTCGCCAGGGGAATGGCAAAAAACACGCCCCAGAAACCCCACAGTCCCCCGAAGAACAGGATGGCGACGATGATTGCAACAGGATGGAGATTGACCGCTTCGCTGAATAAAAGTGGCGCCAGCAGATTTCCGTCAAGTGCCTGGATAATGCCGTAGGCAATCAGCACGTAATAAAAACTGGCGCTCACGCCCCACTGCGAATAGGCAACGAGGGCCACCGGGATAGTCACGACGGCAGCACCGACATACGGGATCAGCACGGACAGGCCTGTTATGACAGAAAGCAACACTGCGTACTGCAGCCCGAGTATCCTGTAGACGGAATAAGCCACCACGCCGACAATGATGATTTCGTAGACCTTGCCCCGTACATAATTACCTATCTGGTCGTTGACTTCAGCCCACACGTCGTTGGCCAGCTGCCGCTGGCTGGGCAAAAAACTAGTCAGCCAGACAACAATCTTCTCCTTGTCCCGCACCATGAAAAAAACCATCAGGGGCACAAGAATGAGATAGACGATGATCGTGATCAGGGTCACCAGCGAGGTAACAGAATAGCTAAGCGCCCGCTGCCCGAACCCGATCAGTTCCGATCCGAGCGTCCCCATAAAATCACGGATCTGCACCTCGTTTACAAAAGCCGGGTATTGGCTCGGCAGCTGCAGCAGGAGCTTTTGCGCTTCTGAAACCATTCTGGGCACCTGCTGAAAAAGCTGACTCATCTGTCTGAACAGAAGCGGCAGCAAGCCGAAAGCCAGGATTAGCAGAACCGTCATGAAGGTCAGGAAAACCAGAGTCACGGCAGCGAGGTGCGGCAGCCCCGCATTCTCGAGGCGATGGACGATGCCCTGTAGCAGGTACGCCAGCACCACGGCCGCAATTACCGGCGCGAGCATGTTGCCAAAGAAATAGACGGTGGCCGTCAGCACAACCAGCAGCATCGATAAAATGACGACCTGCGGATTAGAAAACTGTTCTCGAAACCAATTCTTCAGAAATTCCATTCTGTATCCCGATTCATTAAACGCCGCGACGACAGCTGGCCGATTGCCTGGTCGAGCTGTTGCAGTCAATGATTCCTATCATAAACCCGTTGCCCTGCAAGCCACGTCTCCTGTACCTGCACTTGCCACAAATCCGACTTGTCTATGGCAAATGGATCCTGCTTCAGCAATATGAAGTCCGCCCACTGGCCGGGTAGCAAGCTGCCCACGCGGGTTTCTTCGCCTGCCGCAAACGCGGCGTCTCGCGTGAAGCCACAGAGCGCCGTTTCGAGGCTCATGGCTTCTGCCGCCCGCCAACCGCCCGGCGGCTCTCCCTGACGATCCTGCCGTGTTACCGCGGCATGAAGCCCGAAGAACGGATTCACCGGCTCAACCGGGAAATCGCTCCCGAAAGCCAGCTTCGCGCCTGTCTTGCGCAGTCTTTGCCAGGCGTATGCGCCGGCAAGGCGGTCGGGGTCAAGCCGTTCCTCTGCCATCCACATGTCGCTCGTTGCGTGAACCGGCTGCATGGAAGCAATAACGCCGAGCTGTGAAAAACGCGGAATGTCCTGCACTGACAGAACCTGTGCGTGCTCGATGCGATTTCGAAGGGGTGATTTCTCCCCCTTCTGGGCGCGAGCAATCGCGTTCAATGCGATGCGATTCGCGCGGTCGCCAATCGCGTGTATGGCCGCCTGGTAGCCGAGGCCATTGGCTTTTTGAATCCTCGCGAAAAGGGCATCCTCCTCCAGAAACAGCAATCCGGCCGTCTCGGGCCTGTCCTGGTAAGCAGAAAGCAGCGCGGCCCCGCGGCTGCCGAGCGCGCCATCCGCATAAATTTTCACGCTGCGAATGCTGATGCGGTCATCATACAACCCGATTTCCGGTGCCCCCTGACGATCGAGATTGTCATCAGAATCGCTCAGCATGGCGTAGACCCGTAGCGTCAGGTCTCCACCGTCCGCCACGGACTTGAGAGCCTGTAGCTGTTCGAAGCTCGCGCCCGCCTCGTGAACGCCGGTCAGGCCATTGGCATTTGCTTCCCGAATCGCTATGCGGTAACCATCCGCAGCGCCTTCAATCGTGATTTTTGGAATATAACGAGTCACCAGCGTCTCGGCGTTATCGATCAGAATACCCGTCGCCTCTGCGTTCTCGTCGCGGAGAATCTCGCCGCCGTTTGGCGATCTCGTCTGCCTGTTAATGCCAGCCTTTTCAAGCGCTGCTGTGTTTACCCAAACAGCATGGCCATCAACGCGCTCCAGCACTACTGGCCGATCGGCAACGACTTTATCGAGGTCAGCGGCAGCAGGAAAAGTCTTGCTCGGCCACTGCATCTGATTCCATCCGCGCCCGAGAATCCACTCGTCGTCAGGCCTTGAATCTGCCCACTGTGCGAGTCTGTCCAGCGTCGTTGCAAGGTCGGGCGTGTTCGTGAGGTCGAGCTGTTGCCGCGCCTTGCCAAGAACCTGCAGATGCGCGTGCGCATCAATAAGGCCGGGCCACAGCGTCATGCCCCCGGCGTCAATTCGCCGACCTGCGGTGGGCAGCACATCACAGTCTTCGCCTCGGCAGACAACCTTACCGGTGCTATCAAATCGCAGTCGATCAAATCGCGCGACGCCATTATCCGCACAAGCGTAGCCTTTGAAACCGAGTATCTCCGTGTTCCCGGCAATCTCGGACGGCGGTTGGGCGCACGCTGCGACCAGGAGCATGCAAACGCAGGCTGAGCCTATGCGGGTTCCGGATTTTGGCGAACACAGTTTTCGCATCGTGCTAAAAAGATTGATAAGGAAAGAAAACTTATATATATTATTCACTTGTGGTCTCTTTCTAATGTAAAGTTGAAATATCTGATGGAAGATTACTTTCACTTGAACCTGAAGAAATTTATCGGCGAAGGCAGTATCGGGTCACAGAATGTTAAGCCCAATGCCAGGGCCGTGCCCAGTAAGGTAACAAAACCGGTCGAAGCGCGACGCGATAGCCTGTCAGCCAGGCCGGCAACATTCGCAAGTGCCGACAACACCGACCCTTACAATTCGACCGGACGGTTCAACCTGAAAAACGCCGACGGGTAGCCCTGCGGACCCGTTTGCGACCGGTCGAATGGCCGATGATTTTCACGAACCCCGGTTTGTGAAAACAGCGCCCCTCCCCCCCTGAAAACGCAGCGGCTGTCGAACCATCATCGCGCTTGCTAAACTGCGCGCTCATCGCAGGAGCCTCATGAAAATTTCCGCAGGAAGCACGGCCGTTGTTACCGGAGGGTCAAGTGGACTCGGCAGAGTGCTTTGCCTGGAGCTTGCCCGGCGCGGTGTTTCGGTCGCCATTGCAGATCGAGACGTCGGTGGCGCGGCGGAAACCATGGCACTGATGCCGGCAGATCTATGTGAACTACCGCATTTCGCGGTGGCGTGTGATATCCGTCGCAATCAGGATTTCCTTGACCTCAGGAACGAGATCGGGGAGCGCTGGCAGGGACGTCTGAATCTCCTGGTTAACAACGCCGGAATTGCTCGCGCAGGCGACATTTCGCAAACAAGCGAAGATGACTGGCAGCTCATGCTCGACACGAACCTCATGGGCGTGATCCGAGGATGCCGCGAGCTGCTCCCAGTTCTGCGCGCATCGGGAAACGGATATATCGTTAACGTCGCATCATTCGCCGGGCTGGCCAACGCCCCCGGGATGATCAGTTATAACGTTGCCAAGGCTGGTGTCATTGCGCTGTCAGAGAGCCTGCGCGGTGAACTGCGACCAATGGGAATTGGCGTGAGCGTGGCATGTCCGGCGTTTTTTGCCACCAATCTGTTGAACGATTTCAATGCGCCACCCGAGGTCACGCAAAAAGTGCAGCGAATGATGCAGCGCTCGCGGGTCCAGGGCATCGATGTTGCGACAGACATCGTATACGCGATTGAACACGAGCGGTTTATGGTTATATCGCATGGCGAGGCCCGTCGGGCCTACCTGTTAAAAAGACTGCTGCCGGAATGGTTTTTTAAAGCAATTCAGAGACAAACATCAGGCCTCTACGGCAGCAGAAAAGGCGCGCACTCATGACAGTTAATCAAAAGCCGGTCTGGATGATTTATGGCGCCTACGGTTACAGCGGCCGACTGATCGCCGAACTTGCGGCAGAACGCGGGCTGCGGCCGGTGCTTGCCGGCCGTGACGGCGCCAGACTCGCCAGGTTGGGCGAGCGACTGGCCCTGGATACGCTGACGGTTGACCTCGCGCGGTCAAAGCAGCTGCTCGATGCGGTCAGCAAATGCCATACCGTCTTGCACTGCGCCGGGCCGTTCTCTGCTACCGCCCGACCGATGCTGGAAGCCTGCGTCGCCGGCAGGACAAATTACCTCGACATCACCGGAGAGATTAGCGTTTTTGAGGCCGCCCACGCATTGGACAGCGCGGCGCGTGATGCAGGGATCGTTGTCTGCCCTGGCGTGGGTTTTGACGTCATTCCGACCGACTGCGTCGCCGCTCAGCTGAAAGAAGCACTTCCTTCGGCAACCCACCTCTCCCTGGGATTCGATTCGCGCTCGATCCTGAGTCCGGGCACTGCGAAAACTGCTGTGGAGGGGCTGGCTCAGGGAGGATGTGTTCGCGAAGACGGCAAGCTCAGGCAAGTGCCCCTGGCCTACCGCACCCGACGAATAGATTTCGGCGACGGCGAGAAACTTGCGATGACGATTCCCTGGGGTGATGTGTCCACAGCCTTTTACAGCACGGGAATCCCGAATATCCAGGCTTATATCCCGGCTTCACCCAGGCTGGTGAAGCAAACCAGGCGGCTGAACTACCTGCGGGGCCTGCTTGGTCTCGGTTTCGTGCAGCGCATACTCAAGAACAAGGCGAAGAAGAGTATGACAGGGCCGGACAACGAAGCACTGCAGAAAAGCCAGACTTACGTCTGGGGCGAGGCGCGCGACGATGCAGGCAACATCAAAACAGCAAGGCTGGTAACAGGCAATGGATACAAAGTCACCGCGCATGGCGCGCTGGGCATTGCACAGCACCTTCTCGGCTCCGATCAGCCCGGCGGTTTTTATACGCCGAGCAAACTGGTTGGCAGTGATTTTATTTCGAAGCTGGAAGGTTGTGGCCGGATTTCGATCGAATGAATGTACGAAGACGACTTTAATCCCTCGTGGTGGCTGAAGAGCGGTCATGTACAGACTGCCATGGCGAGCCTCGCTATTCGCCGGCGACATCTTCGCCGTCGCGCGGCAGGCATGCTCGAAGTTGCACGCGAAACATTGCTCGACTGCGGAGACGGGGTTCGCCTGCATGGCCTGGCATCGATGCATCCCGGAAATGCACCACGAACCCTGGTAATACTCATTCACGGCTGGGAAGGCAGCTCTGATTCCCTTTACCTGCTGTCCTGCGCAAGTCATCTTTACAATGAGGGCTTCGATGTCTTTCGCCTGCATCTGAGGGACCATGGCCCGAGCCATCACCTCAACGAAGGCGTTTTCCATTCTTGTCGGCTGGACGAAGCCGTGCAGGCGGTTCGGGTAGTCTGCGAACGCTATAGCCCGACCAAGGTCTGTCTGGCAGGCTTTTCACTCGGCGGGAATTTCGCGGCCCGAATTGCAGCGCAGGCGCCTGCCGCGGGCCTTGACCTGTCCATGACCATCGGCGTTTGTCCCGTCCTTAATCCCAGGCATACACTGCGGGCGCTCGAAACGGGCTGGCCCGTTTATCGTTTCTATTTCCTGCGGAAATGGCAGCGATCACTGCACTTGAAGGCCCACTATTTCCCTGAACAGTATCGGCCAGCTGACTTCGGTTCCATCAAAAGCCTCATGCAGCTCACTGAGTATTTTGTGCTGGAACACTCCGATTTTCCGGATCTCGAGACCTATTTCAGCGGTTACGCACTGGTGGGCCAAACGCTGGAGAAGCTGGTGCAGCCAACCCATTTGATCCTGGCCGAGGATGACCCGATTATCCCCATCGAAGATCTGGACCTGGTCGCAACTCCGCCAGCATTGAATATCACGCGAACGCACCACGGCGGCCATTGCGGGTATCTGGACTCATTGGACGGGCCGAGCTGGGCTGACAGGGAAATCCTTCGTCGTCTGCGCGCCGCGACGGCCGCAGGTGCAGAGCCTTACTCAGACGAAGCCGGAGCTTGACGAACCGCGATGCCCCATCAGGCGTGATCGAGTGCAGCCGAAGGTCCTGCTGACTTTCGTGCCCGGCCTGCTGGCCGCAGGTCTCAGAAGGTGCTCAGAGTGCATCCGAACACGAGGTCTTGCTTCTTCCCGACGCCAGCTGGCGGGCAAAACGATCGTGGCTTCGTGCCCTGGCTCCGGGCGCGACCAGACTTCGGCGCTGAACCAGCAGCCGTCGTCGGCAACATCGGGATGTGCTTCAGCCTGATCTTGCAAACCGAGGAAATCGTAAAGCCGGTCGTGGCAGCGCGCCACCAGCGCACCGCACCAATAGCGCAGAACTCGACCCGCAACAGGAACCATATCATCCATCGTGGTAACTCCGCTGTCCCGTGTAAGTCTCGGGACCGGTGGCTTTGCGCCCCCGCCTTGCGACAGGTTTGCCTTTACACAAACCCGAAAATTGCACGCGGTCTGAAATCTGTCAATCGACCCCGTCACGTCCTGAAGCGACAGAAATCACGAATGGCTATAAGCCTTTGATTCTCATGCAACGGGAAATCGGCATCCTGTCATTTGACGGTTTACCCAAGCACGGCTACGCTCAACTCATACAAAGTATTAAAAAGGAAAATTCCCATGCCACTCAGGATAGTTCTCGAGCTGACCGACAAAGACCTGCGACTGCTCAGGAAAGAAATGAAGCGCGCACAGGCGATTTCGCGAGAAAAAAGCGAACTCGAGGTCATCCAGGCGGCGGATGAGGTGCTGGAGAGCGCCAAAAAACGCGAAGTGCCCGAATTCATTGCGAAACATCTCGAAACGCTTCAGCACCTTATCGGCATGCTCACCGACCGCCAGTGGTTGTTGCCCGACAAGGAACGAAACCGAGTGCGGACGGCTCTGCTCTACTTTGCAAATCCGGAAGACATAATCCAGGATGACGTGCCGGTCATCGGCTTCCTCGATGACGCCATCATGATTGAGCTGATCGAGCGCGAGCTGCGCCACGAAATCGATGCTTATCGGGACTTTTGCGAGTTCCGCGCAAAGGGTGGCAAGGCTAAAAAACCGGACGACGGCGTCCTCGCCAAGCGCCGCACTCAGCTACACGAAAGAATGCGCCGCCGGCGTCGCACCGGGCGTTCCAAGGGGGGCGGCAGCCCGGTCGGATTCTTTTAGCCGCTGAAGTCAAAAATAGGCGGCCCGGGGAGCCATAAGCCGGGCCGCGGCTTCGGAGCCAGTCATTACTCAGGCTGGCAGAAAATACCAGGTCAGCCCAGCCAGGGACGCCATCATCACGGCCACAGCGGGCCAGCGCCAGGGCTTGTTTTTTACCACCCCCACGAAACTCACGCCGCTTGTCGCAGTCAAAACTGCGAACAGGCCAACCGCCACCATCAGGGGATGCGTTTCGGCGGCCAGGACGGGCGCGTCGGCACCGAGCAGGAGTACGAGGAACAAGGTGACGGCGAGGCCCAGCGTTACAGCTGCAGCCGAGGCCAGCAGTACGCCATTGATGAAAATAAGCGGACTCATGTCACGATTCGGCGCTCCGGGCGCTGTTATAGTAACCTTTTAGGGATTTCGACCAATTTCGAGTTTCAGGACAAACGGGAAACACAGTGCGAAGAGTAACAGCTGCAGCGAAAATGAATAGGCTCGCGGGATCATTGCTGGTTGTATTGCTTGCGAGTTTTGCAAGCTGGCAGCTGGCGGGCAACAGCTTTGGCGATTCAATCGCAGAGACAGCGACCAACGAGCGCTACGCGAAAATCGCTCGCGAGGTTACGCAGCTTTTCAGAGAGCGCCACTATCGCCGCGCGGTAATCGATAACCGGCTTTCTGCCGATATTTTCGACAAGTACCTGGACATGCTTGATCCCAATCGCCGCTACCTGAGTGCGCGAGATATCGAATCCCTCTCACGCTTCCGCTTGCGCCTGGACGAGGCCGTCGCCAGCGGCGACGTTGAGCCCGCATTCAAGATCTTTGAGCGTTACCGGGAGCGCGCAACCGAACGCCTGCAGTTTGCTCTCACACTTCTTGAGGTGGAGCCTGACTTTACGATAGACGAATCGTTCCGCTTTGATCGAGACGGACTGCCCTGGGCTGCAGGCAAAGTCGAACTCGATGAGCATTGGCGGAAAATTGTAAAGAACGATGCGCTGTCTCTGGTCATGACGGAGAAAACCTGGGAAGAAACGACGGAGATTTTGTCCAAGCGCTACGAGCGCGTGGCGAAGCGACTTGAGCAGGTTTCCGACGACGACATTTTCGAATCCTTCATGAATGCCTATGCACACGCTCTGGATCCGCGTTCCAACTACCTCTCGCCCCGCAACAGCGAGGAGTTCCGCATTCAGATGAGCCTCTCCTATGAGGGAATTGGGGCATCTCTGCAGACAGAAGATGACTACGTCAAGGTCATGAACATCATCCCCGGGGGACCGGCCGCGGCCGTCGGAAACCCGCAGCCAAACGATCGTATTGTGGGCGTTGGTCAGGGCGCCGAAGGTGAAATCGTGGACGTCATCGGGTGGCGACTGGATGACGTTGTGCAGCTAATTCGAGGACCGGGCGGAACCGTAGTTCGACTCCAGCTTCTGCCCGGGAGCGCCGCACCCGGTGACAAAGCAAAACTCGTCGCGCTCACCAGGGGCAAGATCAAGCTGGAACAGCAGGCAGCGAAAAGCGAGGTACTCCCGATCAGGTCTGGCGATGAAGACCTGCGCGTGGGCGTTATCACCATCCCGAGCTTCTATCGTGACTTCGAAGCCTACGCCAGGGGTGACAAGGACTTTCGCAGCACAACAACGGATGTTCGCAGACTGATCGCTGAGCTTTCCAAAGAAGGCATTGACGGACTGGTCATCGACCTGCGTAACAACGGCGGCGGCAATCTCAGTGAAGCGACAGCCCTTTCAGGGTTGTTTATCGAACAAGGGCCACTGGTGCAGCTGCGAGACGCGAGTGGCGGCATCGAAGTATTGAACGACCCCAGTCCCGATCTCGCTTACGCCGGGCCTCTTGCCGTTCTTGTTAACCGCTATAGCGCATCTGCCTCCGAAATCTTCGCAGGCGCTATGCA
The DNA here is from genome assembly GCA_013003115.1 of Gammaproteobacteria bacterium. Taxonomy (GTDB): domain Bacteria; phylum Pseudomonadota; class Gammaproteobacteria; order Steroidobacterales; family JABDLF01; genus JABDLF01. Next base: position 20,358 of record JABDLF010000053.1, read on the forward strand.
GGACTACAAGCGTGGTCTCGTCATTGGCCAGCGGACGTTTGGCAAGGGCACTTTTCAGCACCTTTACGATCTGGACCGTACCGCACTGTTTGGCCGATTTGCACGTCGCTCGGGGCCTGGTTTCGGACAGCTGACTCTTACGACCGGCAAATATTATCGTGTGTCAGGAGAAAGCACTCAACACCGCGGAGTGGAACCGGACATCTTGCTGCCGTCTGCCATTGACGTTGCAGATGTGGGCGAAAGCACCGAAAAAGCCGCCCTGCCGTGGGATCGTATTCAGCCGATCAGTTACCAGACGGCGAACCCAATCGGTGAAGCCCTGGACACGCTCGAAGCGCAGCACAGGAAAAGAACCTCCGACAACCCCGATTTCCAGTATTTGCTCGCCGGCATCGATGCCTACTCCGCCATTCGCGGCAGGCACACCGTATCCCTCAATATCGAAAAAAGATCAAGCGAGCGCGCGACGGAGCGCGAGGCACAGCTCGATCGTTACAACAAGCGCAGAAGGGCACTTGGACTGGAAGAGGTAGCGACGCTTGATGACGTTGACGATGATGACGAGCCTGATCCGCAGCTCGACGCCGCAGCTTCGATCATCGCGGACGTCGTGGCCCGAAATCGTATCGCCGGGGCTCGGCCCGTGGCTGTCTACAACCGATCCTGATCCTTGCGCGCCCGGCTGCCGGGCCGCACTGCCGGCAGGCCGGACCCACCAAAGCCTTGCAATCTGCTTGCCTGGCGCACGTTTAGTGTTATACTCAACTACAACACTAATAGGGTTGCGTGCGGACCGGGTTCCGTAACAAAGCTGAACTGATCGGCTGCCGTGGCCTCTATTCAGGCAAAGATGTCGACGGCCAAAACAAAAAGGTATATGGGGCGAAGGATCATGAAAAACACGGTCACACCGCGGTTGATGGCGGTTTTCGTGCTGGCCCTTTTCGCGCTTGTCGCGGGCTGCGGTCAGGGGCCGCGCGGCGCGGACGGCAATAAAAAGGGCGAAGACGGCGAAGATGAAGAGGCAACGCCGGTCCCGGTTGAGATTGCCATCGTATCTACCGGTGATGCGGTCGCCGCATACTCCGGTACAGCTGCGCTTGAAGCTGAGCAGGAAGCCATGGTGGTTGCCAAGGTTGCCGGCGAAGTAATCGGCATTGCGGTTGAGGAAGGAGACCGCGTTAAGGCAGGCCAGGTTCTCGCACGACTGGACGGCGACAGGCTGCGGCTGGAACTGGCCCGCGCCGGCGCCAATCTGAAAAAACTTGAGCAGGAATATCAGCGCAACGTCGACCTGTACGACAAAGGCCTGGTCAGCTCCGGTGCCTATGAAGGACTCAAATACGAGCTGGAAGCCCTGAGATCTGCCTACAGCCTCGCAAAGCTCGAGCTTGACTATACGGCGATACGCGCCCCCATCGATGGCGTGATCGCAGAAAGGCATATCAAGCTCGGCAACACCATCACGGTCAACAGTCCCGCTTTCCTGATTACAGACCTCGATCCGCTGCTTGCGTATCTGCATTTGCCAGAGAGAGACTTCAGCAAGCTGAAACCGGAACAACCCGCCGCGATCGAAGTCGACGCCCTGCCCGGCCAGATATTTATGGCACGTGTCGCGAGGGTCAGTCCTGTTATCGACCCCGCCAGCGGAACTTTCAAAGTTACCATTGAAGTGCCGGACGAAACCGCTTCCCTTAAGCCCGGAATGTTCGGCCGTTTCAACATTGAATATGATCGCCGGGTGAACACCGTGCTCGTGCCACGGGCCGCGATGCTACGCGACGACGACAAAGCTTCTGTGTTCGTAGTTGAAGATGATGTGGCGAAGCGCCGGGTTGTAACAACCGGCTACAGCAGCGGCACCAACCTCGAAATCGTCGATGGACTTGAAGCGGGCGAGGAAATCATTGTCGTTGGCCAGGCGGGATTGAACGACGGGAATCCCGTGCGGGTCGTAAATCGAACAACGGACAGCGGCGACGGGCAAGAGGAAGCCGAATCCGCGCTCGCGTCCGGCAGCTAGTCGGACTCTCTGGCAAAGAAAGCGACATGCGCCTGATCAACACCGCGACCGAACGCAGGGTCACCATCCTGATGTTCACCCTTGCCATAGTTCTCTTCGGCGCGGTTTCGCTGACGCGCCTCAAAGTCAATCTGCTGCCCGAATTGTCTTATCCAACGCTGACGATTCGAACCGAGCTTACCGGCGCAGCGCCCTTCGAAATCGAAAACCTGATCAGCAAACCGGTTGAAGAAGCAGTAGGTGTTGTAAAGAACGTGCGCCTGGTGCGCTCGATTTCCCGCACCAGCCAGTCCGACGTGGTCCTCGAGTTTATCTGGGGGACGGACATGGACATGGCGAGCGTGGACGTCCGCGAGAAGCTCGATATTCTCCAGCTGCCGCTTGAGGCCGGCAGGTCAGTCATCCTCCGTTTCGACCCGAGTAACGAACCGATTTTGCGCCTTGCTTTTGTCGAAGACGAGGCTGCGACAGCGGACGACGGTGAAACCCGGCTGAAGCGCCTGCGCCGCTATGCAGAGGAGCGTCTCAAAACGAGGCTGGAGGCAGTCGAGGGCGTCGCCGCCGTAAAAGTGAGCGGTGGCCTCGAAGATGAAATCCAGATTCTCGTGGATCAACAGAAGCTGTCACAGCTCAGACTCTCCGTCGAAGATGTCGCCAATCGCATCCGTGCCGAAAATGTCAATCTCGCCGGGGGCAGGCTGGAACAGGGCATGCAGCGATTCCTGGTTCGGACGCTGAATGAATACACATCGGTTGAGCAAATAGCCGACACGATCATCAGCAGTGGCGAGGGCCGCCCCATTTTCCTGCGGGACATTGCAACGGTAAAACGTGGTTACAAGGAACGCGAGGCCATCACGCGCGTAGACGGTCGAGAGTCCATTGAACTCGCAGCATATAAAGAAGGTGATGCCAACACGGTGCAGGTAGCCGGACGTGTAAACCGGATGCTGGACAGCGTGCGAGAGGAACTCCCCGATGGCCAGGAATTGCGCACGATTTACGATCAGTCGACCTTTATCAGCCAGGCGATCGACCAGGTTCTGAACGCGGCCATTATCGGGGGGCTGCTGGCGGTGATGGTGCTCTACCTGTTTCTCCGTGACATTCGCCCTACTCTGATCATCGGCATCGCCATCCCGGTTTCTGTGATCGGCACTTTCCTGATGATGTATGCAACCGAGATTACGCTCAACATCATGTCCCTGGGTGGCGTCGCACTGGCCGTTGGGCTGCTGGTTGATAACGCAATCGTAGTTCTTGAGAACATCAGTCGGCATCGCGAAAAAGGCAAAAGCATTATCAGCGCTGCACGGGACGGCGCCTCCGAGGTGGCGGCGGCAGTGACCGCCTCTACCCTGACAACCGTTGCGGTCTTCTTTCCGATGGTGTTTGTCAGCGGCGTCGCCGGGCAACTTTTTCGTGACCAGGCGCTGACCGTCACGTTTGCGTTGATCTTTTCGCTCTTAGTTGCTCTGACCCTTATCCCTATGCTCGCATCCCTTGGAGCCGGCCATCGCTTTGCGGACGCGGAGGATCCCGGGGCGCCCAACAGATTTACGCGCGGCGTGTCCTGGGTTTACGAAAAGCTGGGGCGCGTGCTGCAGCTTGCCTCGAAGATATTAAGAGCTGCATTCACGCCTCTGGTCAGCGTTGTGAACCGCGGACTTTACGGCTCGCTCCTCAGGATCTATCCGGGAGTACTGCAATGGTCGCTCAGACATCGCCTGGTGGTCGTGATTGTTGCACTACTGGCTTTCGCTGCGAGCATGTCGCTTGTACCGCGACTTGGCACCGAGCTGATTCCGCAGCTTTCCCAGGGAGAGTTTTCCGTCTCCCTGCGACTTGCGCCGGGCTCCCCGCTGGTCGAGACAGACCGGGTCGTCCGCCTGGCCGAGCGCGCGGCGAGCGCGAGTGGCGCCGTCGCGATGACTTATTCCGTAGCGGGGACGGGCAACCGCATTGACGCGGACCCGGTGGACGCAGGTGAGCATACTGGAAGCCTGAGCGTCGTCCTCAAAAAAGGCAGCGACCGTGACGCGGAAACTGCCACCATCAGCAGCATGCGTAAATCGCTGGGTCAGCTGCCGGGCGTGGAATTTGATTTCAGGCGGCCGTCGCTATTCAGCTTTGACTCTCCGCTGGAAGTCGAGATCAGCGGCTTCGACCTTGAGCGACTGAATACGGTAAGCGATGCCCTGCTTGCAAAGATGCAGGAGTCCGATCGATTCGCTGACGTCCGAAGCAGCATTGAGGCAGGCAACCCCGAGATCCAGATTACTTTCGATCAGGAACGCGCGGCCAAGCTGGGCCTCGCAGTCCGCGATATTGCCGATCGCGTCGTGGGCAACGTCCGCGGCAACGTTGCCACACGCTACAGCTGGCGCGATCGAAAAATTGATGTTCTGGTGCGATCTGTCGATACCAGGGCCGCAAGCATAGACGAAATTCGCCGACTGATTGTTAACCCGGGAAGCGAGCGCCCGGTAACCCTGGACGCCGTCGCCAATATTTCCGTCGCCCTGGGGCCGTCGGAAATCAGACGTCTTGATCAATCACGCGTCGCGCTGGTCTCCGCGAACCTGGCTTATGGTGATCTGGGCACGGCAGTGGATGAACTGGAGTCCCTGATCGCGGAGATACCGAGACAAGCCGGTGTCAGCGCGATGGTTTCCGGGCAGAACGAAGAAATGCAGCGCTCCATGCAAAGCATGCAGTTCACGCTGCTGCTGGCTGTTTTCCTCGTTTACCTGGTCATGGCATCGCAGTTTGAATCGCTGATCCATCCGCTGGTCATCCTGTTCACTGTGCCGCTCGCGCTGATCGGTGCCGTTTTGGCCCTCTTTATAACCGGAACAACTATAAACGTCGTCGCCTTCATAGGGGTGATCATGCTCGCGGGAATTGTTGTTAACAACGCCATTGTGCTGGTCGACCTTATTAACCAGCTGCGACGCGACGGCATGGAAAAAACCGCGGCAATCATTGAAGCCGGCCGCGTCCGCCTTCGACCAATCCTCATGACCACGCTCACCACCATTCTTGGCCTGCTCCCCATGGCAATTGGTTTCGGTGAAGGCGCCGAGGTACGGACGCCTATGGCCATCACGGTTATCGGCGGCCTGCTGGCCGCGACATTGCTGACGCTGGTGGTAATCCCGGTTGTTTACCATCTCCTCGATCGAAAATCCTTTGAGGCGTCACCCGCGGGACTCAGCGTTCAAACGGGAAGCGACGCATGAAGCACGTAGAAGTATCCCTTGCCCGACCGGTCACGACGGTGATGGTGTTTCTCGGCCTCGCACTCATTGGCCTGATCTCGTCCCGGCTACTGCCGCTGGAAAAATTCCCGGACATCGAATTTCCCGGCATCTTTGTGCAGATCCCGTACCAGGGCGCCAGCCCGGAGGAAATAGAAACGCTCATTACACGGCCCGTCGAGGAGGCATTGGCGACGCTCTCCGGCATCGAACGCATGCAGTCGACCACGACCGACAGCCAGGCACAGATCTTTATGAATTTCGGCTGGGACTCGGATACGTCGGCAGCCGGAATCGATGCGCGCGCGAAAGTTGACGCGATAAGGGGAGACCTGCCCACTGACGTTCGTCGAATCAACGTATTTACAGGCTCCCTGGGTGACCAGCCGATACTTGTCCTGCGACTATCCAGCGGCCGCGATCTTTCCACGGCCTGGGAAATGCTTGAGCGCAACGTCCGCAGGCGCATCGAGCGCGTCGAGGGCGTCTCCCGGGTCAACCTGGAGGGCGTCGAGCCTCCCGAAATCCGCATTTTGCTCAAACCAGACCGACTCGCGGCGCACAATATAAACATCCGCGAATTGCGGGAGCGCCTTGAGAAAAGCAACTTTGCCGTCAGCGCCGGGCGCATCACCGAAAACGGGCGCCGCTTCAGCGTTCGACCCCAGGGTGAATTCACGGATATTGAGCAACTCCGCAATCTGCCCGTTGGCGTCGGGAATACGCGCCTCGACGACATAGCCGATGTCGAGCTTCGCAGCGGTGATCGTAACTACGGGAGACATCTCGACCAGCGCTACGCGGTCGGCCTCGACGTTTTTAAACAGACCGGCGCGAACATGGTTGAGGTCGCCGATCGCGTAATGGAAGAAGTCGCCAGCATTGGCGAGCTTCCTGAAATGCGCGGCATCAGTATATTTCCACTCGAGGATTCCGCAGCCGGTGTCAAAGAATCTCTTCGGGATCTCGTCAATGCAGGCCTGATCGGGGCAGTCCTTGCGCTCGTTGTGCTCTACCTGTTCCTACGTCAGCTCGCGACAACTCTCATTGTCGTGCTGTCCGTGCCCTTCTCCCTGCTCATCACACTGGGCGCCATGTACTTCTCGGGCCTGACGTTGAATATCCTGTCGCTCATGGGCCTGATGCTTGCAATTGGCATGCTCGTCGACAATGCCGTGGTGGTAACCGAGAGTATATTCCGTTACCGACAGATGAATCCTGATGAGCCGCGCGCCGCCACACTTGCCGGCGTCAACGAAGTCGGACTCGCGGTCATGGCAGGAACACTGACATCCATCGTGGTCTTCGTACCCGTCATGTTCGGAGAAAAAACCCAGATCACCGTGTTCCTGGTGCACGTTGCGGTCACTATCGCCGTGGCGATGGCGGCTTCTCTCGTCATAGCCCAGACGCTTGTGCCCATGCTTGCCAGTCGCATAGCGCCGCCTCCGGCACAGCGCGCGGGCACGTGGATGGCAAAGTTGACCAATGGTTATCTCGGCAGCCTGAAATGGACGCTCGCGCGGCCATGGTGGACCGCGCTCATCGTTGTACTCATCCTCGGGAGCATCATGATCCCGATCAAGTTTCTGGTTAAATTCGACACTTTTCCGCAGGAGATGTCGCGACGGCTGTTCCTGCCTTACCACATAGAGGGCGTCCATCCGCTGGAGCAGATAGAGGCAGCTGTCAATAAAGTCGAGAACTATCTGTACAGCAAGCAGGAAGAACTCGACATTATCTCCGTCTACAGCTATTGGGACCCCGAGCGCGCCCAGTCGACAATTCTGCTAAAAGACGGCGACGAGGCGAGCGTGCCTACCAAAGAGGTCATTGAAAAAATCAAAAACGAGCTGCCCGAAATCGTAATAGGAAAACCGTCATTTGAGTTCAATCAGCAGGGCGGGGGCGAAGGACTCAGCCTGCAGCTTGCCGGCGAATCAACGGCAGAACTGACGCGTCTGAGTCGAGACGTTATCGGCATGCTCGGCACTATCGACGGCCTGACCGATCTGCGCTCAACCGCAACGGCGGGCGATATTGAGGTGCGGGTAAAAATTGATCGCCAGCGGGCACTGAACGCGGGACTCGACAGCACCACGATTGCCCAGGCCATTGGCCTGGCAATGCGTGGCGACAACCTCCGCGAGTTTCGTGGGGATGACGGCGAAATCGAAGTGCGTCTGGCTTTCCGGGAATCTGACAAGCAGACCCTTGAAGACCTGCGTGCCATCCCGCTCGGCATAGTCACGGGCAGCCCCATTACGCTCGGGACCGTCGCGGACTTTGAACTGACGCGCGGACCCCAGAGTATTCGCAGGATCGATCGTCAGACAGCAATCGTCATCAACGGCAGCGTCGACACCGACTCTTCTATGGACGAGCTACGACCGGAAATTAAGTCCCTGATGGATCAGTTCAGCCTGCCGCCTGGCTATAGCTGGAAATTTGGCACGGGTTTTGAGCGCAATGACGAAACGCAAAAAACCATGATGGTAAATATACTGCTGGGCATTGCGCTGATTTTTATCGTGATGGCCGCACTGTTCGAATCAGTTCTGTACCCCTTGTCAATTATCACTTCGATTGCGTTCTCGGTCGTTGGCGTATTTTGGTTTTTCGGACTGACCGGCACCACGTTTTCCTTTATGGCATCCATCGGCATAATGATCCTGATAGGGGTTGTCGTAAACAACGGCATCGTGCTGGTAGACCATATCAACAATCTTCGCAGGGAGGGCATGCCGCGCTACGAGGCAATCATTCAGTCAGGCCGCGACCGTATTCGGCCCATCCTGATGACCGTGGCCACGACAATTCTGGGGCTTACGCCGCTCGCTGTAGGCGACACGCTTATTGGCGGCGATGGTCCGCCCTACTTCCCCATGGCAAGAGCAATCATAGGTGGCCTGGCGTTTTCGACGCTCACTTCCCTTTTACTTGTGCCGACAATGTACGTCTGGTTTGACGGTATGGCGATGTGGTGGCGCAAGGTACGCCGCACAGCCCGAGCCGGGCATTTGTCGACGGATCGGGTTTAGGCCGCTATTCGACCATCAGCGAGAGCAGGCCCCAGTAGTCATCCGCGAGCACGTTCACGTCCAGCAGTAGCCCCGTCTCTATCGCGTCTTTTCCGACCGTGGTGCTGATTTTCGATAGAGACGCCGCTAACGGCACCGGGTCGTTTTCATTCTTGAACTCCGCTTGAGTTCGAAGCCAGTCGGCTCTCGCCTTGAGTTTCTCGGCAAAATCGCTTTGTTCCTGGAGCCGCTCCAAAGCAGCCGCCACTTTCTGCATCAGGTATTCGCAATCCTCACGCAGACCGTAGTGAACCTCTGACGGCCGCTGGCGCATCGCCTGACGGGCCATCTCGCCGAGATTGTTATCGGAAAAATGAAGAAAGAGATGCTGCGCCATAGCTACCAGGGCAATGTTTATGGCGCGCTTACCCTTCAGGCTTACACCCTTGAACTCCGGCCACTGCTCACTTTCTATTTTTACCCTGCGGCTGAACAGCTCCTCAATCTTCGCGCGAATCTGCGCGAGCTGTTGCTTTTCCTCGTCCATTCCCTTGCGCATTTTGCGCCGGTTGAAGAAATGCAGAACACCGGCACGCGCCGCCACTTCCTGCTCTTTTTGATTAATAATAGCCTGCAGTTCATCCGATTCGGCTTTAGCCTGGACAACCATTTTATTGGCCTGGCTCAGCCTCTTCTCACGATCACGGTTAAATTCCATAATCTCGCGCTTGCGTTCGCGATCAGTCTGCTGCTTCTTAAGAACCTGGCTGAAGCCCTCGATCTGTGAGTGACATTCATCCCACAGACGTCGCAACTGGTAATAGACAATTATGTTGTAGCCGGTTTCCGGCGATGAAAGCAGCTTCTCAAGGTCCTTTTTCTCTTCATTTGCGAGGCGCGTTTCGCGCTCGGCTTTTTTGACCTTATCGAGCAACGAATTGCGATCGTCGCGCAGCCGTATGAATTCCTGCTTAAGCTCAACGCGATTCTGGAATACATGCATCACGCGGCGGTATTCTTCGCGCTCACGTTTGCTCATTCTGCTAATTTCGGATTCAGGCCTGGCCAGTTCATCCGTCATGGCGAACCCTCTTCCCGACAGCTTGTCGATCGCTGATCAAGGTTTTAGCCCGATGGTCACATGTCGGCTGCCGATTTTAGTTGAGCTGCCTTCGCCAAAGCCAGTCGTTTTGCTGCCGGTGATCCACGTTTTGTCTGCAGCTGCACTGAAATCATGATTGCAGTCCGCGCAATACTCCAGCCACTTATTCAGCATCATATTGCGACGCCAGCGCCGCTCGAGCTGCTCTCCACATGAGCCCGCCATCCGCTGCAGCACCTGGTGCTGATGGGTGGCCGCAAAAGACATCGCCTCAACCTGGCCGGCATCATGATAAATCCTGAGCCGCAGGTCAGGATCGGCGACTACGCCGCCTTCGCTGTCGAGAAAATAGGTGAGACGAAGAGTGGTCGTGTAGCGAGCCGCTTCCAGTACCTCAAGATAGAGCGGAAAGTCTTTTGCGGAGGCCGAGACCATCCGGGTTCCGCTGTGTCGCAATGACTGTAAATCAGGAAACAGCCAGCGAAAGCGTACGTAGTTACTTTCATATAACGCCATAAGCCCTACGAAGCTCCCGGGGCGCGCAGGACGTGGCAAAACCATGAGGCTATCGCTATGCATGGGCAAACTATAACACAGTGATTTCTCTGGAAAATGTGCGCAATCGCACGTTTTAAATCAGGCGCTCGATCTCGAGTTCGCTGAGTACCGTGCTTGCTATCTCCTCGATAGAAGACCGGGTCGTATCCACAAAAGGCACACCGTTCGCCCGGAAAATAGCCTCCGCCGCCCGCACCTCATAATCGACCTGCTGCGGCGAGCTGTACTCGCTATCAGGGCGCCGTTCAGAACGAATCTCGCAGAGCCTCTCAGGCTCGATGGTCAGGCCAAAAAGCTTGTGCCTGTGCTGGCGCAGCGCGCGCGGCAGCCGGTTGCCGTCCAGCTCGTCGCCGGTCAACGGATAGTTCGCCGGCGCTACCCCGAACTGCAGCGCCAGGTAGAGGCAGGTAGGCGTCTTGCCGGATCGCGACACGCCGACCAGAATGACATCAGCATCCGCATACGCTGCGGTTGATGCACCATCGTCGTTGGCAAGCGCGAAGTTCATCGCATCAATACGCCGCGTATAGCCCGAGCTGTCGGCCATACCGTGGGCCTTGCCCGAAGTGTGGCTGGACTTCACACCAATTTCGCGCTCCAGCGGCCCCACAAAAGCATCAATAAAATCGAGGAAAAGGCAGTCCGCGCCCCTAAGCAAATTACGCAGCTCGTCATGCACCAGCGTTGAAAAAACGATCGGTCGCACGCCTTCCACTTTCGCTACCAGGTCTATCTGAGCTACAGCCTCAAGCGCCTTGTCAACAGTGGCGATAAATGGCACAGTTACCTGCCTGAATTTAACGCTCTCAAACTGCGTCAGCAGGCTGCGGCCCAGAGTTTCTGCCGTAATGCCAGTTTGGTCCGAAATGAAAAACACCGTTCTTTGATTCATTGCTTGTGGTACCCGCCGGGCAACATTCCTTTAGTGCGCGATTCTCCACGTAAACGCCAGCAACACAAGGGGGCACTGTGGATAAATATGTGATTGCGCTTGCTGATTTGAGCATGCAGGACGTCGAATCGGTCGGCGGCAAGAACGCCTCCCTCGGCGAATTAATCGGTAATCTGGCGAGCCTCGGGGTCCGGGTGCCAGGCGGCTTTGCCACAACGGCTGAAGCTTTCCGCGAATTTCTGGTCCATAACGACCTCACCAAACGCATCGACGAAACACTCTCCAGCCTCGACATTGATGATGTTGACGCGCTGGCGAAGGCCGGCGCAATGATACGAGGCTGGGTCTGTGACGCAGAATTGCCTGCGCCGCTGCGCGAGTCCATTGCGCAGGCGTATGCCGAACTGGAAAAATCCGCGGGGCCGGATATTTCGCTTGCAGTGCGATCGTCAGCAACGGCCGAAGACCTGCCGGAGGCCTCGTTCGCGGGCCAGCAGGAGACATTCCTGAATATTCATGGCCTCGATAGCGTACTCGCCGCCGTCAAAGACGTGTTCGCGTCTCTCTACAACGATCGGGCGATTGCCTACCGCGTACATCACGACTTTGCGCACGCCGACGTTGCCCTCTCGGCGGGTATCCAGCAAATGGTCCGCAGCGACACCGGCGCCAGCGGCGTACTGTTTACGCTGGATACGGAAACCGGATTCCGAGACGTGGTCTTCATCACCGCAAGCTACGGGCTCGGAGAAACGGTGGTGCAAGGCGCAGTCAACCCCGATGAATTTTACGTTCACAAGCCAACCCTCGCGGCCGGACGCCCGGCTGTATTGCGCCGCAATCTTGGCAGCAAAGCTATTCAGATGATCTTCACCGAAACGCGGGAACCCGGGCGATCGGTGCAGACCGTGGAGGTGCCGAAGGAAAAACGCGACAGGTTTTGTTTGAGCGATGAGGAGGTTGAGGCACTGGCGACGCAGGCCGTAGCTATTGAAAAACACTATGGCCGCCCAATGGACATCGAGTGGGGCAAAGACGGCCATGACGGCAAGCTCTATATTCTCCAGGCGAGGCCGGAGACGGTGCGCAGTCGTGGCGGCCAGCATCTCGAACGCTTCCGTCTCAGACGCGACGGCGGCGAAGTCATCATCAGCGGCCGCAGCATCGGCCACAGAATCGGCAGCGGAACCGCACGGGTCATAGCCAGCGCCGCAGAGATGAACCGGGTGCAGCCTGGAGAAGTTCTCGTCACCGATATGACGGACCCCGACTGGGAACCCATCATGAAACGCGCGTCCGCCATAGTCACTAACCGCGGCGGCAGGACCTGCCACGCCGCCATTATTGCCCGCGAACTCGGTATTCCCGCCGTGGTCGGCTGCAACGACGCCACCAGCAAAATCTCGGATGGCAACGAAGTTACGGTTTCCTGCGCCGAAGGAGACGAAGGCTTCGTTTACAAAGGCATTCTCGAATACGACTGTCAGCAGTTAGAACTCGGCGAAATGCCCGACCTGCCCGTCAAGATCATGATGAACGTTGGCAATCCCGACCGCGCATTCGATTTTGCCGGTCTGCCCCACACCGGTGTGGGCCTTGCGCGTCTCGAATTCATCATCAACCGGATGATAGGCGTACACCCACGTGCCCTGCTCGAGTTCGATAAGCTCGATGCAAAACTCAAGGCGCGGGTCGCCACGCAGATGGCTGGTTATGATGACCCGGTCGAGTTTTTTGTCAGCCGGTTGGCAGAGGGAATCGCCACGATCGCCGCCGCCTTCCATCCTGAACCTGTCATCGTTCGCCTTTCGGATTTCAAGTCAAACGAATATGCCAACCTCATCGCCGGCAAGCAGTACGAACCGCACGAAGAAAATCCGATGCTCGGTTTCCGCGGTGCATCGCGTTATGTGTCAGAGAGCTTCAGGGAGTGTTTCGAACTTGAATGTCGCGCAATGAAGTATGTGCGCGACGAAATGGGGCTGTCGAACGTTGAGCTTATGATCCCCTTTGTGCGGACGGTGTCTGAAGCGGCCGCAGTCTGCGACTTGTTGGCCGACAACGGCCTGGTCCGCGGTGAAAATGGCTTAAGACTGATAATGATGTGTGAACTGCCTTCCAACGCCCTGCTTGCCGAACAGTTCCTCGAGCATTTCGACGGGTTTTCCATCGGGTCAAACGATCTGACCCAGCTTACCCTCGGGCTGGATCGAGATTCGGGGCTGGTAGCGGACCTGTTTGACGAGCGCGACCCTGCGGTCAAGATCTTGCTGGAAAAGGCCATCTCTGCCTGCAACGCGGCAGGCAAATACATCGGCATTTGCGGACAGGGCCCATCCGACCACCCCGACCTGGCACGCTGGTTGCTGGATCAGGGCATCACCAGCATTTCACTCAACCCTGACACGGTAGTCGAAACCTGGCTGTTCCTGGCCGGCGAAAAACCGGAGAGTCTTGCCCTATGACAAGTTTTGCAGACAAGAATGTTTTGATAACGGGGGCAGCCAGCGGCATAGGCCGGATGCTGGCCGATGCCGTGGCGCACAAAGGCGGTCGGCCGATCCTGGTTGATTTCAATGAAGATGCACTCAACAATGCAGAAAAAGAGCTACGCGAGGCGGGCTTCGACTGCGAAGTTTTCATCTGTGACCTGAGCAAGCGGGAACAGATTGACGATCTCGGCGCAAGCGTAATAGCGAAGGTCGGTTATATCGATGTGCTGATCAATAACGCGGGAATCGTCAACGGCAAGACGCTTCTGGATTCCAGCGCCGAGGACATTGAACGCACTTTTGCCGTCAACACGCTGGCGCTCTTCCACATAACCCGGGCATTCCTGCCTTCGATGCGTGACCGGGGTGCAGGGCACATAGTTACGATTGCATCCGCAGGCGGCATTGCCGGCACATCAAAACTTGTCGACTATTGCTCCAGCAAGTTCGCAGCTATCGGATTCGATGAATCGCTAAGGCTGGAAATGAAGCGGCTCGCTATCCCTGTGCGAACAACGGTCGTATGCCCCTTCTACGTCGATACCGGGATGTTTGAAGGCGTTAAGACGCGGTTCCCGTTCCTGCTCCCTATACTCAAACCAGACGCGCTGGTCAGAAGAATTGTCAGAGCCGTGGAACGTAATCACTCGCGGTTGCTGATGCCCTGGTTCGTTTATACAATTTATCCCATGCGCTTGCTGCCAATCAGCTGGCAAGATGCCGTCATGAGCTTTCTTGGCGTGAACCGCAGCATGGACGAGTTCAAGGGCAGAAGCTGAGCGACTGCGACTGTTCTCCGGAGAACCTATGACCGAGCCAGTATGTCCCCAGTGTGGTGCCACAGGCGTGGACCAGATCGTCTCAACGCCGAGCAAGGAAAAATCGCGCCGCGGCGAACCCTGGTTTTTTGTCGCCCATTGCAGCCAGTGCGGGCACATATACAATGTTTTCGCGCGCCACGTCATTGCCCAGGGAACCGGGCCGACGCTCGTCGTTCCGGAGCGCAAAAAGCAATGACCACGAGGAGGTTTTTTCGATGCCATCTTTTGATGTAGTTTCAGAACTCGACAAGCACGAAGTAAAGAACGCCGTGGACCAGGCCGGGCGCGAGCTATCCAACCGTTTCGATTTCAAGGGTGTTGATGCTGGCTTCGAGCTCAAAGACAATGTGGTAACCATGCGCGCTCCCAGCGACTTTCAGCTCGCTCAAATGCGCCAGATTCTCGACAACACCTTCGCTCGCAGGGGTATAGACATCAAGTGCATTTCGGTCGCCGAGCCGCAGGTGGCAATCCACGAAGCGCGCCAGGACCTGACTCTGAGGGAGGGACTTGAAACACCGCTTGCCAAACAAATGGTCAAGCAGCTGAAGACCAGTAAATTGAAAGTACAGGCCGCTATCCAGGGCGCGCAGCTGCGCGTCAGTGGCAAGAAACGCGATGACCTGCAATCCGCCATGGCACTGCTGAAGGATGGCGGTTATGACATGCCGCTTCAGTTCACTAATTTTCGCGACTGATTGGTCGTGGCGGTTGCTCGGATCACATTGAAGTACCTCGCGCAGGCTTTTCTCCTCACCGCGCTGCTTCTCTCTGGAGGATGCGCGACCATGAACGAGGACACGTGCCTCGATCCTGATTGGTATGGAATAGGGTTCGATGACGGCTCCTCGGGCTTCGGCCCTGAACGTATCGAGCACCATCGTGCCGCCTGCTCGAGCTTTGGTTCCGAGCCTGATATCGAGGCCTGGCGTGCCGGACGCGAGGACGGGCTCACCCATTTTTGCAGCGCAGCCGGTGGAATCGCAGAAGGAAGCCGAGGGAGAATTCGCTCCGGCGTCTGCCCGGCGGAGCTTGAGGCGGGTTTTCGTGAAGGCTTCAGACTTGGGCGCGAAATATATGACACCAACCAAGAATTAGACCGCGTCGAACGAGAGATTCGTGCCCTTGAGGCGCGCTCTTCCGGCACAGTGTTAGGTGCTGCGATCAAGGACAACAGCGAGGCGCGAATTCGAGCTTTGGAAGCAGAATATGACCGGCTCGCACGAAGCCTGCGTCTGCTTGAGCTAAGAGCGGACAGGCTGGCCCGGGAGTAAGCCCGTCAGCATTCGATTACGTTGACAGCGAGACCGCCCTGCGACGTCTCCTTGTAAATCGTGGACATGTCTCTTCCGGTCTGGCGCATCGTAGCAATGACCTGATCGAGACTGACTTTATGACTGCCGTCTCCGCGCGAAGCCATGCGGGCCGCATTAATTGCCTTCACGGCGCCCATGGCGTTGCGCTCGATGCAAGGAATCTGAACGAGCCCGGCGATGGGGTCACAGGTCAGCCCCAGGTTGTGCTCCATGCCAATTTCGGCCGCGTTCTCAATCTGACTATTGCTGCCGCCCTGCGCCGCCATAAGACCGCCGGCCGCCATGGAGCACGCGACGCCCACCTCGCCCTGACAACCCATTTCCGCGCCTGATATTGAGGCGTTCTTCTTGTAAAGCGTTCCGATAGCGCCAGCCGTCAGCAGAAACCGCAGAATGCCCTCTTCGTCTGCGCCCTCGCCGTAGCGCAGGTAATAGTGCATTACAGCCGGCACTACACCGGCCGCGCCGTTGGTCGGCGCAGTCACCACCCTGCCACCCGACGCATTCTCTTCGTTCACCGCGAGCGCCCACGCGTTTACCCAGTCCATGACGTCGGTATGCTTTTCCGTATCCGGCTTGCGGATGTCGCGGTAGATACCCGGGGCCCGACGCTTGACCTTCAGAACGCCCGGCAAAATACCCTCTGTTTCGAGGCCTCTCGCCACGCAGGCCTGCATAACCGACCAGATGTTCAGGAGCCGCTCGCGAACCTCGCCGCCGTCGCGCCGCGCCTCTTCATTGCGCTGCATGAGCTCGGCAATCGTCAGATCATTTTCACGGCAAATTTTTAACAGACTGGAAGACGATGAAAACGGAAAAGGCACAACAACCTGCTCGTCTTCGCCTCGGTCAGCAGCTCCGTTAAATTCGTCCGCGCTCATGACAAAACCGCCGCCGATGGAATAGAAATCCTCTTGCCGCAAAACCACGCCCGCGGCATCGAGGGCACGAAAACGCATACCGTTGCTGTGTCCAGGCAAAACCTGGTCGAAGTGAAACAGCAGGTTCATGGGCTCATCGAAATCGATTTCATGACGGCCCAGGAGCTTGAGCTTGCCTCGCTCACGAATTCCTGCGAGCTTGCTATCCACTTCGCCGGGATCGACGCTCTCTGGCCTCTCACCCTCAAGCCCCAGCAAGACGGCCCGATCAGTGCAATGACCGGCGCCCGTTAGAGCCAGCGAGCCAAATAGCTCCACGGCAACCTGCTGCGTGGACTCCAGCTTGCCATCGGCATCGAGCGATGCGACAAATCTCGACGCCGCGCGCATCGGGCCCATTGTGTGTGAACTCGATGGCCCTATGCCAATCTTGAAAATGTCGAAAACGCTTATCTGCATGTCACTCGCCGTCCAGCGAAAGCAGGCTGGCATTACCACCAACCGCAGCAGTGTTGATGGTCAGAGTTCGTTCCGTCGCGAATCTATGCAGATAGTGCGGGCCACCCGCTTTCGGCCCCGTTCCGGATAGTCCGCAGCCGCCGAATGGCTGCACGCCTACCACTGCACCGACCATGTTACGGTTGACGTACGCGTTGCCGACTTTGACCCGACGATGAATCCAGCGCGCCATGTGATCGATGCGGCTGTGGACGCCGAGGGTCAGACCGTATCCCATCGCGTTAATTTTTTGCAAAAGACTCTCGAGTTCATCCGACCTGTAGCGCAAAATATGCAGGACCGGCCCGAAAACTTCGCGCTTGAGGACATTGAGGTCACTGATTTCCACGGCCAGCGGCCCGAAGTACGTGCCGCTGGCAAAACGCGGAGGCACGGTCAGCTTTTTCACGACCTTGCCAAGCTCGCTGATGGCGGCCTCGTGCCGCTCAAGCACCTGCAAAGCCTCCGCATCGATGACAGGTCCAACATCCGTGTTGAGCAGCCCCGGATCGCCGATGACCAGCTCTTCCATGTGACCTGCAAGTAGCTCGAGCAGTTTCGGCGCGATTTCTTCCTGTACACATAAAACACGAAGGGCTGAGCAGCGTTGGCCGGCGCTGTTAAATGCCGACTGCACAACGTCTGCCACCACCTGCTCTGGCAAAGCTGAGCTATCGACCAGCATGACGTTCTGACCACCGGTCTCTGCAATCAAGGTTGCTATCGAACCCTCGCGCGCCGCCAGTGAACGATTTATAAGTTGCGCCGTTTCCGTCGAGCCCGTAAACGCGACGCCGGAAATGCCTTCATTCGCAACCGCGCGAGCGCCCACGCTGGCTCCGTCTCCTGGCAGAAAGTGCAGCACATCGCCCGGCACCCCTGCCTCCAGCAGCAGCCGCACTGCCAGGTGTGCAACAAGCGGTGTTTGTTCGGCGGGTTTGGCAATGACTGAGTTGCCCGCAGCCAAAGCAGCGGCAACCTGCCCGGTAAAAATGGCCAGCGGGAAATTCCAGGGACTGATGCACACGAAAACGCCACGACCACCGAGGGCCAGTTCATTACTCTCTCCGGTCGGCCCCGGCAGGCGCAGTGGCGCGGCGAAATCCGCGCGCGCTCCCGCAGCGTAATAGCGAAGAAAATCCACCGCCTCGCGCAGTTCAGACAGCGCATCAACGACCGACTTGCCTGCCTCGCGGACGCACAAAGCCATGAGATTTGCCCTGTTTTCCTCAAACAGACTGGCCGCTTTTTCAAGGATCGTGGCGCGACTTGCCGCAGGCATTCTATCCCACCCGGGTTGCGCGGCAGCAGCAATACTTATGGCATTGTCGACCATTTCGGCGTTGGCCCATTCCACAACGCCGACAATACGCCGATGGTCACCGGGATCGGTGACGTCCCGGGGTTTTCCGGCCAGCGCCTTGCCGCCAACCACCGGCATCGCCTTCCAGGATTTCTCCAGCGCATCTGACATTGCATCTGCCAACCCCCGCAATTGATCCGTGTCATAAATATTCAGTCCCTGCGAATTGATTCGTTCCGGCTGGAAAATGTCGGCGGGCAGCGGGATCTTTGGGTGGGCCTTCGGTTCAGTAGCCTCAATGATGGAAACAGGGTTGCGAATAATTTCGTCAACCGGAACTGAATCATCGGTGATTCGATTCACAAAGGAAGTATTGGCGCCGTTTTCCAAAAGCCGCCGCACCAGGTAAGGCAAAAGGTCTTTATGATTTCCAACCGGCGCGTAAACCCGACATGGGATGTTGAGCCCATCGTCGCCGATAACCTCGGCGTATAGTTCTTCGCCCATGCCATGCAGCCG
Organism: Gammaproteobacteria bacterium; assembly: GCA_013003115.1. Lineage (GTDB taxonomy): Bacteria > Pseudomonadota > Gammaproteobacteria > Steroidobacterales > JABDLF01 > JABDLF01. Next base: position 39,049 of record JABDLF010000053.1, read on the forward strand.
CTGAAACTCATACTCCTTGCCCGCTCCCGCGAACTCAATAATCGTGGCAACCGTGCGCGCGTTGTGCGTTGCGAACTGCGGGTACAGCTTGTCTCCCGCCTCCAGCACCCGCCGCGCGCACGCCAGGAACGAAACATCAGTACTGGCCTTGCGGGTAAAGACGGGATAGCCTTCGAGCCCCTGCTCCTGCGCGTGCTTGATCTCCGTATCCCAGTAGGCCCCCTTCACCAGTCGCACCGGAATTCGTCGACCCGTCTCGTCAGCAAGATGAATCAGCCATTCGACAACTGCTGGCGCCTGTTTGAGATAGGTTTGCACGGCCAGACCGAAGCCATTCCAGTCGCCAATCCTGGCGGTCCGCAGCACCCCCGCAAAAACCTCCAGAGACAGCTCCAGCCTATCCGCCTCCTCCGCGTCCATGGTCAATGCGATGCCCGCCTGGGCCGCCTGTTCGGCAAGGGCTGCGACGACGGGGATGAGTTCAGCCAGTACCCTCTCGCGCTGGGAAAACTCGTAACGCGGATGCAAAGCTGAGAGCTTCACAGAGATACTTGGTGCGGCAAAAACCGACGCATCACCGGCTTCTTTCCCAATTGCAGAGATAGCGTCTGCATACGAACGCTGGTAGCGCCTGGCGTCGTCTTGCGTCATTGCCGCCTCGCCCAGCATATCGAAGGAGTAGCGATAGGCTCGGTTCTCACCCTTGCCTGCGCGCTTCAGCGCGGCGCTGATCGTGCTGCCCATGACGTACTGGTGACCCATGATGCGCATTGCCTGTCGAAGCGCACCGCGTATGACCGGCTCGCCCGCACGTGCCACCAGGCGGCGCATGAACGATGCCGGGTCTTCCTCGGCCTCGCGACCGGGAACAATTATCCTGCCGGTCAGCATCAGGCCCCAGGTTGAAGCATTCACAAACAGGGGGTGATCCGCGTCGAGGTGCTCAGACCACTTGCCCTCTGCAAGCTTGTCCTGAATCAGCCTGTTCGCGGTGTCATCGTCGGGAATCCTGAGCAGCGCCTCAGCGAGACACATCAGCACGACGCCCTCTTGCGAGGATAAATCGTACTCCTGCAAAAAAGCGTCAATGCCACCCTTCGAAACGCGATTACGTCGCACGCTCTCTACAAGCTTGCGCGCCATGGCACGAACGCGGAAGCGGGCCTCATCGGGCAGTCTTGCTGACGGAATCAGCGCCTCAATGCATGTGGCTTCATCCGCAAGATAAAGCCGATTCAATCCCGCGATGCCTTCCCGGCGCGAATCCGCTGGAAATATCAATTCCGGTTCTCCTCCCGGGGCACTGCTCACTCGAGTCTGCATCTTGAACTCCATAAAAAACCAGAACTGACGGGTAGTGCAAAGCCAGATCGCAGCCCGCCGCCGTGCAAAGTAATCACATCGCTGCCTCTGTGATAATTATACGCCCCGGTGCATCGCGTGGCGTGCCGCCCTCGGATGGCAGCGCTAAAACTGCGGACTTCTTGGCGCGCGCTGCCTCAGGAAATCCCGGATGATCTTCTCGTGATCGAAAGCCAGGGGCGGCAAGCGCTCAGGGTCGAACACCGCCACCTTCGCGGCGTCATCGCCGGCGCGAGGTTGCCCCCTGGCTACCGCTGTGTAAACCACGCTGACGGTATGCCCTCTGGGATCCCTTGCCGGGTCCCCGTAGCAGCCCAGCAGGCCGGTTAATTCGACGCTGAGACCCGTCTCCTCCATGGCCTCGCGCCTCGCAGCCGCCTCCGGCGACTCACCGACATCGACGAATCCGCCGGGCAGCGCCCACCCCTCCGGCGGATTGCGGCGCTCAATCAGGACAACGGGTGAGTCCGCCCGATCAACCAGGCAAATGATGACGTCGGCGGCGAGCAGGGGCGTTACTGGCCTTCCTGCGCTCACCGGGATGAATCCTTGCCAGATATGCGCCTCAGAAGCCTTCGCGAACGCTTGTCCGGGCGTTGGCCAAAATCAGTGCGCGCGAGGCGCCCGATGCGCCGGGACTCTCGCCTGTTGGCGGCACGCTCGAGACTTGCAGCTGACTCCGCATAAAGTTTCGCTGCGTCACTTGCCGCGAGGCGGCGGGTGCTGAGCTTGATCACCGTCAATTCTATTCGCTCATCGCCCCGGGAAACTTCCAGCTTGTCGCCTGCCCTGAGCGTTTTCGCGGCCTTGGCACGTGCATCATTAATTCTGACCTTTCCACCACGGATAGCGGCCGCTGCCAGCGCCCGCGTGCGGAAAAACCGCGCGGCCCACAGCCACTTATCAAGCCGTTGCCCGGCGTCATCTGGCTTCAAGGAAACACTCCCCTGGCTGCTATACTTGTGCCCCCCTCAAATCGGAGCTCGTTTCCATGCATCAGGCGTTTCTAGACTATCTTTCGGAACAGACGGCTACGCTGAGATCCGAGGGTCTGTTCAAAGACGAGCGCGTTATCACCACGCCTCAGGGCCCTGATATTGCTGTTGCCGATGGCAAAGAAGTGATTAACTTCTGCGCCAACAATTATCTCGGCCTGTCGAATCACCCGCAGCTCGTGACCGCGGCGCAGGACGCTCTCGCGCGCTACGGTTTTGGCCTTTCATCGGTGCGTTTCATTTGCGGCACTCAGACCATTCACAAGGAACTGGAAAAGCGGCTAAGCCAATTTCTCAAAACCGAGGATACCATCCTCTATCCGTCAGCTTTTGATGCCAACGGGGGGCTATTCGAGACCTTGCTCGGGCCCGAGGACGCCGTAATCAGTGACGCACTCAATCACGCAAGCATTATTGACGGCATTCGACTGTGCAAGGCAAAACGCCTGCGCTACCAGCATGGCGACATGCAAGAACTCGAAGAGCGCCTGCAGGAGGCGAAAACCGCTCGCTTTCGCATGATAGCAACGGACGGCGTATTTTCCATGGACGGCACTGTCGCCAGGCTTCCGCAGATCTGCGATCTGGCTGACAAATATGACGCTATGGTCATGATCGATGACTGTCATGCCAGCGGATTCCTTGGCGCGAATGGCCGGGGCACCCACGAATACCATGACGTTGTAGGTCGCGTCGACATCATCACGGGAACTCTTGGCAAGGCGCTCGGTGGCGCATCAGGTGGTTTCACAGCGGCGCGCAAAGAAATAGTTGCGTGGCTGCGACAACGATCGCGGCCATACCTGTTTTCCAACACCCTGATGCCCGCCATCGCTGCTGCGTCGGTAGCCGCGCTGGACATTCTCGAGAGCAGCAGCGCGTTAAGAGACAAACTCAGGGACAACACTGCCTATTTTCGCAAACACATACAGGCGCTCGGTTTTGAGATCATCCCTGGCGACCATCCGATCATCCCGATCATGCTCGGCGATGCACGCCTTGCCGCAGGCATGGCCGATCGCCTCTTGAGCGAGGGTATCTATGTTATCGGTTTCTCTTTTCCCGTCGTGCCCAGGGGACAGGCAAGGATCCGTACACAGATGTCTTCGGCCCACGATCGCGAACACCTGGACCGTGCGCTGGCCGCGTTCGAGAAGGTCGGTCAGGAAATGGGCGTGACGGTGACCGCATGAAAGCGCTGGTGAAAGCGCGTGCAGAGACCGGAATCTGGATGCAAGACATCCCGGCGCCCAGGGTCGGGCACAACGATGTGCTGATCAAGGTGCGCAAGACATCTATTTGCGGCACCGACTTACATATTTACAACTGGGACGCATGGGCGCAAAAGACTATCCCGGTGCCCATGGCGGTCGGCCACGAATTTTCGGGCGAAATTATTGAAATCGGCAGCGAAGTCAGCGGCTATCATCCTGGCGACAGAGTTTCAGCCGAGGGTCACGTCACCTGCGGTTACTGCCGAAACTGTCGCGCCGGCAGGCGCCACCTCTGCCGCAACACCGTAGGCATTGGCGTAAACAGGCCGGGCTGTTTTGCCGAGTTTGTCAGCGTCCCTGCCCTTAATCTCTTCAAGCTGCCCGATTCAATCAGCGACGATACGGCTGCAATTCTGGATCCGCTCGGCAACGCCACTCACGCGGCGCTTTCCTACGACCTGGTGGGAGAAGACGTCCTTATCACCGGCGCCGGCCCCATAGGAATAATGGCTTGCGCCATCGCGCGACATGTCGGCGCACGCCATGTCGTCATTACGGACATCAACGATTACAGGCTGGCGCTGGCAAGGAAAATGGGCGCTACACGCGCCGTGAATGTATTGAAAGACGACCTGCAGGAAGTCATGTCGGAACTCAGGATGCGCGAGGGTTTCGACGTCGGCCTCGAGATGTCAGGCAACGCCGATGCATTCAGAACCATGCTTCAGACGCTGCATCATGGCGGCAAAATCGCCATGCTCGGCATCCCGCCAAGCGAATTCAGCATCGACTGGAACCTGGTTATCTTCAAGGGACTGGAGCTGCGCGGCATCTACGGCCGGCAAATGTTTGAGACCTGGTACAAGATGGCGGCGATGTTAGAAAGCGGCCTTGATGTAACAGGAATCATTACCCACGATTTTCCCGCAAGCGACTTTGAACATGCCTTTCGCGCACTGTCGTCCGGCGAGAGCGGCAAGATCATACTCAACTGGTCAATCTGAGGCCCTCGACCGGCGTTTGCTCACAGATGTTCGTGCATCAACGGCGACCGGCAATTCGGCGCCAGGCGCACGCGGTCGGCCGGCATCCCCACCTGCAGACGCGCCGTGTTTACCAAACCTCGCAAAAACAAATCGCGTAGCGATGACCCGGATCGTTGAGTGTCGAGAGCGTCTCGAACTGGTTGTCCAGGCGATTCAGCAAATACTGCACGGGGCTTTGCTGATGCGGAATCCGTCCGCTGAAACTCAGCATAGACAATAAAAAACGCTCACGAAACCCGAGTTGTTTTTCAATGTACTGCACCGAATAGCTTTCACCCAGCCCGGCGCGCTCAGCTGCCGCGGCGATAGCGTCATCCAGGCTGCCAATCTTGTCCACCAGGCCTATGTTGAGGGCGTCCTGGCCAACCCAGACCCGACCCCTCGCAATTTTGTCAATCTCATCGGGCGTCGTATTGCGCGATGCTGCCACCCGGCCAACAAAAACCCGGTATGAATTTTCGACGGATTGCTGGATCATGTCCCGGGTTCCGGTCGAAAGTTCACGGTCCGGCCGCGCGCCACCCGAAAGAGAAGTCGTGCCGACCCCATCCACATTCAGACCAAGCGCGCCCAGTGAGCGTTGAAATGTCGGAAACATCCCAAGGACGCCGATTGAGCCCGTGATCGTCCCGGAATTTGCGAAAATTTCATCGGCGGGCATCGCGATGTAGTAGCCACCCGAGGCGGCAACTCCTCCCATGGAAGCGATGACGGGCTTGCCGGTTGCTTTCAACAATTCGATCTCGCGCAAAATAATCTCGGAGGCGAGCATGCTGCCGCCTCCCGAGTCAATCTGCAGCACTACCGCTTTTACCTTGTCGTTTTCGCGAGCCTGGATGAGCTGGCGCGACAACGATTCCGAGCCGATAGTCCCGGGAGGCTGATCGCCGGTGGTTATGCTCCCCACCGCAACAACGACGGCGACAAGTTGATCACTGGCTTTGTATTTATCGAGATTTTGGCGAGCGTGGCCAACATACTTGCGGAAGTTCACAGCCTTGTAGCTGTGATTCTTTTTGTCTTCGCCGACAATCCCAATCAGTCGTTCGCGAATGACCTCATGCCCGAGCAACTCGTCAACCAGACCCGCAGCCAATGCTGCCTTGGCAGAATCCCCCTGCTGAGCGCTCATGTTGGTCGCAATGTTCTCTACATAATCCGCGATCGCGCCGTCCGGCAATCCGCGTGCCTCGGTAACGTCTTGCTGCCACTCGCTCCACAGCGCATTGAGCCAGACCAGGCTCGACTGCCTGTCTTCTTCAGACATACTCGTTCGCGTGTACGGCTCGACGAATGACTTGTACTCCCCGACACGGAAAACGTTCCAGTCGATCTTCAGCTTGTCTATCGCATCCTTGAAAAACATCCGGTAGCGGCCATAGCCTTCTATATAAACCGCACCGAAAGGATGCATGTAGACTTCGTCCGCGGCAGACGCCAGGTAATACTGGTTCTGAACGTAATAACTGCCGTTGGCAATTACCTTCTTGCCGGCCGATCTGAATTCGCCGATAGCCGTGGCGATGGCCTGCATTTTCGGCAGGCTGGCCCCGCGCAGGCCATCCAGTTCAAGCACCAGAAGTTTTATTCGATCGTCATCGCGAGCGCCACGAATCGCATCTACAACATCTCGCACAACGGTTTGCGGCCTGTCGTCTCCGGTTGCTTCTGCAATGGCGCGATCCAGGGGGTCACCTGCAAGCTGATCAACGAGATCGCCCTGAATATCCACAACAAGGGCGGCACTTTCAGGAAATGCCGGCGAGTCGCTCGTCAGCACGCTGCTCAACAGGGCGAATACCAGCAACAGAAATATTAAGTTGACCGTCAGTCGCCGCGACTCATCGACAAACCGCCATAGCGATGAAAAAAACCGAAATACTATGTTACGCCTGGCCATAAACCTCTCCTGGCTTCGAATCTGATTACTTGGTAGTCGTTATAAAATCATTGCTATTCTTGCAGAATAATTCCGCAATAACAGCTCTTGCTGTGATGCCTCCCCTCGGCACACAGCCCGTAAAAATACATCCGGCAGCACCCTTGGCAGCACCCAGGGCAGCACCGAGGCAAGAACTCAATCGCCGCCCAGCAGCATCAGCGACAAAGTTGGCCAGTAGGTAATCACAAGCACTGATGCGAAAAGAATCAGCAGGAACGGCAGGGTCGCCGCGTACACTTCCATGATTGGCCGATTAAACCGATAGCTGGATATAAAAAGATTCAAACCCACCGGGGGCGTCAGGTACCCCAGCTGCATGTTGGCAAGAAATATCATGCCAAGATGCACAGGGTGTATGCCATAGCCGAGGGCCACTGGCAGTATCAGCGGCACAACCAGCACCAGCGCCGAAAATATATCGAGAATTGCGCCCAGCAAAAGAAGAAAGACGTTGAGCAACAGCAGGAATGTCAGCGGGCTGCTGACGTGTTCCCGGGCAAGCGCAAACAGCTTGGCGGGTATCTCAGCCTCGATCATGTAGGTTGTAGAAGCCAGTGAAACCCCGAGAATAATAAGAATGCCGCCGACAAGAACCATGGAATTTCGCATGATCATCGGCAGCTGACGCAAACCAATCTCGCGCAGGAGAAACACTTCGACCACGATCACATAGAGTGCGGTGACCGCGGCTGCTTCTGAGACGGCAAAATACCCGCTGTAAATCCCGCCCAGCACGACGAAAGGAAGCGGAATCTCGTAGCGCGACTCCCAAAGAACTTTGCGGGTGTTGGTCCAGCTGAAAGTACCCTTTGGGCCGCGCAGGTCCCGATTCACCCACAGGCTCCAGCCAGACAGCATCGCCAGCATCAGCAGTCCGGGAAATATGCCCGCGAGAAACAGGTCATCAATTGAAACTTCCGCAACGATGCCGTAAAGAATCAGCGGCAATGAAGGCGCAAAAAGCAGTCCAAGACTGCCGGCGGAAGTAACCAGGCCAAGATTAAAGTTGTTACGGTAGCCGGCTTCTTTCAGTGCCGGGTAGAGAATCGCTCCCAGGGCGATAATCGTCACGCCCGAGGCACCCGTGAAAGCAGTAAAAAATGCGCAGGCAAAGAGCGCTACGATCGCGAGGCCGCCCGGCATCCAGCCGAGAAGTGCAGAAGTAAGCCGTACCAGCCGGGACGGCGCCTGGCTCTCACTCAGCATGTAGCCCGCGAATGTGAACAGGGGAATAGCCAGCAAAATCGGCATTTCCGCTATGCGGTAGATCTCGATCGGTACGATCTGAAGAATCTGCCAGTCGCCGGAAGCAGCGTAGAAACTCAACAATGCGCTGGCGGCGATGACCGCGAACAGCGGCGCACCGAAGAGTGCCAGCAGCGCAAGAATCACTCCGGCCGCAATCATCATCGTGAGCGGCCTCTTATCATCTCGAGAAAATCTTCAGCGGCGTGAGCGAGATAGCGCCAGGCCATGAGAAAGAAACCAGCCGGCAGGATCACCTGAAACCACCACGCCGGCAGGTTGCCGAGCAAGGTGTCCTCATACTCAAAAGAGCCTTTGACAAAGACGAAGGCGTGCCAGGCTACAACCCCGCATACGCCAGCCGTGAAAAAATCCGTAAGCAGCTGCATGCCGATCCTCGCCTTCGGCCCGAGGAACCTCGACAGGACATCGATGCGAATCTGGTTGCGGTCTCTGCTGGCTGCCAGCGCCCCCGCAAGGCCTACCCAGAGGACCAGGATGCGAAGCAGTTCGTCGGCCCACACGAGCCCGCTGTCGAAGCCGTTACGGAGCAGAATCTGTGTGGCCGCAAGAAGAATCATGCCGCCCAGCAGCAACACCAGAACAGCGTCTTCTAACCAGCGCCCGATTCGCGCAACCCGACCTTCAGGCTGGCTCTCGGCCTCGTTCATTTATCTGTTCGTTCGGCAGTAGCAGCGGCCTGCTTCTGATCCACCTGACTCGCTCTGAATGAAGCCAGGTGTTTCTTAAGCTCGTCCAGCATTTGCTGTTCTATTAAGCCCTCTTTAACCATGTCGGCGGCGACGTCCCAGGCCCTCTGGTGAAGGTCCGCAACGGATGCTTCGCCCGGAACTACTGACTCTATGCCATTGGCGAGCAATGCCTCGTACGCGCCCTTGTTGTCGGGAATGCTCTGGGCATTGAATTCTCTGTATACGCGAGACATGACCTCCCGAACCACAACCTGATCCTCGGCACTCAGTCTTGCGAACGCCTTGCCGTCAACGATCATCGTTGCAAAAACGTACACAACCGGAAGCTCCGTGACGTACTTGACCTTGGTGTACCACTGAAACACGACCGCACCTACGGGCGACGTAGCAACAATATCAATCAGCCCTGTCTGCAGGCCGGTCATCACGTCTGTTAGTGGCAGCGTGACCGGCGAGAGTCCGAGCGATTCCATGGCTTCATAACCAACCCGATCGCCCTCGGGCACCCAGACTTTCTGGCCCTTCAGATCATCCAGCGACCGCACAGGTGAGTTAGAGAGAATCTTCGCGAACCCACCACCGGCAAACCCGAAACTGACGAGGCCCTCGGACTCCAGGCCCGCCAGCAACTTCTCATCCATCCGGGCACGCACATAGTCGATTTCTTCCTGGGAATGAAAAACCAGGGGCAGGCTGTAAATGTTGATGGCCGGATAGACCGACGAGAGTCCGCTCGCCACGAATGCGCCGCCGTGCAGCTGCCCTATGCGCATTTTTCTCAGCATGGACTTATCGGCGCCCATGACGCCGCCGCCGTAGAGCTTGATCTGCACACGACCGTCGGTGCGCGCCTTTATCTCGTCCGCCCCGGCGCGCATGGTCTTCATCCACTGCGACCCCTCGGGCGCAACGGTCGCCAGCTTGAGCGTTGCTGCCTGCGCCAGTCCCTGGGACCCTGCAAACAGGAGTACGCTCAATCCTGACAGCGCCAATGCCCTGCGAACTGACTTTCCTTTAAACATTCTGTTCATCTCTGCCAATCCTCAATTTAAAAATATTCATCCGCACCTGCCAGGAGATTCTCGGCCTCCCGCTGAGCCAAAACGTTTAGCAAGGTATAGCCGTCGTGGCGCGGATCTGCCTGAATAACCTCGTTGAGAAGCCGGTCATGCAGGGGCCTGTCATAACGCAACCTCGCGTAGCTCCGCGCGAACTCAACCTTGGCACCCAGGTCATGGCCGCCGCTAATAGCGATTGCCTGCTCAAAATGCTCGCGTCCGGTATCAGGCTTTCCGCCGAGAGCGGGAGGCCGCAGCGTGTGAAGAATGCCGAGATAAAGATGCACGTTACCTGGCTGGTAACCCGCGTCGACGGCGCGCAGCCTTTCCAGCAACAGCTCGACCTTCGGCAAATCAGCTAACGCAGTCCAGTCGTCGCTGTGCGCCCTAATCCACACGAGCCAGCTCGCCGTGAACGCAAACAGCGCTGGCGCATCGCTCTTTTGCAGCTGCTCAAGCTCTGCCGAAAGATCATCAAAGTTCAATCGGCTCCAGCCGCACTGCTTCGAATCGTCTGCGCCCTCGGGCAGATGCCGAAGACAGAGCGCCCGTTCGCCGTAACGTCTCGCCCGCCCACTCAGCCGCTTCTCGCGCAATGTATCGTCGACAAAAACGGCCGCGTAGGCGGTGTACAGACTTGCGGCGGTTTCCAGCATGGCCCCGCTGGCATCATCGCCCTGGGCGAAGCTGTCAATCAGAAGCAGGTATGCGGGCGCACCGTCACGAACGATTTCCGGGTCATCCTGATTCAGGATCGCACTACCGAGGTCATCCGCCAGGTTGCTGGCAGCTCTGGAGGCCAGCGCACTGCACCCCGTTAGCAGCACAGCCATAATGAGCAGCGATGCCCGCGCAATAATTGAGCAGTTCGAAGTCAAACGGATTCCCTGTTCTGTGTCGGAATTAGAAAGCCTGCAGCTTGAAGTCTTTGAAAGTGAAGATCGGCGAGGGTTCCCTTTCACCGGTAAAACAATCTCTCTCGCAATCCGCTCAACAAACTATGTAAAAACTTGTTAACCGGGTTGCCGCAGATAACGAAAACGGCGAACGCCCACCCGGACGTCCGCCGCTGTATTTCGCCTGCCGACAGAGCCCGGGTCAGATTTTTTCCTTGATTCGTGCAGCCTTGCCTGTGCGATCACGCAGATAATAGAGCTTGGCGCGTCGCACATCACCGCGGCGCTTCACCTCTATCGATGCGATGGCGGGGCTATAAGTCTGGAAAACCCTCTCAACACCCTCACCGTGTGAAATCTTGCGGACAGTAAAAGCCGAATTCAGCCCGCGATTGCGCCGGGCAATCACCACGCCTTCGTACGCCTGCAGCCGCTCGCGATTGCCTTCCTTAACTTTTACCTGAACGACGACCGTGTCACCGGGTGCAAAATCCGGTACTTCGCGATCCATCTGTTCCTTTTCCAGCTCTTCGATAATCTTCTTCATGATCTCAATCCCAAACAACTCTAAGCAATTAGTTTTTTCAAAACCTGTCTGTGGCAATCTCAGTCACTTTCGACCGTTCAACGATTTCGCTTCGGCGATAAACTCATCCAGCAGGCTCTGCTCCTCGTCTCTCAGGCGCCGACTCCGCAGAAGCTCCGGCCGCCTGCGCCAGGTCCGGCCAAGTGCCTGCTTGAGCCGCCAGCGCCGCACCTTTTCGTGGTCTCCGCTAAGCAAGACCGGCGGCACCTTCAGCCCTGAAACTTCCTCAGGCCGGGTATAGTGCGGGCAATCGAGCAGGCCTTCAACAAAAGAGTCCTGTTCCGCCGACTTTTCTGCACCGAGCACGCCCGGCACAAGCCTTGCCACCGCATCGGCAACCAACAGCGCAGGAAGTTCTCCGCCGCTCACCACGAAATCGCCTACCGAGACCTCCTCGTCGATCGCAAGCTCAAGCAAACGCTCATCCACGCCCTCGTAGCGCCCGCAAACCAGCAAGAGGCCATCGAGCTCCGCAAACTGCCGCGCCCGGTCCTGATCGAACGGGCGGCCCTGAGGCGACATCAAAACGGTCCGACTTGCGTCTGGCAGCCTCTTTCGCAGCGCCTCGATCGCATCTCGCATCGGCTCAACCTTGAGCACCATGCCCGGCCCGCCACCGTATGGCCGGTCATCGACCGTGCCGTGGGCATCCCCGGCGTGAGACCGCGGATTCTCAATATCGAGCGTAATTCGTCCGTCTTCCACGGCGCGCCCGGTAACACCGAGGCTGCCGAAACTTGCCGCTATCTCCGGAAACAAGGTGACGATGCCGATGTGCAAACGTGCGTCCTCAGAAATCCGGATCCCAATTCACAACCATCACGCCCGAGCGCAAATCGATGTCGCATACAACCTGGTCGAGAACGAAGGGAATCAGCCTTTCCTTCTCTCCCTTGACCACCAGCACGTCGTTCGCGCCGGTCTCTAAAAGGTGGTCGACAACGCCCAACTTCACACCCTCCCGGGTCTCAACGTTGAGCCCCTCAAGGTCGGTCCAGTAATAATCACCGGCGCTATCGGGAAGCTGATCACGGCGCACCGCTATGAGCTTTCCCTGGTGTTTTGCCGCCGCGTCACGATCATCAATGCCGGCGAGTTTTGCCACCAGGCCACGTCCGTGCCGCCGCCCTTCGGTCACACTGACAGCGGACCAGCTGCCGTCTTTCCCAAGCTGCCATTCCTGATAACGAAAAATGTTCTCAAGCGGCTGTGTGTGTGAACGTATTCGTAACCAGCCCTTCACACCGTAGACTCCGGCGATTTCGCCGATCACAACCAAGTTAACTGCCCTTTGTTACCGGCCTTCAAACGCTGCCAGTAGCTGCCTGATCTCAGCTCGCCTCGACGCTCTCGGGCTGCTGCTTCCGATACGTCTTCAAAAGCTGGGCGACGCGCTCGGACGGGCGCGCGCCATGTCCGATCCAGTGATCAACGCGATCGAGGTCTATGCGCAACCCTTCCTCGCCCTCGACGGACATGGGGTTGAAAAACCCGAGGCGTTCCAGATATCGGCCGTCGCGCCTGTTACGGCTGTCCGTGACTACCAGGTGATAAAACGGACGCTTTTTTGCGCCCCCACGTGTCAGACGAATGGTTACCATTAGCCCAAGGCCCTCGTTCCAAAATCCAAAAAGCCGCAGGGCTTCACCCGGCGGCAGGTTAATCGACGCATTTTACTGGTTTTTGGCCGAATGTGAAGGATTCGCCAGCCTTTTCTCGTCAATTACCTGCCAGGGCCGGGTGGCAGACCGCCCTTCATGGCCCGCATCATTCGAGCCATGCCGCCACCCTTCATTTTTTTCATCATCTTCTGCATCTGCCGGTGCTGCTTGAGCAGGCGGCTGAGTTCCTGGGGCGGCCTGCCTGCGCCGCCGGAGATGCGGCGCTTGCGAGAGCCGTCGATAATGCGAGGAAAGCGCCTTTCACGGGGCGTCATGGCGTTTATCAGGGCTATCTGGTGCCGGATCTGCTTTTCGTCCGGCACGGCCGCTGCCTTCTGCGAGAGGCCACCCGGCAGTTTCTCCAGTATTTGAGCCAATCCGCCCATGTCGAGCATCTGGCTGAACTGCTCGCGCAGGTCCTCGAGATCAAAATCCTTGCCTTTGCCAAGTTTTTTCGCGAGCTTTCTGGCCTTATCCTGGTCAACCTTCTGCTCGACCTCCTCCACCAGGCTGAGCACGTCTCCCATTCCCAGGATTCGCGATGCCACGCGCTCCGGGTGGAAGGCCTCGAGCGCATCGATTTTTTCACCTGTGCCGATAAACTTGATCGGCGCCCCCGTAATCTGGCGCACCGACAGGGCAGCGCCGCCCCTCGCATCGCCATCCGCCTTGGTCAGGATGACGCCGGTCAGCGGAAGCGCCTCAGAAAAGGCCTGCGCTGCCCGGACCGCGTCCTGACCCGTCATGCTGTCTACAACAAAAAGCGTTTCGACTGGCTGGACCTGCGCATGAAGCTCGGCAATTTCGGCCATCATTTCGTTATCAACATGAAGCCGGCCAGCTGTATCGAGTATCAGCACGTCGACCTGTGCCAGACGCGCCGCCGCCAAAGCCGCCGACGCAATCACGGCAGGTTTGTCACCTGCATCGCTGGGGAAAAACTCTGCACCGACCTGATCAGCCAGTTTGCCCAGCTGCGCGATTGCCGCAGGCCGATAAACATCCGCGCTCGCCAACATGACCTTGCTGTCGTTGCGCTGCAAAAGCCGTGCAGCAAGCTTTGCCGCTGTGGTGGTCTTGCCGGCTCCCTGCAAGCCTGCAAGCAATACGACGGCCGGTGGCTGCGTGCGCAAGGACAACTCCTCGTTGTGCGCACCCATGATTGCGACCAGCTCATCTTTGACTATTTTTACGAACGCCTGATCAGGCGTCAGGCTGCGAGTGACGATCTCGCCACTCGCTTTGTCGCGCACGCCAGCGATGAATTCCTTAACGACGGGCAACGCAACGTCCGCTTCCAGCAACGCCATGCGGACCTGGCGAACTGCCTCTTTAATATTTTCTTCGCTTATTCGGCCCTTGCCCCGGACGCTGCGCAGAGCCTCGCCGAGCCGTTCACTTAAGTTGCCAAACATGTGCTATCGCCCGCCACAGAAACACGAAACCCGGCCTCGGCCGGGACATTTGTTGCACCTGGATTCAGGTGTAAAAGCCGTGGGGAATTATAACTCGAAGGCGTCGCCAGCGTGCAGCCGGTTAATTTTCTTATGAGGTATGGCAGCCTCCAGCTCTTCGAAAATGGTCGCCTCGGTGCCCGGCTTCATCGCTGTAACCCAGATGTCGGGGCTATGCTCAAGCTTCTCGAGATCCCGGGCGAGCGTCAGCGGGCAGTAGTGTCCCGAATGCTCGGCCAGCTCGGCCTGGTCATTGGGAAAGCTTACCTCTATAACCAGTGCTTTCAGCTTGTCGTAAGCGTTCAGAACAGGCCAAAGTGTTTGGTTGGTCTTGGTGTCTCCGCTGAACGCCAGCACCTGGTCGTTGGCCTCAATGCAGTAGCCCACTGACGGGACGGAGTGATGGACTTCAACAGCACGCAAAGCGACTCGGCCGAAGGAGACAAGATCGCCTGAAGCGATTTCGTTGTAGCGAAGGACCGCGTTTTCCGCATCCGGCAGAGCAGCGAAGTCTGGCCACATGATGTCGTTAAACATATGCGTTTTTAAGGCATCGATCGTCTCGGCTCGCGCGTATATCTGCAGCGGGTCTTCGAGCAGCGAATCAAAAACCGTATCGGCGAACAATGGCAGCCCGGCCGTGTGGTCAAGATGGGAATGGGTCAGAAAGACCGTCTTGATTTTCTTCAACTGCTCGATGCTGAGCACACCAATTCCGGTTCCGACATCGATCAATATCCGGTCATCAACCAGAATCGAGGTTGTGCGCAAACCGCCCCCGATGCCGCCACTGCAACCTAGCACTTCTACTTTCATTGGACTGGCTACTCCGATGTGGCTGTCGGGGGATGATTCGGATTCGGTGACATAATCACCGTTGATTCGGGGGCGAGCTGTTTGCATAACTTCTCAATGTCACCGCCATGTGCGATGATTCCTGTCGAAGTCATTCTGTCGAAGTAACATATTGTTTTCTGTGATCAAACTCACAATTCTCCTGCTGTACGTCGTTGCAGCTGCCGTCTTGATCAGAGCGTTCTCAAGCACGCGCAACGGAAAGCCAGGGGCTTTGTCAGGAAACATCTCCGGGCATTCTGATTCCCAACTACCACCCTTCTCGGCACCGATTCTGGGGCTGACAATTGCTATCTTCGCGTTTGCCTTGCACACAGGTGCCCTCTGGCAGGCCCTGAACGTCGGAAA
>JABDLF010000076.1 GCA_013003115.1 Gammaproteobacteria bacterium
GTCGTCTTGCCATGGTCAACGTGACCAATCGTGCCTACGTTTACATGCGGTTTTGTTCTTTCAAATTTTTCTTTGGACATCGTCGTATCCCCAGTTCCTAACCTTTAGTTCAACTCAGTGGTGTTAATAAACGCTTTCTATCCCGTCGCTACCCGACCATGTCAATCTGAACAGCCGTTGCATGGCGCCGGCTTTCAAATTTTTCTTTTGACATGACCGTTTCCTCAGCTCCAGTCCTTCTCGTTCAATACAGTGGTAAATTTATAATTCGGTTTTTCTTGCGATTACGAAGCCCGTTTCATTACAGCCTCGGCAATATTCGCCGGTGCTTCATTGTACTTTTCGAACTCCATTGAATACACGGCACGACCCTGGCTCATGGAGCGCAGATCTGTTGCATACCCGAACATCTCAGCGAGGGGGACCTCGGCGCGAATGATCTTGCCGGCCGGCGCATCTTCCATTCCCTGCACGATGCCGCGGCGACGATTGAGGTCACCCATCACATCGCCCATATAGTCTTCCGGCGTCACAACCTCGACCTTCATGATCGGCTCGAGCAGGACGGGCTTCGCCTTCAGCGCACCCTCTTTGAAAGCCATGGAACCGGCAATCTTAAACGCCATTTCCGATGAGTCGACGTCATGGTACGAGCCGTCATACAAGGTCGCCTTCACGTCTACCACCGGGTAACCCGCGATTACACCATTTTGCATTTGCTCCTGGATACCCTTGTCTACGGCCGAGATGTACTCCTTAGGTACTACGCCGCCGGTGATGGCATTTTCGAACTCGTAACCTTCACCCGCACCAGTCGGCTCAATCTTGACCCAAACGTGGCCATACTGACCGCGACCACCGGACTGGCGGACAAACTTGCCTTCCTGCTCAACGGTCGCGCGAACCGTCTCGCGATAGGCAACCTGCGGCTTACCAACGTTGGCCTCAACGCTGAATTCGCGACGCATGCGATCAACGATGATGTCGAGATGTAACTCGCCCATGCCTGAAATAATTGTCTGGCTGGACTCTTCATCCGTATGCACGCGAAATGAAGGATCTTCCTGAGCCAGCTTGGAAAGGGCAATGCCCATCTTCTCCTGGTCAGCCTTGGTTTTCGGCTCAACCGCAACCGAGATAACCGGCTCCGGGAATTCCATGCGCTCTAGCGTAATAGGCTCTTTCATGTCGCACAGTGTGTCGCCCGTTGTGACCTGCTTCAGGCCAACCGCTGCGGCGATATCACCAGCTCGAACTTCTTTGATTTCTGCACGATCATTGGAGTGCATCTGCAACAGTCGGCCGATGCGCTCACGCTTTGTGGTCACCGCATTTAGCACGGTATCACCTGACTTCAACACGCCGGAATACACGCGGAAAAATGTCAGGGTGCCGACGAATGGATCTGTCGCGATCTTGAATGCAAGTGCAGAGAAAGGCGCGTCGTCTTTGGGCTCACGAGTACCTTCCGATTCGTCCTTGTCGTCCAGAATACCCGTGACTGGCGGCACATCGACCGGTGATGGCATCAGGTGGATAATCGCATCCAGCATGGCCTGCACGCCCTTGTTCTTGAACGCCGAGCCACACAATGCCGGCACGATCTCGCTCGTCAGCGTACGAATGCGCAGGCCCTTGATAATCTCGGCCTCGCTCAGATCCCCACCTTCGAGGTACTTGTTCATCAGCTCTTCGTTTGCTTCGGCGGCGGCCTCAACCATCTGCTCGCGATACAGCTTGCATTCTTCAAGCATGTCGGCCGGAATTTCCTTCGCCTCATAAGTGGTACCGCGGTTCTCTTCGTCCCAGTAGATCGCCCGCATGCCGATCAGGTCGACGATGCCCTTGAAATTCTCCTCAGCCCCGATAGGCAGCTGGATAGGCACGGGATTGGAACCGAGACGCTCCTTGACCTGCTTTACGACGCGCAGAAAATTGGCGCCGGCACGATCCATCTTGTTTACGAAGGCCATGCGCGGGACGTGGTACTTGTTGGCCTGCCGCCAGACCGTTTCGGACTGTGGCTCGACTCCTCCAACAGCACAGAACACGGCGCACGCGCCGTCGAGTACGCGCAGCGAACGCTCCACTTCAATAGTGAAGTCCACGTGCCCGGGTGTATCGATGATGTTGATCCGGTGCTCGTCGAACTGCTGGTCCATGCCTTTCCAGAAGCACGTCGTTGCAGCAGAAGTGATCGTAATTCCTCGCTCCTGCTCCTGCTCCATCCAGTCCATCACGGCGGCGCCGTCATGCACTTCACCAATCTTGTGCGACACGCCCGTGTAAAACAGCACGCGCTCGGTCGTCGTGGTTTTACCCGCGTCGATGTGCGCCATGATGCCAATGTTGCGGTAACGCTGAATTGGGGTCTTGCGTGCCACGATAGTCCTCTGTATTTCCTGTTACGGCCCGCGCTCAAGCGTCGGGCAAAATAGCCTGATTACCAGCGATAATGGGCGAATGCCTTGTTGGCCTCGGCCATGCGATGCGTGTCTTCACGCTTCTTCACCGCCGATCCACGGTTTTCTGATGCATCCAGCAGCTCATGCGCAAGCCGGAATGCCATCGACTTCTCATTGCGCTTGCGCGCAGCATCAATGACCCAGCGCATAGCAAGGGTCTGCCTGCGAGCGGGCCGGACTTCCACCGGAACCTGGTACGTCGCACCACCCACCCGGCGCGACTTCACCTCAACGGCCGGCTTGACGTTTTCCAGGGCTTGCTCGAGCACCTCGACCGCCTGCTCTTCGGACCGTCCGCTGGAAGATGAAATACGGTCGATCGCGCCGTAGACAATCTGCTCGGCGACGGACTTCTTGCCGTCGTTCATAACCATGTTCATGAACTTGGCCAGCATCTCGCTATGGAACTTGGGATCCGGAAGTATTGTTCGCTTCGGGGCTTTATTTCTGCGTGACATATTGGTTCTCTTTTACTTTGCCACCCTCTCCATCAGGAATCGGGCTCAGGTATTTCAGGTCTTCGGACGTTTGGCGCCGTATTTAGATCGACCCTGACGACGATCACTGACACCTGCACAATCCAGCGTTCCGCGAACGGTGTGGTAGCGGACACCAGGCAGGTCCTTTACGCGACCGCCTCTTATCAGAACCACCGAGTGCTCCTGAAGGTTATGGCCCTCGCCGCCGATGTAGCTCGTTACTTCAAAGCCGTTGGTCAGGCGCACTCGCGCAACCTTGCGCATCGCCGAGTTTGGCTTCTTGGGTGTCGTCGTATACACGCGCGTGCACACACCGCGCTTCTGCGGGCTGCCCTGCAATGCCGGCACCGTACTCTTCTCTAACTTGGTCTTGCGGCCCTTTCGAACCAGCTGATTAACTGTTGCCATATTCGCTTACTTTCCGGTTGCCCCGATCCTGAAATCGCAGGGTATAAGAAACACCGGGCCGCCCTTTGGCGACCCGATGCTTCAAAATCACAAAAGGGACAGGCCGGTTTTTTGGGCCTGTCCCACAAAGCCGAGGAATTTTAGGGGTGCCCCGATTGCCTGTCAAGGCGCCCGGGGCGCCCTTCCCACAGGCGTCAGACTACTCCGCTGCTGCCTCGGAAGCCGCCGCCTCTTCAGCGCCCTTTTCTTCTGCCTCGCCGGTACCAGCCAACTCATCGGCCAGCATCTCCTCCACCGACTTGGTTTCCCGCGCTTTGCGGCGTTCCTCGTGGTAAGCCGAACCGGTACCTGCCGGAATCAGGCGGCCCACGATAACGTTCTCTTTGAGGCCTCGGAGGTCATCCCGCGAACCGCGCACCGCGGCCTCGGTAAGCACCCTGGTCGTCTCCTGGAATGAGGCAGCCGAGATAAACGACTCCGTGGCCAGCGAGGCCTTGGTAATACCAAGCAATACAGGCAGATACGCCGCCTCCTGCTTCTTGTCGACGTCGGCCTTCTCGTTGACTTCCAGGGCCCTGACGCGCTCCACCTGCTCGCCTCTGAGGAGACTGGTTTCACCTGGATCGGAAATTTCAACCTTGCGCAGCATCTGGCGAATAATCACCTCTATATGCTTGTCGTTGATCTTCACGCCCTGCAACCGGTAGACGTCCTGGATCTCGCGCACCAGGTAGTCTGCGAGGCGCTCTACGCCCTGAAGCCGCAAAATATCGTGAGGATTGGGCTCACCGTCGGCGATAACCTCGCCTCGCTCCACCGTCTCGCCCTCGAATACCAGCAGATGTCGGTATTTCGGAATCAGCTCTTCGTAGTTGTCGCCACCCTCAAAGGTAATCACCAGCCGGCGCTTGCCTTTGGTCTCCTTGCCGAAGCTCACGGTGCCGCTGTGCTCTGCCAGGATCGCAGACTCCTTCGGCTTGCGGGCCTCGAACAAATCGGCAACTCTCGGCAGACCACCCGTGATATCGCGGGTTTTCGAGCTCTCCTGGGGGATGCGCGCCAGCACGTCGCCAACGCCAACCGAAGCACCATCCTCCAGCGTAATCAGCGCGCCGGTCGGCAATGCATAAACCGCCGGTATCTCCGTGTTCGCGAAGTAAACCGGCTTGCCCTTGGCATCCACCAGCTTGGCTATGGGCCGCAGGTCTTTACCGGCCGAACCGCGCTGCTTGGGATCGGTAACCACAAGGCTCGAAATGCCGGTGATTTCGTCGGTTTCGCGCACCACGGTTACGTTTTCAACAAAGTCCTCAAACTTGATTCGCCCGGCTACCTCGGTCACAACGGGATGGGTGTGCGGGTCCCAGTTCGCAACCATCTGGCCCGGCTTCACGCTGTCGCCGTCGTCGACGCTGATCACGGCACCGTATGGAATCTTGTAGAGCTCGCGCTCGCGTCCATGCTCATCCATTACGCCCAGCTCACCCGAACGCGACACCGCGACCAGGTGGCCTTTGCCATGCTTCACGTACTTGAGGTTGTGAAGACGCACGGTGCCCTGGCTCTTGATCTCAACGCTGTTGACAGACGCGGAGCGAGACGCAGCACCACCGATATGGAACGTACGCATAGTCAGCTGCGTGCCGGGCTCGCCAATGGACTGCGCGGCGATAACTCCAACGGCTTCTCCTCGCTTGACCCGCTGACCACGCGCCAGGTCCCGGCCATAGCACTGAGCACAAACGCCGTAGCGCGTCGCGCAGGTGATTGGTGAACGCACCGTGACCTGGTCGACAGTCAGCTCTTCCAGGGTCTCGACCCACTTTTCGTCCAGCAACGTGCCGGCTTCCAGCACCAGCTTTTTGGTGCCGGGCTGGAGGACGTCTTCGGCCACAACCCGACCCAGTACCCGCTCACGCAGGGGCTCGACAACGTCGCCGCCCTCCACGATGGGCGCCATCACCAGCCCAAGGTTGGTTCCGCAATCGGCCTCCGTGACCACCAGGTCCTGCGCCACGTCGACCAGGCGGCGCGTAAGGTACCCGGAGTTAGCCGTCTTGAGGGCCGTATCGGCGAGTCCCTTTCGCGCACCGTGCGTCGAGATGAAGTACTGGAGGACCGTCAGGCCCTCGCGGAAGTTGGCGGTAATCGGAGTTTCAATAATTGAACCGTCCGGCTTGGCCATCAGGCCTCGCATGCCGGCCAGCTGCCGAATCTGGGCTGCGGAGCCTCGTGCGCCTGAATCGGCCATCATATAAATGGAGTTGAACGAAGGCTGCCTGACTTTGCTGCCATCGGCCGCCTTCACTTCCTCTGAACCAAGGCGCGTCATCATGGCCTTGGCAACCAGGTCGTTTGTACGCGACCAGATGTCCACAACTTTGTTGTAGCGTTCGCCGTTGGTCACAAGACCCGACGCATACTGATCCTGAATTTCTTTTACCTCGACCTCAGCGTCCGCAAGAATGCTGGCCTTTTCATCGGGCACGACCATGTCGTCGACTCCGATCGAAGATCCGGCGCGCGTCGCAAACTTAAAGCCCGTATACATGAGCTGGTCAGCAAAAACGACGGTCTTCTTGAGACCAACGATGCGGTAGCAGACGTTGATCACGTGGGAAATGGCTTTCTTGGTCATATCGCGATTGACCAGGCTGAACGGCATACCATCCGGCAGATTTTCCGACAGCAGGGCCCGGCCGACGGTGGTGTCCAGCACGCCGGTTTCTTTGGAGGCCACGCCATCTTCGTCAATGATTGTTTGCTCCATGCGCACCTTTACGCGCGCATGCAAATGCGCCGCACCGGACTCGTAAGCGCGATGAACTTCCCTGACGCTGCCGAAAATCATGCCTTCGCCGGCGGCGTTAACGCGCTCGCGGGTCATGTAGTAAAGACCCAGAACGACGTCCTGTGATGGCACGATAATCGGCTCACCATTGGCCGGCGACAGAATGTTATTGGACGACATCATCAGGGCGCGCGCTTCGAGCTGCGCTTCGATAGACAATGGTACGTGCACCGCCATCTGGTCACCGTCGAAGTCGGCGTTAAATGCCGTACAAACCAGCGGGTGCAGCTGAATGGCCTTACCCTCGATGAGCACGGGCTCGAAGCCCTGAATGCCCAGCCTGTGCAGCGTTGGGGCACGGTTCAGAAGTACCGGGTGCTCACGAATCACTTCCTCGAGGATGTCCCAGACCTCCGGGCCTTCGCGCTCCACGAGACGCTTCGCAGCCTTGATGGTGGCCGCCTCGCCACGCAGCTGCAGCTTGCTGAAGATAAACGGCTTGAAAAGCTCAAGCGCCATTTTCTTCGGCAGGCCACATTGGTGCAGCCTGAGCGTCGGGCCGACCACGATGACGGAACGGCCCGAATAGTCGACGCGCTTACCCAGCAGGTTCTGCCGGAAGCGGCCCTGCTTGCCTTTGATCATGTCGGCCAGGGATTTCAGCGGGCGCTTGTTGGTGCCGGTAATGGCGCGACCGCGACGGCCGTTATCCAGAAGCGCATCGACGGATTCCTGCAGCATGCGCTTTTCGTTGCGCACAATAATGTCCGGCGCGTTCAGCTCGAGCAGTCGGCGCAGGCGGTTGTTGCGATTGATCACGCGGCGATAAAGATCATTGAGATCAGATGTGGCAAACCGGCCACCATCGAGCGGCACCAGCGGGCGCAGGTCGGGCGGCAGCACCGGCAACACCGTCATCACCATCCACTCCGGGCGGTTACCGGACTCCATAAAGCCCTCAATCAGCTTGAGCCGCTTCGACAGACGCTTCAGCTTGGTCTCGGACTTGGTCGCGCCCATGTCCTCCCGCACCTGCGCCATTTCGCCCGGCAAATCCATGCTCTTCAGCAGCTCAAATACGGCCTCCGCGCCCATGCGCGCATCAAATTCGTCGCCATGCTCTTCGATCGCATCAAGGTACGCCTCGTCTGAAAGCAGCTGGCGCCGTTCCAGCGGCGTCATGCCGGGCTCGATTACCACAAAAGCCTCAAAGTACAGGATGCGCTCGATTTCGCGCAGCGTCATATCCAGCATGAGACCAATGCGTGACGGCAGAGACTTGAGGAACCAGATGTGCGCAACCGGGCTGGCCAGCTCCACGTGCCCCATGCGCTCTCGCCTGACCTTGGACTGGGTGACCTCTACGCCGCACTTCTCGCACACTACGCCTCGATGCTTGAGACGCTTGTACTTGCCACAGAGACATTCGTAATCCTTAACAGGACCGAAGATCTTTGCGCAAAACAAGCCGTCGCGTTCCGGTTTGAACGTACGATAATTAATTGTTTCCGGCTTTTTCACCTCGCCAAATGACCAGGAACGAATCATGTCAGGCGAAGCGAGCCCGATGCGAATCGCATCAAAGTCTTCGGCCGGCGTCTGCTGCTTAAACAGCTTTAAGAGGTCTTTCATCTTTACACCCGTAGTCGAGCTAATTCTGTAATTCGAAGGCGCAGGGGGTCTGTCTCAGACCCCTTCCTTGTCCAGCTCCAGTTCCATATTGATACCAAGCGAGCGGACTTCTTTAACCAGCACGTTGAAGGACTCCGGCATGCCGGCCTCCATCTCGTGCACACCGTCGACAATATTCTTGTACATTTTCGTGCGGCCCTGAACGTCATCTGACTTGACGGTGAGCATCTCCTGCAAGGTATAGGCAGCGCCATATGCCTCGAGCGCCCAGACCTCCATCTCACCAAATCGCTGGCCACCAAACTGCGCCTTGCCGCCCAGCGGCTGCTGGGTGACCAGGCTGTAAGGCCCGGTCGAGCGCGCGTGCATCTTGTCATCAACAAGATGATTCAGCTTCAGCATGTACATATAACCAACCGTGACGGGCCTGTCGAAGGTCTCTCCGGTTCGTCCGTCGATGAGCGTTGCCTGACCGGACACCGGGAGATCTGCCAACTCCAGCATGCGAGTAATCTCGCTTTCCTTGGCACCGTCAAACACCGGCGTCGCCATGGGCACACCGTTGCGAAGATTACCGGCAAGCTCAAACAGCTCGTCGTTGTTCATGCTCTTTATGGAAGCAGGCTGACCACCCGAGTCGTTATAAATCTTGTCGAGGAAGTCTTTGATCTCGGCACCCGTGGCCTGCCGATCAAGCATCGCGCCGATCTTGCGTCCGAGTCCCTTGGCCGCCCAGCCGAGATGAGTTTCCAGAACCTGCCCGACGTTCATGCGTGAGGGCACGCCCAGCGGATTGAGAACGATGTCTACCGGCGTACCGTCTTCGGTGTACGGCATATCCTCGATCGGCACGATGGTGGAAATAACGCCCTTGTTTCCGTGACGTCCCGCCATTTTGTCGCCCGGTTGTACGCGACGTTTCACCGCCAGGTATACCTTGACCATCTTGAGCACGCCCGGCGCCAGGTCGTCGCCAGCCGTAATTTTGGTCTTTTTCTCTTCGTAGCGCTTCTCGAATTCCTTGCGCTGATTTTCCAGGCGCTTCGCAACTCTCTCGAGTTCCTGATTGGAATCATCGTTACGCAGACGAATGGCAAACCATTTCTCGCGCGGAACGTTATCGAGGTAAGCCTTGGTTATTTTGCTGCCAGCCTTGAGCTTGTCAGGCCCGCCATCTGCGACCTTATTCAGCAGCATGCGCTCGACGCGTTCAAATATGTCTTCTTCAAGAATGCGGCGCTGGTCGTCCAGATCCTTGCGAACCGCCTTAAGCTCCGATTCTTCGATGGACAAAGCACGCGAGTCTTTCTCGACGCCATCGCGAGTGAACACGCGCACGTCGATGACGGTGCCGTCCATCCCGGGAGGAACACGCAGCGAGGTGTCCTTAACATCAGACGCCTTTTCGCCAAAGATCGCACGCAGGAGTTTTTCTTCCGGTGTCAGCTGCGTCTCGCCCTTGGGCGTGACCTTACCAACCAGGATATCTCCCGCCTTGACCTCGGCGCCGATAAAAGCGACGCCAGCCTCGTCCAGCTTGCCGAGAGCAGCATCACCAACGTTCGGAATATCCGACGTGATCTCCTCCGAACCAAGCTTGGTATCGCGCGCGACGCAGGTCAGCTCTTCGATATGAATGGTCGTGAAGCGGTCCTCGTTAACAACGCGCTCGGAGATAAGAATAGAGTCTTCGAAGTTGTAGCCATTCCAGGGCATAAAGGCGACCAGCAGATTCTGGCCCAGAGCCAGTTCACCCAGGTCGGTCGACGGACCGTCTGCCAGCACGTCGCCGCGGGCAATCGCATCACCCTCTTTACACAGCGGCCGCTGGTTTATGCAGGTATTCTGGTTCGAACGCGTGTACTTGGTCAGGTTGTAGATATCTACACCGGACTCATCCGCCGATGTTTCGTCGTCGTTAACCCGAACCACGATGCGCGAGGCGTCGACAATGTCGACCACTCCGCCACGTCGTGCCACCACTGTTACGCCCGAGTCGGTTGCAACCGTGCGTTCGATACCGGTGCCCACCAGCGGCGTTTCGGCGCGCAGCGTCGGCACGGCCTGGCGCTGCATGTTAGACCCCATGAGCGCGCGGTTCGCATCGTCATGCTCGAGAAACGGAATCAGCGCCGCAGCCACCGAAACGATCTGCTTCGGCGACACGTCCATAAAATCGATCTGCTCCGGCGACGCCAGCGTAAACTCGTTCTGGCTGCGACAGGAAATAAGGTCGTCCGAAAAACGCCCGTTATCGTCCAGCTTCGCATTCGCCTGCGCGATGACATACTGGCCTTCTTCGATGGCCGACAGGTATTCGATCTTGTTGCCAACCTTCCCTTTGACGACCTTTCGATAAGGCGTCTCAAGAAACCCGTATTCATTGGTTCGCGCGTACACGGCCAGGGAGTTGATAAGACCGATATTCGGTCCTTCCGGCGTTTCGATCGGACACACGCGGCCATAGTGCGTCGGATGCACATCGCGCACCTCGAACCCGGCACGCTCACGTGTCAGGCCGCCAGGGCCAAGCGCAGAAACACGGCGCTTGTGGGTGACTTCTGACAGCGGATTGTTCTGGTCCATGAATTGCGACAGCTGACTCGAGCCAAAGAACTCCTTCACGGCAGCGGCGACCGGCTTGGCGTTGATGAGCTCCTGCGGCATTAGCCCTTCGGATTCGGCCAGCGTCAGACGTTCTTTGACTGCCCGCTCTACGCGCACAAGACCGATGCGGAACGCATTCTCAGCCATCTCGCCGACCGAGCGAATGCGACGGTTACCAAGGTGATCAATGTCATCCACCACGCCGTTGCCGTTGCGGATGTCGATCAGGGTGCCCAGCACATCAATGATGTCTTCCTTGCTCAGCACGCCGTCGCCGGTGGTCTCGTCGCGGCCAACACGGCGGTTAAACTTCATGCGGCCAACGGCCGACAGGTCGTAGCGCTCACCGTTGAAGAACAGGTTCTGAAAGAGGTTCTCCGCGGCATCTTTTGTAGGTGGCTCGCCGGGACGCATCATGCGATAGATTTCTACCAGCGCTTCCAGAGGCGTCGTGCTGGGATCGATGCGCAGCGTGCTGGAGATGTAGGGGCCGCGATCAAGCTCGTTAACGTAAAGCGTATCGATTTCCTTGACCTTGAGTTCGATGAACTTTTCGATCATCTCCTCGGTCAGCTCGTCATTGGCCTTGGCGACCAGCTCACCCGAGTCTTCGTCCACGATGTCGTGCGCAAGCGTCTTGCCTACGAGGTAGTCCGACGGCACCGGCAGCAGTTTTACGCCGGCATCGGCGAGCATCTTCACGTGGCGAGCCGTGATTCGCCGTCCTTCCTCGACGATTACCTTACCGCGCGCTTTGATATCAAATAATGCGAGCTCACCCTTCAGCCTCTCGGGCACCAGCACCAGCTTGATCTCCTTCGCGGAGAGCCTGAACGTATTTGTGTCAAAAAACGTCTCCAGCATTTCCTGGTCGGTCATGCCCAGCGCACGCAGCACAATGGTTACCGGCAGCTTGCGGCGGCGATCGATGCGCGCAAACATGCAGTCCTTGGGGTCGAACTCAAAGTCCAGCCATGAGCCCCGATAGGGAATAACCCGGGCAGAAAACAGCAGCTTGCCGCTGGAGTGGGTTTTGCCCTTGTCGTGATCAAAGAACACACCCGGGGAACGATGCAGCTGAGAAACAATAACGCGCTCGGTGCCGTTGATGACAAACGTACCGTTGTCGGTCATTAACGGCATTTCGCCGAGGTACACTTCCTGCTCGCGGATGTCCTTGACCGGCTTGTTCTTGCCCGATACTTCTTTGTCGTAAATGACGAGTCGGACTTTCACACGCAGCGGCGCCGCAAAGGTCAGCCCGCGCAGCTGGCATTCCTTGACGTCGAAAACCGGCGTGCCGAGGCGATAGCTGACGTACTCGAGTGCCGCGTTGCCCGAATAGCTGACGATCGGAAAGACCGTCTTGAAAGCGGCGTGCAAGCCGATGTCGTCACGGTCTTCCGGCTTTTTGTCCTCCTGTTGAAACTTACGGTAGGACTCGAGCTGGATGCTGAGCAGGTAAGGCACATCAAGGATGCTCGGGCGTTTGCCGAAATCCTTACGAATGCGTTTCTTTTCGGTAAAGGTATAGGCCATCAGGGTCAACCTCGGTTCAGGGTCATTTCCTCACGCGCCGTGACCAGGCCACTTCGCGAGAGGACGCTCGCCGCGCCAATTGGGCGGCATCTAATAAAGTCACGGGCACCCGCAAGCGGGCAGCAACTGCTGCCCGCTCCAGGTGCCCGGTATGAATCACCCGAAGATGACAATCTTATTTAACCTCGACGGTCGCACCAGCATCGTCAAGCTGCTTCTTGATCGTCTCGGCTTCTGCTTTCTCCACGCCTTCCTTGATGGTCGCGGGCACGCCCTCGACCATGTCCTTCGCTTCTTTGAGGCCCAGTCCGGTGATCGCACGCACAGCCTTGATCACGGAGACCTTGTTGTCACCGAAGCTGGTCATGATCACGTTGAACTCCGTCTGCTCTGCAGCAGCAGCGCCGCCTTCAGCCGCGGCACCCGCCGCGACCGCTACCGGCGCAGCGGCAGAAACGCCGAACTTCTCTTCCATCGCAGAAATCAATTCCACAACGTCCATGACGCTCATGTTCGCAATACTTTCTAAAATGTCATCTTTGGAAACAGCCATTGTCTTGCTCCTAAAATATTTCTGTTACCCGAGCCGCATTGGCTCATATCAATTCAATCAATCAGGCCGCTTGCTTTTGATCGCGTACCGCAGCTACGGTGCGAACAAGCTTCGTGTGTGGCTCTGCCAGTGTGCGTACAAACTTGCCGATTGGCGCCTTCATGACGCCCATGAGCATGGCCAGCGCCTGCTCGAGCGTCGGAAGATCCGCCAGCCTGCCAATATCGTTGGCGGGCAAAAGCTGCCCTCCGATGGACACGATCTTTACGACCAGTTTGTCGTTGTCCTTGGCGAAGTCCTTTACAAGGCGCGCCGCTGCACCAGGGTCTTCCTGCGAGAACGCCAATACCAGCGGTCCCTCCAGTGCCTCCTGCATACATGCGAAGCCCGTGCCTTCGATTGCTCTTCTTGCCAGGGTGTTCTTGACCACTTTGAGATAAACGCCGCCCGCCCGCGCTTTGTGGCGCAGGTCGGTCATTTGCTCAACGGTCAGCCCCCGGTATTCTGCTGCCACGGCCGAAAGGGCGTCGACAGCCACCGAGTTGACCTCGGCAACCAGAGCTTTCTTGTCTTCAAGCCTAAGTGCCATTTACTTAACCTCCTGGTTTTCGGTCATCTATCAAGCCGCCGTTCCTTCGGCCGCTCACCTGTGACAGTGACCTTCACCAGGCGAACTGGATCGGGTAACACCATCTGCGCAGGCAACTCCGATTAAGCTTCGCGGCATACCTGCCACTCAGCACCTGCGGTCTTTGACGTCGGGCGGTTAGAGCCGCCCTTCGATCTGCTTGAGAAATCCGTTTCCCCAACGCCTCCCCCGTCGAGCGGGACGCGCTGCTCAGTGCCTCCTGAATTAACTCGTCAGCGTTGACTGGTCGACGGCGATGCCCGGACCCATGGTCGAGGACACCGTAATGCGCTTCAAAAAAATGCCCTTCGCTGCCGCCGGCTTGGCCTTGTTCAAATCTGCCAGCAGTGCCCCGAGATTTTCCTTGAGCGCCGCTACCTCGAAGCTGGCCTTGCCAATAGGGCAGTGAATGATGCCTGCCTTGTCTGTGCGATAGCGCACCTGCCCGGCCTTGGCGTTGGTCACCGCAGTCGCAACGTCTGCTGTTACGGTCCCTACCTTGGGGTTGGGCATCAGGCCGCGTGGCCCGAGAATCTGGCCGAGCTGCCCAACGACGCGCATGGCATCGGGCGTTGCGATTACCACGTCGAAATTCATCTCGCCCTTCTTGATGTCAGCAGCCAGATCTTCAAAACCGACAATATCTGCGCCGGCCGCGGTGGCTTTTTCGGCGTTTTCGCCCTGGGCAAAAACGGCGACACGCACCGTTTTGCCGGTGCCGTTAGGAAGCACGGTCGAACCACGTACTACCTGGTCAGATTTGCGTGGGTCGACGCCGAGATTTACCGACACGTCAATGGATTCGGCAAACTTGGACGTAGCCAGCTCTCTCGCCAGCCCCAGCGCCTCATCGACAGCATAAAGTTGGCCGGCGGTTACCTTTTCACGCGACTCTTTCATTCGCTTGGACAATGCCATGTCAGACGCCCTCCACTTCGAGGCCCATGCTGCGGGCGCTGCCGGCGATAGTCCGCACGGCTGCGTCCAGATCGGCCGCGGTCAAATCAGGTTCTTTGGTTTTGGCAATCTCCTCGAGCTGCGCACGCGTTACCTTGCCCACCTTCTCGGTGTTTGGCGTACCGCTGCCTTTCGCTACGCCCGCCGCCTTGCGCAAAAGCACGGCCGCCGGCGGCGTCTTCGTAATGAAGGTAAAACTGCGATCGCTGTAAACCGTGATGACTACCGGCGTGGGCAGGCCCTGCTCCATGCCCTGGGTGTGGGCATTAAAGGCCTTGCAAAACTCCATGATGTTCACACCGTGCTGGCCGAGCGCCGGGCCCACGGGTGGGCTTGGATTCGCCTGGCCGGCCGCGATCTGCAGCTTGATGTAGCTCTCGACTTTCTTGGCCATAAAAATATCCTCTTTGGGTCAAACGCCTTGCGGCTCCCCGCCACTTCCATTTTCGATATGCCGCCTCGCGGCCTCATCCATGTATTCGTCAACGCCGGCCGTGCCGGCCACGATCAGGCTTTTTCTACCTGACCAAAATCCAGTTCTACAGGCGTCGAGCGCCCGAGTATCTGCACCGCCACGCGCAAGCGGCTCTTGTCGTAATTCACCTCTTCAACGACACCATTAAAGTCGTTGAACGGACCATCGGTCACACGCACGACCTCGCCCGGCTCAAACAAGACCTTCGGCCTCGGCTTATCGGCGCCTTCCTGCACTCGCTGCAGGATGGCATCGGCTTCCTTGTCGCTGATTGCTGCCGGCTTATCGCTGGTCCCACCAATAAATCCGAGCACCTTGGGCACTTCCTTAACAAGGTGCCAGGTCTCTTCGTCCATATCGATCTGAGCGAGGACGTAGCCCGGGAAAAACTTGCGCGAACTCTTGCGCTTCTGGCCCTCGCGCATCTCCACGACTTCTTCGGTGGGCACAATGATCTCGCCAAACCTGTCATCGAGACCCTTGAGTTTGATGCGCTCCTCAAGCGAGGCTTTAACCTTGTGCTCGAAGTTCGAATACGCATGGATGACGTACCATCTAAGTGCCATGACCTCAGGCGCCTCCATAGCTCACGATTCCCGCAGAGGCCCAGGACAGAAACATATCCAGCAGCCAGAAAAACACGCCCATAATGATGGTGAAGCCAATAACGGCAATGGTCGTCTGCATGGTTTCCTGGCGGTTCGGCCAGATAACCTTTCGAATCTCAACCCGCGAACCCTGGATAAACTCCCACAGCTCACGACCCATCTGCGTCTGCATAAAGAGCACGATGGAAAGCACAACGGCCAGCAGTACGCCGGCTACTCGCAGCAGCTGCGAGGCATCCTCGAACCAGTAGTAGGCAACGATGCCGCCCAGCAGCACAGCGAGGGCGAGCACCATCTTCACCAGATCAAAGGGATTGGTCGTCGTTTCAGCTTTTACATTCATGCGTTTTTACTTGCTACTCAGGCAACACAGCCGGGCATTCGCCCGGCTTTGAATTGGCAGGCCAGGAGGGAATCGAACCCCCAACCTGCGGTTTTGGAGACCGCCGCTCTGCCAATTGAGCTACTGGCCTAAGCTTTCCTCACTCTAATATTTTAGCGACCACGCCGGCGCCCACGGTGCGACCACCCTCGCGGATCGCAAAGCGCAGCCCGTCTTCCATCGCAATCGGGGCTATCAGCTCAACCACCATCTTGATGTTGTCACCA
>JABDLF010000077.1 GCA_013003115.1 Gammaproteobacteria bacterium
ACTCACCCGTCCGCCACTCGTCAGCGCCAAGTTCACCCCGAAGGGATCACAGCGGCCTGTTACCGTTCGACTTGCATGTGTTAGGCATGCCGCCAGCGTTCAATCTGAGCCAGGATCAAACTCTTCAGTTTAAAGCTATAAAGCTTTGAGTCGGAGAGCAGACCCCAAGCACAATCCAAACGATTGACTTGAGATGCTCGCCTTAGATTTGCGTCCGCAAATCCAAACACGAGCACCCACACAAATTACCTGATTCAATTGTTAAAGAGCGCAAAAACCTGACCAGAGGTCAGGCAGCCGACGAAGTATACCGGACTCTCGTCAGGCGTCAACTCCAATGCTCGTCTGGCAACGCGCCAGCCGGGCCGACTTTCCTCTTCTCCCCAAGGGGGTGAAGGGGGAGCGCATTATAGGGGGAGAAGTTGAGCGGTCAACACCTGTCGAATGTTCTGTGCGCTCCGAAGGGCCGCAAAACCTCGGAACAGTCGCAGGGAGGAGGGTTAAACCACTGTAATCCTCGCGAATCGCCGCTTGCCTACCTGGAAAACCGCGCAGGTCCCGGGCCGGATTTCCAGCGCCTTGTCCGTGACTCGCTCGCCGTCGATGCGCACGGCGCCCTGGCCGATCATGCGCAGGGCCTCCGAAGTACTGCTCGTCAGCTCGGCGTTCTTGAGCAGCTGGGCTAAGCCGAAAGCCCCGTTTTCCGCGCGAAATTCCAGCTCCGGCATATCGTCCGGCATCGCACCCTTCTGGAAGCGCGCGATGAACTCCTCGCGAGCTGCCGTCGCCGCGCCCGCCCCGTGAAACCTGCCGACCAACTCCTCTGCCAGCTCAAACTTGATGTCGCGAGGGTTTGCGCCTTCCTCTATCTGACGTTCAAGCGCCTTGATTTCATCGAGGCTGCGAAAGCTCAGCAGCTCAAAGTAACGCCACATCAGTTCATCTGAAATCGACATGAGCTTGCCGAACATCTCACCGGCCGGCTCGCTGACGCCAATGTAGTTGCCCAGCGATTTAGACATCTTCTGGACACCATCCAGGCCCTCCAGCAGTGGCATTGTGATGACGACCTGGGGGGGCTGCCCGTAAGCCTGTTGCAGCTGCCGGCCAACCAGCAGATTGAACTTTTGATCGGTGCCGCCCAGTTCAACGTCTGCTTTGAGCGCCACCGAGTCATAGCCCTGAACCAGAGGGTACAAAAACTCATGAATGGCAATCGACTGGTTGCCTTCAAAGCGCTTGCGGAAATCATCGCGCTCGAGCATGCGTGCAACGGTGTGACGTGAGGCCAGCGAAATCAGGTCGGCGGATGACATCTTCCCCATCCATGCGGAATTGAACGCGATTTCTGTCCTGTCGGGATCCAGAATCTTGAATATCTGTTGTTCGTAGGTTCGCGCATTTTCCCGCACGTCTGCGGGCGAAAGCGCGGGCCGCGTCGTGCTCTTGCCACTGGGATCGCCGATCATTCCGGTGAAATCGCCGATCAGGAAAATCACATGATGGCCGAGGTCCTGAAACTGACGCATCTTGTTAATCAGCACCGTATGGCCCAGATGCAGATCAGGCGCCGTCGGGTCGAAGCCCGCCTTGATGCGTAAAGGGCGGCCGCTGGCGAGACGCTCGCGCAGTTCATCGTGAACAAGGACCTCGTCGCTGCCGCGCTCTATTTCGGACAGTTGTTGCTCTGGTTTTTTCATTAGTCTGAAGGTATTTCCCAAGGTAACCCGAGTCAGCTGCTGCCAAAGGTGCTGGTAAAGGCTGCAGATTTCCGCAAAAATAAATCTATGGCCAGAAGAAACAGCCAATTACGCCACGATTATAAGCCAGCGCATCAGGCTTCGCCCGCCCGTCGGC
Source organism: Gammaproteobacteria bacterium (assembly GCA_013003115.1). GTDB lineage: Bacteria > Pseudomonadota > Gammaproteobacteria > Steroidobacterales > JABDLF01 > JABDLF01. Next base: position 1,858 of record JABDLF010000077.1, read on the forward strand.
GCCACTGGCCCTGGTTTATCGTCGGCATTGTCCTCCCGGTTTCGGCGCTTGCATTGTTCACCGGCTTGCGTGGTCCTGCGGCTAGCCCGGATCTCAATTCGGACGCGGTGGTCCGCGAGCTTTCCCTGCCAGGATCCTCGGGCAACCTGGATTCGCTCAGTGAATTGCTCCCCACAGCGCCGGACGCAAGGCCCGGCACGCCGCTGGTCTTAAACGTTGCCCGGGGAGATTCCCTCGACAGGCTGTTTGCGCGCAACGGCCTCAATCGCTCGGACCTGGCTGAAATTCTTACGCTGAAAGAGGCGGGCAAAAATCTCGCCATGCTCAGACCGGGTGACGTCATTGAGTTGCGCCACGAGGAAGGGCGCATTCTTGAACTGCGCCGACCTATCTCCGAGACGCTGGAACTGCTGTTCACACGAAACGGCAAGGGCTTCAGCGCAGAGTTCGTCTCGCTGCCCATCGAAGTGCGAACAAGGCATGCCCGCGCACAAATCAGCTCTTCGCTGTTTATGGCCGCGCTGGACGCAGGGCTCTCGGAGCAGCTGACCATGAATCTTGCCGGGATCTTCGCCTGGGACGTCGACTTCGTGCTGGATATTCGCAGCGGCGATTCTTTCACGGTGATTTACCAGCAGCTCTGGCAGGACGGCGAGTTTCTGCGCGACGGCGAGATCCTTGCTGCTGAGTTCGTGAATGACAAGAACATCTATCGGGCTATCCGCTACGAAGACCCAAACGGTGAAGTTGGTTATTTCACCCCTGACGCGCTCAACATGCGCAAGGCATTCCTGCGCGCGCCTGTTGATTTTTCCCGGGTCAGCTCGCGCTTTAACCCGCGGCGCCTGCATCCTGTATACAAAAAGGTTCGCGCGCACAAAGGCGTCGATTACGCGGCGCCGACAGGCACCCCCATCCGGGCGGCCGGCGACGGCAAGATTATTTTTCGCGGCCGCAAAGGCGGCTACGGCAATGCAGTCATACTTCAGCATGGCGGCAACATCACCACGCTCTATGCGCATATGTCGCGCTTCGCCAAACCCCGAACGGGCGCGCGCGTGAAGCAAGGCCAGATTATTGGCTACGTTGGCAAGACTGGCACAGCAACCGCCTCGCACCTGCACTACGAATACCGCATCAACGGCATACACAGAAATCCCCGCACGGTGGAGCTGCCGCAGGCCGAGCCCGTGCCCCGATCTTTTCGCGATGACTTCGTGACCAGGGCGTCGCCGCTCCTTGCCCAGCTTGACCTGGTCAACCAGACGCGTCTCGCCGCGGCGGCGGACTGAAGCTTCACCGTGCCGGATCTTTATATTGGCCTGATTTCGGGCACCAGCGCCGATGGCGTCGACGCTGTGCTGCTCGAGGTATCAGGCGAGTCAGTCAGGATTCTGCACTCGCTGTGCGAGCCATATGCACTGCCATTGCGTCAGCGCGTCCTTGAGCTCGCCCGTTCGCCCGCGCTTAGCGTAGAGAATCTCGGGCAAACGGATGTGGTGCTCGGGCGTTTTTTTGCAAGCGCCGCGCTCAAGCTGATATCTGCGGCTGGTATAGAAAAAAACGATGTACGGGCCATTGGATCTCATGGCCAGACCATCAGGCACTGCCCTTCAGCCGAGCTGCCATTCACAATGCAAATTGGCGACCCCAACCAGATTGCTGCCATAACGGGCATCACCACCGTTGCCGACTTCCGAAGGCGGGACATGGCGCTCGGAGGTCAGGGTGCGCCGCTGGTACCCGCATTTCATGAGGCCGCTTTTGGCGCGAGCTCCGAAACCCGAACGGTGGTCAACCTGGGCGGCATCGCCAACGTCACCGTACTGGCGGCCGGCCGCGCTACTGCAGGGTTCGATACGGGCCCGGGAAACTGCCTGCTGGACCAGCATATCAGCGCGGAGCGCGGGGCATCGTTTGACAGCGAGGGCGCGTGGTCGGCGCAGGGCAGTCCGGACAACGAACTCCTCGTTCAGTTCATGCGCGATCCTTACTTTGAAAAAATGCCACCAAAAAGCAGCGGACCGGAATACTTCAATCTGGCCTGGGTGGCCGCGCACCAGCGCCAGTGCGGAACATCGGTGCAGGGTGCTGCGCTGCAGGCCAGCCTGGCAGAATTGACCGCCCGGAGCGTGGGCTCGGCAATCAAGGCCCATGCGCCATCGTCGCAGCTGGTACTGCTTTGCGGCGGCGGCGCGCATAATGCAGATCTCGTGAAACGCCTTGGAAAGAGCCTTCCCGGCGTTCAAGTCAGCAGTACTGCCCTGCTCGGCGTTGACCCGGATTTCGTGGAAGCTGCCGCCTTTGCCTGGCTCGCGTGCCAGTCGCTGCATGGCCGCCCAGGGAACGTGCCGGCGGCAACGGGCGCGTCAGCCACGGCAGTTCTGGGAGCCATGTACCCGGCATAGCCAAAACTGCGACGCAGCGTCAGCCAGCCACGCGCGCGACGCCGATATAATCAGGGTTGAGCAGCATCAGATTGCCGCATTCCGGCATGAAATACAGGAGTGAATGTTGGACGATACAGATCTCAGGCGGCCGGAAAACTTTATCAACCGGGAGCTAAGCACCCTCAATTTTCAGCGCAGGGTGCTTGCGCAGGCGCGGGACCATCGCGTGCCTCTGCTCGAGCGAGTGCGCTTTCTATGCATCAGCTGCACTAACCTCGACGAATTTTTCGAGGTCCGGGTCGCGGGCCTGCGGCAAATGTACGAAGCTGGCTCCGTCCAGACAGGTCCCGATAATCTCACACCCGGCGAACTCCTCACGCGGATAAGCGAGCAGGCACACGCGATCGTTGCGGACCAGTATCGCGTTTTCAACGACGAACTGACGCCTGAACTGGACGCCAAGGGCATTCGCTTTGTTCGCCGCACCGACTGGACCGCGCCACAGCGCGCCTGGCTTGAAAACTACGCGATGGAAGAAGTATTTCCGGTTCTGAGTCCTCTGGCACTTGATCCGGCCCATCCGTTCCCGCGCATCATTAATAAAAGCCTGAACTTTATTGTCGAGCTTAAAGGCAAAGACGCCTTCGGCCGCCACTGTAAGCACGCCGTTGTTCAGGCACCGCGCGCCCTGCCGAGATTAATTCGCCTGCCGCAGAACGAGTGCGAAAGCGGTCCCAACGACTTTGTGTTTCTCTCGTCCGTAATGCATGAGTTTATGGACGCGCTTTTCCCGGGCATGAAGGTCATGGGCTCTCACCAGTTCCGCGCTACTCGCAACAGCAACCTGTACGTCGACGAGGAAGAGGTTGACGATCTTTTGCGGGCGCTGGAGGGCGAGCTCGCGGCGCGTCGATACGGAGACGCCGTCAGGCTCGAAGTGACGGCGGAGTGCCCTGATGAACTCGCGACCTACCTGCTTAATGAGTTTGGGCTGGGCGAAGAAGACCTCTATCGCGTTGACGGCCCCGTGAATATCAATCGCGTTCAGGCGGTTTTTGATCTGGTTGAGGCTTACGATCTCAAGTATCCGCCCTTCGTGCCCGGCGTTCCCGCCAATCTTGTCACGTCGGTCAGCAAATTCAGCGCCATCAAACACCGTGATTTGCTATTGAACCACCCGTTCGAGTCATTTGTACCAGTTGTTGAGTTTTTGCGAGAGGCCGCCAATGACCCTGAGGTGGTTGCCATCAAACAGACGCTTTATCGGACCGGCTCGGGCTCAGTCGTGGTTGACGCGCTGGTCGAGGCTGCACGCGCTGGCAAGGAAGTCACTGCTGTTATTGAACTGCGCGCTCGCTTTGATGAGGCCGACAACATTGAGCTGGCCAATCGTCTGACCGAGGCAGGCGCGCATCTCGTGTACGGCGTGGTGGGCTTCAAGACGCATACCAAGATGTGCCTGGTACTACGCAGGGAGGGTGGAAAACTAAAGCCCTATTGTCATCTCGGCACCGGCAACTACCACGCGAGCACCGCCAAGATTTACACCGACTACAGCCTGTTTACTGCTGATCCGGAAATCGGTGAAGACGTCAATCGGCTTTTTCTGCAGCTTACAGGCCTCGGAAAATTCAAGGGCATGCATCGGCTGTTGCAGTCACCATTTATGCTGCACGATGCCATTATCGAAAAAATTGAGCGTGAAATCAGCAACGCAGAGGCCGGTCGGAAAGCACGCATCGTTGCCAAGATGAACGCGCTGATCGAGGCCCAGGTGATTGAAGCCCTGTACAGAGCATCGCGCGCAGGCGTCAAAGTCGATTTGATTGTGCGCGGCGTCTGCGCACTGCGTCCTGGTATTCCCGGTTTGTCCGAAAACATCAGTGTAAGGTCCATCGTCGGGCGCTTTCTTGAGCATTCGCGTGTTTATTACTTCGAAAATGCCGGCGAATATGAACTGTACTGTTCGAGTGCAGACTGGATGGATCGCAACTTTTTCGGGCGGGTAGAGGCGTGTTTTCCTGTTTCCCGAAAGAAGCTGCGAGAACGCATTCGTGAGACGCTTGAACTCTACCTGGCCGATAATCAGCAGGCATGGCTCCTGCAACCGAGCGGAGACTACGTGAGGGTAACGGAGGATGAGCCTGCGAAAAGATGTTCGGCTCAGGACACATTGCTCGCCCGCTACGCAACCGTTATGTAATTGCTGCAGGCCTCAGACTACTTCCAGCTTGAGATCGGCTTCACCGAGGTAGCGCGCCTCTCTTTCCAGATCGGCCCGAGTGAGCGGATGCGCAGCCAGCCAGTCATCACCAAAGTTGAGCTTCAGCTTGCGTCCTGCTGCCTTCACTGCCGCGCGCGGCGTCAGCTCCGGGCTTCGACCACGATGCAAAACCACCGCGATGCGAAGAATGATCGCCAGCTTTCTGATGGCAGCCCGGCGGTCCGGGCGAATACGCTCCAGCTCTTCCTCGCGAAAGCGCTTGCGATGTAGCGCGACGAGAGTCGCGAGCCGCGCCTGTTCGAATGTTGAAAACCCGGGCAAATCCGAGTTTTCCAAAAGGTAGGCACCATGTCGGTGAAACCCCGAATGGGCAATGGCCAGACCAAGCTCATGACAACGCGCTGCCCATCTGAGCAGGAGTTCCTGATCATTGAGTGTGAGATCCCATTGATCGGCCAGCGATCGCAGGAGCGTAACGGCAGTTTCCTCCACATGCTGCGCCTGCACGAGGTCTATGTTGTAGCGCTGCTGAAGCGAACGAATGCTGCGCTCGCGCGCGTCCTCGTGAGTGATTCTGCCGACCAGGTCAAAGAGGATACCCTCGCGCAGCGCCCCGTCCGAGACGCGCATGCTGTCAATGCCGAGTTCCTTGAAAATAGACTCGAGCACTATCATCCCGCCGGGAAAAACAGGCGCGCGCTCCGGGTCCAGTCCGGGCATGCTCAGCTTGCGGATTTCTCCTGCATCCACCATGCGGCGAATCAGATCCGTCAGGCCCTCCGGCGTCAGCTCTTTATTCGCTCTGCCGCCGCCCTGAGCCGTCATCACCTCGGCCGCCGCCCGTATCGTCCCGGACGCACCAATTGCCTCGTCCCACGACAGCGCGCGCAGCGACGCTACAATCGGTTCAAGTTCGACGCGTGCCGCGATCCTCGCCTTTTTCACTCTTTTGGCGGTCATGCGGCCATCCGGGAAAAAGCGGCGAGTGATGCTCACGCAGCCCATCTGCAAACTGAACAGCTCACTGGGCGTGAACCCCTCTCCAGCAATCAGCTCCGTGCTGCCGCCACCTATATCAACAACCAGCAGTTTCTCGCCGCGCTGGGGAGAACTGTGCGCGACGCCCGAATAAACCAGGCGTGCCTCTTCGCGACCGGAAACAACTTCAATTGTATGACCCAGCGCCTCTTCCGCACGGTTCTTGAATT
>JABDLF010000094.1 GCA_013003115.1 Gammaproteobacteria bacterium
TTCCGGCCCCTTGCCGACCGCATGCGCCCTGCAACGCCCGACGAAGTAGTAGGCCAACAGCATGTGCTCGGTGAAGGCAAACCACTGCGGCGGGCACTCGAGTCAGGGGCCTTGCACTCCATGGTGCTGTGGGGGCCACCGGGCACGGGCAAGACCACCATCGCAAGACTTATGGCGCTGCGCTCCGACGCCGCGTTCATCACGCTGTCCGCTGTGCTTTCCGGCGTTAAAGACATACGCGAATCAGTAGAAAAGGCCCGCTATATCCGTCAGATGGAAAATCGCGCAACCGTGCTGTTCGTTGACGAGGTTCACCGGTTCAACAAGGCGCAGCAGGATGCGTTTTTGCCGCACATCGAAGACGGCACGATTATTTTCGTCGGCGCGACGACCGAGAATCCGTCGTTTGAACTGAATAACGCGCTGCTGTCTCGTGCACGCGTGTATGTGCTCAAATCCCTCGACAATGACGCCATACGCCTCGTCGTAGATCGGGCCATCGAACTGCTTGCCGAAGATCTGAATGCCCGAGTAGACATTGACGAAACGCTTCGCGAGCGTATCGCGACATCTGCCGACGGCGATGCCAGGCGTGCCATCAACTTCATAGAGACTGCGGTGGCCCTCGCCGAGGAACAGGACAGAGCCGTCACGATAAGCGAAACCAATGTCACTGATGTCATTGCGGGCGGGTCGCGGCGCTTCGATAAAGGTGGCGACCAGTTCTACGACCAGATCTCTGCCTTGCACAAATCAGTACGAGGCTCGTCGCCCGATGCGGCACTGTACTGGTTCGCGCGCATGGTCGATGGCGGCTGCGATCCTGTGTACATACTGCGACGCGTTGCGAGGATGGCCTCCGAAGACATCGGCAACGCCGATCCGCGTGCGCTGCGCATCGCGCTGGACGCCTGGGAGGTCTACGACCGTCTTGGCAGTCCGGAGGGCGAGCTCGCCATCGCGCAGGCGATTGTTTACCTGGCCTGTGCCGCCAAGAGCAATGCGGCCTACACCGCATTCAACAAGGCAACCGAGGATGCGCGCAAGCTGGGCACGCAAGAGGTGCCCGCACATCTGCGCAATGCGCCGACGCGCCTGATGAAGAAACTCGGCCACGGCAAAGCCTATCGCTATGCGCACGACGAGGACGACGCCTATGCGGCAGGTGAAAATTATTTTCCGGAATCCATGGGCCCGCGACGTTATTACCAGCCTGTGAACCGCGGGCTGGAGCAAAAAATAAGTGAGAAGCTGGCGCGCCTTGAGGAACTGGACAAGCGCGCCCGACCAGGGACGGCAAAGAAGAAATAGCGTCGCGGCGCGTAACTGACAGAGGCAGCCGCTTGCTTTAAAGTAAGTTCTTTCCCACCTCGGAGTATGGTCGAAATGAAGCGTTATATTTTGCCTGGATTGATTCTCGCCGTTGCCGCATGCGGCAAGGCCCCGGAACCTGCCGTGAGTACGGAGGCCGCACCCGCCGCCGAGGCAACCATGCCGGAAAAGACGGCCGCAGAATCCAGGCTCGCCGAGGTGGTTGCAGCACAGCCCGCCGAGGTCCAAGCGCGATACGCCTACAGGCACCCCTACGAGACACTCTCGTTTTTTGGCATCGAGCCCGGTATGACCGTAGTCGAAGGGCTGCCGGGTGGCGGCTGGTATTCGAAAATCCTGATTCAATACCTGGGGCCCGATGGACATCTCATTGGCGTGGATTACGCCCAGGACATGTTCCCGCTTTTCGGCTTCTTCTCCGAAGAGATGCTCTTGCAGAAAGAAACCTGGGTGGAAGACTGGACCGCCGGCGCCAACGCCTGGTATGGCGACGATGGCGCAAAGGTGTCGGCCTTTGTCTTTGGCAGTATGCCCTCTGAGATGGCGGGCACGGCCGACGCCGCGCTCATGATCAGGGCCATGCACAACCTCGCGCGCTTTGAGAGCGACGGCGCGTATTTGTCGAAGGCAGTGGCGGATTTATACAACGTCCTCAAGCCCGGTGGCGTGCTCGGCGTGGTTCAACACATGTCCCCCGACGACCATCCTGATGAGTCAGCGGACGGTTCGCGCGGCTATCTCAAGCGCGATTTCGTGATGAAGACACTGGAGGCGGCAGGGTTCCGATACGAGGGTTACGCGGCAATCAATGAGAATTCGCGCGACGTGCCCGGCGCTGACGATGTTGTCTGGCGGCTGCCACCGTCACTTGCCACCAGCAGGGAAGATCCGGAACTTCAGGAAAAAATGAAAGCAATCGGCGAGTCCAATCGCATGACGCTGAAGTTCATCAAGCCGGCAATGTAGTCAGTTCTCCCAGTCCTCGTGCAATCGGCGCGCGGCCAGGAAAAGACATGCGGCGGCGAGCAGGTAGAAGCTGGTGCCCGCAAGAATCGAATAGCGCAAGGCATCATTGCCAAGCCGCTCAGTCAGGGCGTCGGACAGGGCACCGATGGCCACAGTCCCAAGGCCGAGCCCGATAAGGTTGACGATGAACAGAAACACCGCCGAGGCCGTCGCGCGGATGTTTGCGTTGACCACGTGCTGTATCGCGCTGATGACCGGGCCCAGCCAGGCAAGGCCCAGAGCAGTGGGCAAGAGAAACACAAAAAAGGCCACGAACAAATTGTCGGAGAGAATCGCCAGCGCATAGAGCGGAATTGTGGCAAGGAACGCGACGCCCGGTATCACTGCATACGCCGCGCGACTCACCCTGCCAAACTTGTCAGCGAACATGCCGCCCAGCCATATTCCCGCCAGCCCGCCGACAAGAAAAATTGCACCGTAGTAGAGCGAGGCATTCAGCAGGCTCAGGCCGTAGCTGCGCACAAAAAACGACGGCAGCCAGAAGAACAGCCCGTAACCGGCCATAGACGAAAACGCGGCTCCAAAGGAAAGAAGCCAGAAACTTGGTTTGTGCCTTAGCCTCGCGACCACGGTTCCAAGCGACGCCGGCGACACCTGCCTGTCACTGTCAAAGCGTCCGCGTATGGGCTCTCTGACCGTCAGACGAAAAAACGGTGCGAGCAATACGCCCGCCAGACCAACCACAAAGAACGCGTAGCGCCAGTCAATCTTTGAAGCAATAAGGCCACCGAAAACGATACCCAGCGCAGAGCCAATGGGTATACCGAAAGCATAAACGCTGATTGCGCGTGCGCGCTGGGCCGACGGGAAGTAGTCGGAAATCAGTGAATAGGCCGGCGCGACACCGCCCGCTTCGCCAACGCCCACGCCGAGGCGCGCGAGAAAAAGCTGCCAGAAATTCTGGGCAAGCCCACATGCGGCCGTCATCGCGCTCCAGACAGCGAGCGCAATGCTCATGATGCCAACGCGGTTGCCGCGATCTGCCCACATGGCGATGGGAATGCCGAGCGCTGTGTAAAAAAGCGCGAAAGCAAGGCCACCCATGAGCCCCAACTCGGTGTCACTCAAGGCGAGATCGGCCTTTATAGGCACGGCGAGAATGCTGATGATTTGCCGGTCTATAAAGTTGAAGGTATAGACCAGCACAAGCATAAACATGACGTAGACGCGATACGCCGAGCTTTCTTCGCGGTTTACCAAGTGCCGGCCCTGATGATGAATCTGCCTGCGCATGGTAACCGTATTTGCCCCTTCCTAACCAAACGCATTGCGAGTCCGCAAAAATTGGCACAGACTTCGGCAAACAGAAAAAAGAGGTCGCAGGCGGTGCGGTCTTTGATGATTAACCCACATGATAGATAGCAGGGAAAAACAACGAATTACCGAGGCATCTGAACTGCTTTTCCGGGCAAGTCAGAGCATCCGGGTGCTTTCTCACATCGCGTGGCCCCTGAGCCAGCGCGAAGCCTTTTTGCGCAAAAAGGCCAGCAAGCTGCCGACCATCGAGTATCGCCCTTTCGATCTCGAACCGACCCTCGCCTTGACGGGCGAGGCCCGCAAGCTGCTGGGCGAAGACTCTTCCGTTAACCGCTGGCTTGCCGGCATCGCCGATAGCATTGAAACCAGCGGCCGGATGCTGAGCGCCTGCGGGACGCCGGAATTTCTGGCGCATTCATCCCGCCTTTATGGCCTGCCGACAGAAGTGCTGCGTGACGAGAAATCCACGAGCCTAAACCTGGCCAACCGCTTCGACGACCTGTTCACCAACATCAGCCACCTCGATCTTGGCGCGCCGTCGGATGCTTGCTATCTCGCCTCTCACGTCGCCGACCGCATGAAATCAGCCGCAGACAAACTGTTCGGCGATCAGGCGCCCAAGGTAATGGTCGTGGATGAACTCTCTGCCAATGCGCTGGCCGGGCCGAAGCGCATACGCATTCGCCGCGATGCCTGCTTCACCGACAAGGACGTTGCACAGCTCGTGAATCACGAGGCCTATGTTCACGTAGCAACGTCCTTGAACGGCCTTGATCAGACCAGCCTCAAGATCCTTGGCGCCAGCCATCCCGGGTCTACCAAGACCCAGGAGGGACTCGCGGTTTTTGCAGAATTCATCACAGGTTCCATCGACATCGACCGCTTTCGCCGGCTCGCCGATCGCATAATAGCGATACAAATGGCCATCGACGGCGCCGACTTCATTGAGGTTTACCGGTACTTCCTGACGCGCGTCGAAACACCGGAGCAGGCGTTTGAAAACGCCAGGCGCGTGTTCCGCGGCGGCACGCTGACGGGTGGCACACCGTTTACCAAGGACATCGTGTACCTCGATGGTTTGCTGCGTGTTCACAATTTCCTTCGCGCCGTTGTCACTGCGGGGCGCTCCGACTGCCTGCTCCTGCTTTTCTGCGGCAAGCTCGATATTGAAGACATTCCCGTACTCTGCGAGCTCGCGGATGCGGGCCTTTGCCACGCACCGAAGTTTCTGCCGCCATGGATTGCGGACCGGCGCTTCCTGTTGAGTTACCTGGCCTATTCTTCTTATCTCAACAGTATCGACCTCGGTCCGATCCGCGCGCATTACCTCGAAATGCTCCGCGATAGCCCCCAAGTCCGGCTTGGCTGAATCTGCGGGCGCAGGCTTTGCGCCCAGTGGCCCGCTCCCGGTACTGAAACTTTGCCGCAGCGTCATGCGCGGTTATCCTGTCAATAGTTTCATCTCGGGGTGAGAGTGATGGGCTCAGAAGACCTGCCGGATCCTGGCGCAGCCGGTTCTGAAGAAAAAAATAAAGGGCCGAAAAGAAGCGGCGCCGAAATCCTCGCGAGGGACCTGATGGTTCCCCTCGACAAGTATCCGTCGGTCACCAAAGAAGACACGCTGGCGTTTGCCGCGAAAGCGCTGAGCGAATGGCATATCGATATGGCGGGCTCCATCAGCATGCCGCGCTTCGCCCTGGTACTGAGCGACGATGCCGAACTGGTCGGTATTGTTCGGCGCAGAGATATTCTTCGAGGACTCGCGCCTTCGTTCCTTGTTGCCGATATCAGCGATCATCCGGAAAAAATGTTTGACGTGGAAGTCGATCCCAATCTGGCCGAAATGCTCTCGGACCGTGCGGAAGAAAAGCTGAGGAAAAAAGCGAAGGCTCTGGTCGGAGAGGTCTGTGATGAAATTACGCTCACCGTTCAGGCGGACGACCCCCTCATACGCGTCGTCCGCGAAATGGTTCGCCACGACCGGGCGATTATTCCAGTGCAGGAAAACGGCGTCGTTGTCGGCGTCGTCAGAACTGTCGAGGTGCTGGGCATGACGGCCGAGCTGATCAAACCGGAAAGCACGAATGACCAAGGGGTCTGATTCCGAGGGCAGCTCGGGCAGGGAGCCCGTTAAGGTCGCCGCAGCCGCGCCTGCAGGTCAGCGACTCCGCGTCTTTTGGCTGTTGACGGGCTTAGCGCTGTTTGCTCTGTTCTACTTCCTAACGGGACTCCCGGACGCCATTGATCCTGACGGACGGCGCATCGTGCTTTCGGCCCAGGGGCGCATGGCGGTGGGCCTTTTTCTGTTGGCGGCAGTCTGGTGGGTGTTCGAAGTCGTACCCATCGGCGTTACCGCCATTGCTATTGCCGTCATCCAGGTGTTCTTTCAGCTGCGCGATGCGCGCGCTGCATTTACCGACTTCATGGACCCTGCCGTCTGGTTCATCATCGGCTCCATTACCATCGGCATGGTGTTCACGAAAACGGGCCTGACAAACCGGATGGCCTATCGCATGCTCACCATCGTCGGCGAGCGCACCAGCCGAATCTATCTCGGTGCCTTTGTCATGACGGCAGCACTTACCCTGGTTATGGCACACACCGCGGTCGCGGCCGCGATCTTCCCGTTGCTCATGACCATCCACGCGCTATACGAGGAAGATGCGCACCCGACCCGCTTTGGCAAGGGGCTATTTATCGGCATGGCATTTACCGCCGGCGCAGGCAGCATCATCACGCTGCTGGGTGCCGCCCGCGGCGCTGTGGCCATCGAGTTTTTCAGCCAGCTCGCCGGACGTGACATCGAATTTTTCGAACTCACTTACTACATGCTGCCGGTGGGGGCAGTGATGGTTTTTTTGCTCTGGGTCTACGTGCTGCTGGTCTTCAAACCGGAACAGGACGTGATTCCCGGGCTTAGTGAGCGGGCCAAGCAGCTCCATGCGAGCCTGGGTCCCATGAGCCGGGAAGAACGACTTGGGCTCGCAATCACCATGTTCGCGGTCGCCGCCATGAGCCTGCGCTCACTGGTCCCCGCCTTTGCGGGCCTGGACAAGAGTGCCGTGATAGCCGGAGCGACGGTGCTGTTTTTTATATTTCGTATTTTGAGGAAAAAGGACCTTGAAGCGCTGCCGTGGAATATCGTTTTATTATTCGGCGGCGCCATGAGCCTTGGTCTGTGTTTGTGGCAGACAGGCGCCGCCGAGTGGATGGCCGTGTCGTGGCTGAGTCTCCTGCACGGCCACTCTATTCTTACCTTTGTCCTTGGCACTGCGGTGCTGATCATGGCGCTTACGAACATCATCATGAACGTCGCCGCGATTGCTATCGCCCTGCCCGTCGCGCTTGTGATGGCGCCGTATCTCGGCGCATCTCCCGAGATTGTGCTGTACGTCGCCCTTGCGGTCGCCGGCATGCCGTTTCTGTTCTTAGTGGGCGCCGCACCGAACGCGATTGCCTACGAAAGCGGCCAGTTCTCGACCGGCGAGTTTTTCCTTGCGGGCCTGCCAGCCAGCATCATAGCTGTCCTGGTAGTCGCTTTATTCGCCACGGTGATCTGGCCACTCATGGGCATGCCGGTTTTAAGCTAGGGCTATAGAAGGGCAGTCCCTCTCGGTTCAAGACCGGTTTCTATTTGCCGTCAACCACGCTGAGCTCAGCAACCAGTTCGTCGGCCTCATACACATCCGCCAGCGCCTCGAGCATGATCGCTGTGTTCACCGCCACCGTCCGATTAAGGCTTTGGTCGAACCAATAACCGCCGGCGATGGAGTGGATGTTGCCGTCGAACGCCAGCCCCACCAGGGTACCGTCTGCTCCGATCAGGGGGCTGCCTGAGTTGCCGCCCGTGATGTCGGTGGTAGCGACAAAGTTAAACGGCGTGTCCGGATCCAGCTTGTCTTTCGCGGCAATCCAGCTGTCAGGCACCTTAAACGGCCGCTGCCCCGTCGCACGCTCAAACAGGCGTCGCGTTTGCGTGAACGGATCCAGCATGGCGCCTTTTTCTTCCCAGCCTTCAACCGCGCCGTAAGTTACCCGCAGCGTGAAAGTCGCGTCAGGATAAGTGTCCGTGCCATAAATACGAAAACGGGCGTCGGCGATCATCTCGGCGCCGCGAGTAGTTGGCGCCTCGACCTCGTCTTCATAGCGCTTGCGCAATGCGCGGGCGTCATCATCAATGCTGAGGGCGAGCCTGATCATGGGATCGTCGCTGGCGCGGACTGCCTTGACGCCGCCGCGCCACAGCGCTTTGCGATAATCAGGGTCATCAAGACGCGTTCCGTCAACAAGACCTGCGGCCAGGTCTTGCGGTGACTGCTTGCCAAGCACCTTGTGCACGTATTTGCTGTCCGGCCCAAGCCACTCACGCATTTTCTCCAGTGAAAAAGTCAGGGTCAGTTTCTCGAATTCCCTGCTGATCGGGCGATCGGCGAACAAATCGTTTTCGACACGTGGCAGCGCCGCGGTCGTGTACTCGCGTATGCGTTTTGCGTCGGGCAATTCGCGCTCCGCCGTGCCGCGCACGATCGTTTTGGCGTAATCAAACAGGTCACTGGCAAAGCCTGCATCCTCTTCAACAAACAAGTGCTCTTCGTAGAAATTGCGCTCCGTCGCAACGGCTTCGTCGATCAGGCGCCAGGCTTCACCGAACTCGGCGTCTAACTCCGGGTCAGCGGCTATTGCCGCGCGCAGCCTGCGCTCTTCCTCGGCCTTGATGGCCATCATCTCGTCGTTCTGCAGGGCCTTGAGCTGGTTGCGCCGCACCTTGATGCCGTTCTCGATCCCGAGAATGCGCTGCTGAACAATTCTGGCGGCCTCCTCGCTCGTATCCTTCCAGACGAGCATGCGCCCTCTCAGCTCCGAGTAGCGCAGCAGCCATATCGGATAGGTCACATCGCGCAGGAAGCGCAGCTGTGACATGGTCAACAGGCGATTCGTCGTTCCCGGGTGACCCGTGATAAAGACCGGCTCTTCGGCAGCCGGCCCGGCGCCCCGCCAACGCAGGTAATCGGGGCTCATGGCTGGCTTGCCATCTTCGTAGGCCCGCAGGAAAGACATATCGAGACACCAGCGAGGATAATTGAAGTTGTCGGGATCACCGCCAAAGGCTGCAACGTCCAGCTCAGGCGCAAACACGAGCCGGACATCGTCGAAACGCTTGTACGAATAAATAAAGTACTGGCCGCCGTTGTACAGCGTCACTTCCTCGCAGCGCAGTGCGCCGCCGGACGCCTTCTCGCAGGCAGACTCCAGCTCCGTAAGCTTCGCCTTGCGCGCCTCGTTAGCTTTAGCGGCTTCGAGCCCGGCCGTCGCCCTGTTGACTTCAGTCGTCACGTCATCGAGTGCTACCAGCACGGAGATCTGCTGACCAGGACAAACCAGTTCCTCGGATTTCTTCCTGGCGAGGAAGCCCTCGTCTGAGAGGTTGCGCTCCGCGCTGCTCAGGTTCCTCACGCAACTCCAGACGCAGTGGTTGTTGGTCAGGATGAGACCGTCAGGTGATGCGAAGGAGCCGGTGCAGCCGTTTTCCAGCCGGGTGGTGGCAAGGCGCGCCGCCTCCAGCCACTGCGGCGAAATTTTTACGCCGTATTTGTCTTCGACTTTTGCGGCGGGAAAGTTGTCCACGGTCCACATCCCTTCATCCGCGATGGCTGCCAGCGGTAGCGCAAGCAATGCTGCTGCAAAGAAAATACCCTTTTTCATAGATTCTGCCTCGATGTTTGGCGCGAGCTTCGGCGGCACTGCCGGGCAGCGCAATATAGCAAAATATGGCGCGGCGGCGGGTATACTTCGCGGCCCGGGCTATAAGCGCAACCAACAGAAGGCATCATGGCCAGCGCAGCACAAACCTCTTTCAGCGCACTGCTTCGCCTGCTGCGCTACGCGCGCGGCTTCCGCCGGCGCATCGTGCTGGCCACAAGCTGCTCGATAATCAACAAGTTGTTCGATGTCATGCCCGAAATCCTGATCGGCATAGCCATTGACGTGGTTGTAAGGCAAAAGGACTCGTTTATTGCCGAGCTGGGCATCCCCGATCCGAAGTGGCAGCTCGCGTTGCTGGGCGGGTTGACGCTTTTTATATGGATCATGGAGTCGCTGTTCGAATACCTCTACCTGGTTCTCTGGCGAAACCTCGCCCAGGACCTGCAGCACGCCATGCGACTCGATGCCTACGAGCACGTACAGAAACTCGATCTCGCCTATTTCGAGGACCGCAGCACGGGCAACCTCGTGACCATTCTCAATGACGATGTGAATCAGCTCGAGCGTTTTCTCGACGGCGGCGCCAACAGCCTGATCCAGGTGGGCACCACGGTGATTGCCGTGGGCGCGGTGTTCTTCGCCATATCGCCCCTCATTGCCCTGCTCGCGTTTACGCCCATTCCGCTGATCGTAATTGGGGCATTTTATTTTCAGCGACGTGCGCAGCCACTCTATGCAAACGTGCGTGAGAGGGTCGGCAGCCTCGGCGCACGCCTTTCCGCGAACATCTCCGGAATCACCACCATCAAGAGCTTCGCCACCGAAGATTTCGAGGCAGAGCGCATCCGCAGGGACAGCAGCGAATACCTGGACGCAAACCGCCAGGCCATTGCCATCAGCTCCGCTTTCATCCCGGTCATACGCATGGCCATTCTTGCCGGCTTCGTCGCCACCTTCATGCTCGGCGGCTGGATGACCCTGGCCGGTACGCTGAACGTGGGCGCCTACGGCGTGCTCGTGTTTCTCACCCAGCGACTGCTATGGCCTCTGACCGGTCTTGCCGAAACGGTCGATCTCTACGAGCGCGCCATGGCATCTTCCCGGCGCATCCTCGACCTCATCGAAACGCCTGTCGTCATTCGCGACGTCAAAGACGCGCACGCTCTTTCAGGAGTGAAGGGAAGTCTGGAGTTCCGCGACATCAACTTCAGCTATGACAGGGGCGGACGCGTCCTGCATGACATCAACCTAAAGGTGGAAAGCGGCAGTACCGTTGCATTTGTGGGTCAAACCGGATCAGGCAAGAGCACCCTTATCAAGCTGCTGCTGAGATTCTACAAACCCGATTCGGGGCACATTCTGATCGATGGTCAGCCCATCGACGGCGTCAGTCTGGACAGCCTGCGTCGCACCATCGGGCTCGTCAGCCAGGACGTATTTTTATTCCAGGGAACGATACGGGAGAACATCGCCTACGGCAGCCCTGACGCGACACTGGAACAGGTGCGCGCGGTCGCGGCGTCCGCAGAGGCTGAAGAATTCATAGAGTCTCTGCCCGAGGCCTATGAAACTATCGTCGGCGAACGGGGCCAGCGCTTGTCGGGCGGTCAGCGCCAGCGATTGTCCATCGCCCGGGCACTGTTAAAAAAACCACCGATTTTGATTCTCGACGAGGCAACCTCTGCGGTGGACAACGAAACCGAAGCCGCCATCCAGCGGTCTTTGCAGCGCATCGCCCATTCATGCACCACCCTGGTGATTGCCCACAGGCTGTCCACCATCGTTCATGCAGACTGCATCTACGTCATTGACAAGGGCCGCATCGTTGAGAAAGGTACCCACGACGAGCTCGTGGCGCGCGGCGGCATTTACGCTGCACTGTGGTCTGTACAGACCGGCCAGCAGACTCCCGAGACCTTATCCATTCGCTGACGCGAGATGACAGCTACTTTTTTTCAGGCGGAAAAAGCTCGTCCTTTATCGCCTGCATGCGCTTGGTCAGTCGCTGAATCGCCGGATCCTGGTCGTCGCCGGTCAGCACATCCGAAAACCTTGCGAAAGCGCTCATGATCTCGTTGCACTCTCCCAGGTCCGTTTCGGAAAACCAGTAGTGCCAGGCACCGTGAGTATTAAATTCGACGGTTGCATCGATTTTCATCGCCTTGGCATCGGCGATCTGCTGCGCCGCGTATGGCTTGAACTGCTCAGCTTCATTGATGCCCTTCTCGCACGCAGCATCAATGGCGTTCTCGAGCTCTATAGCCAGTTCTCTGAGCTTTACCTTGTCCAACGCCTTACCGCTGCGCACTGCTCAACTACCTGCCCGCCCTGCTTGCTTCGCTGGCCACCACCGACCAGTTGTCCAGGAACTGAATGTTCAGTCGCATTCCGGGCTCGAATTGAAAAACACTTTCACCAACGCTGACAGTATCACCATCAAATACCAGCTCATAACTCGTATGCCTGCGCGGGCTGCCCTCATTGAGCGTTCCATCCGGCTCAAACTGTGCCCAGTAAATGTTGTGCCGGAATATATCCGGGCGCTGCGTTGTTCCGATGCCGCCGCCCACCCATCGCCAGGCGCTACCAACAGGCGGCCGCACGTGAAGCTCGAATACATCCTGCTCTTTGTCCCAGTCGCAAACGCCGTCCACGCAGGGTGCTCCATAGCAAACTGCTTCAGCCCCGGCGGCGGTTTCATACGAGTTGCACCCGCGAACAGCTATGGGAACGTTCGAATATGT
>JABDLF010000102.1 GCA_013003115.1 Gammaproteobacteria bacterium
ACCTTGTTAAGCGATTGACGAAAGTCTTCGTCCAGACCCGCCATTTCCTGCACGAGATTGTTCAGCGGACAGCCCAGGGCCACGGTGTCGCGATCGGCGTGCTCTATGGCGTCGTCGATCATCGACAGCATCAGCTCGACGGGGTCGGTATCCGGATCGTTCAGAAGGCGCCAGTTTTCCTGCATCCGTTCGAACAGCACCTCGTTGACCACCGCCTGGCCGAGCGCGGCTTTGTTGGGGAAGTGGTGATACAGCGCGCCCTTTGTGACGCCGGTGCGCGCCAGGATGCGATCGAGGCTTGCTGCCCGAAAGCCCTGCGCATGGATCTCGTCGAAGGCAGCAGCCAGGAGAGCGTCTCGGGTCTCATCAGGATTTCTTTTTACTTTCATTGTGTTACGGGTAATTTGCGTACAGCAATACGTTACATACCGACTAGTATGAATGTTATTTTAGCGCGTGTCCAATGAAAATTTTGTGAAGCGCGTGGGGCGAAGAAGACAAAAAAAGGGCCGCCTGTTGGCGGCCCTTGCAGGTGTTGCCCGGGATCCGGCTACTTCGCCACGTCTCGTCCGCTGATGAGGTCTTCAATACTCGGCGCCTTGTGGCCCGCTTCCATGCGACCGGAGGTTAGTCGGCCGATGTATTCCTTGTACGCCCGCATTGCCTGGTAGCCAAAGAACCAGAGTATCGGGATGTTGGCGAAGAGCATGACGCCGGTGCCGATGCCCGTGAGGTTGTCGAGTTCGCGATTGGTGGTGATGAATCCCATTGTCGCCACAATGATCAGAAGGCAGTAGGTTATCTTGTACGGCAGCACGGCCTTGTCACCAAACAGGTACACGATGCCCTGCTCGCCGTAGTAGCTCCATGAAATCATGGTTGAAATTGCAAAGAGCCAGGCAGCCATGGTCACCAGCCATTTGCCGAGCCCCGGCGTTACGGTGTCGAAGGCCTTGGCAGTTAGCGTCGCACCCTCGTATGAATAGTAGATACCCCCGTCACGTATTCGCGGTTTTTCCGAGCTCTCGAAATTATTCCAATCCACGTAGAATCCACCGGTGGGGAAACGCGCCACGACGCCGTCTAACTGGTGAAAGGTGTTGCCACTGCGACTGTTCTGATGCGCAGACAACACCATGTAGACGTTTTCTCCCTCAGCCCACTGGCCATCGCCCTTCTGAGGCAGCGCCGAGTCTTCTACGCTCCACAGATTTAGGTCCACAGGCACTACCGCCGGCGATATTTCATACTCAACTTCGGCCGCGCGATTCCAGACCCCGGTGCTGAGGATAACCAGTGCAGTCATCGTGCAGACAACGATGGTGTCGATAAAAGGCTCGAGTCCGGCTACCAGGCCCTCGCGCACGGGTTCGTCGGTCTTTGCTGCCGAGTGCGCAATTGGCGAGGAGCCCTGCCCCGCCTCGTTGGAGAACAGGGCGCGCTTCATGCCGAACAGAAACGCCGTACCAACGGTGCCGCCAATGAAAGCGCCCGTTGCTTCCGCCGGGCTGAAAGCCGAAACAACGATCAGCTTGAGCATTTCCGGAATGGTGCCGATGTGCACAAACAGCACGTAGAGCGCAGAGAGTATATAGAGCGTCACCATTGTCGGGACGAGGCGCCCCGCCACCGCGCCGATACGCTTAATGCCGCCGATGATGACCATGCCAACGAGTACTGCCAGCACAATGCCCGTCGCAACGCTGGGAACCTGGAAATACTCTTCTGTAATCACGCCGACGTTCCATGCCTGGAACATGTTGCCGCCCGTGATGGTGGATACGAGCAGCGTTACGCAGAATACGCCACCCAGAAATTTACCAAGCCCGGCCCACTTGGGCTTGACCAGGGCCATCGCTTTCTTGGCGACCCACATCGGCCCACCATGCGGATTATCCGGATCCTCGGTGTTGCGATAGAGCATGGAGAGCGTGACTTCGGTGAGCTTGATGGACATGCCGAAGAATCCGACCACCCACATCCAGAAGACCGCGCCGGGGCCACCCAGCGCGACGGCAAGGGCAACACCGCCGATATTGCCCAGACCGACCGTCGCCGAGAGCGCGGCCGACAAGGCCTGAAAGTGGTTAATGGCGCCCGGGTCGTCGGGGTCGTCGTATTTGCCACGCAGGATCTGTGATCCGTGGGTCAGTGCCCGGTACTGACTGAAGCCGCTCCAGAAGGTGAAAACAACGCCGGTGCCGAGCAGCAGGATGAGAACGATGTCATGCCAGAGAACGGCATTGACGGCGGTCATGAAATTGTTCACTGCGTCCATATTGAGCTCTTTGTCTTTTGTTTATGTGCTGGATCGCGAGGTCTGCGCGAGGCCTGCTGTGAGCACACATAATGTCGGCTGGGCGGTGCTTGCGCAAGCGAACACCTGAGCGGACGCTACCCCGTCAGCAAAATCAAACGCTCAGGCCGCTTCGAGAATTGCTGTCACGCCCATACCCCCTCCGGTGCAGACGGATATGAGGCCGCGCCCTGAGCCTTTCTGCGCAAGGAGCTTTGAGAGCGTTGCGACATTTCTCGCGCCAGTGGCCGCGAAAGGATGACCGATGGCAACGCTGCCGCCTTTGACGTTCATTTTGCTGCGATCCACGCTGCCGAGCGGCTCATCCCTGCCCAGTTTTTCACGACAGAATTTTTCCGATTCCCACGCCCCCAGGGTGCACAGGACCTGGGCGGCGAAAGCTTCATGAATCTCGTAGTAATCGAAGTCCTGCAAGCCGAGCTTCGCCTGTGACAGCATTTTGGACACCGCATATGTGGGCGCCATGAGCAGCCCCTCGCCCCCGACGAAATCCACGGCCGCGACCTGCGCCCAGCTTATGTACGCCTGAACGGGCAGGCCGCGCGATTGTGCCCATTCTTCCGATGCGACCAGAACCGCAGAGGCGCCATCGGTCAGGGGCGTGCTGTTCGCCGCTGTCATTGTGCCTTTGCCGGTCTTGTCAAAGACGGGTTTAAGCCGGGCGATTTTTTCCAGGGATGTGTCTGCGCGCACGTTATTGTCGCGATTGACCCCCGAAAAGGGCACCACGAGGTCATCGTAGAATCCCTGCTCCCACGCCTTGGCGGCGCGCTGGTGACTCAGCAGCGCCAGTGCGTCCTGTTCTTCTCTGCCTATGTTCCACTCCTGCGCCATAAGTTCGCAGCTCTCACCCATGGACAGTCCCGTGCGCGGTTCCACAACGCCGGGAAATTCCGGTTTGAAGTGCTTTGGCCGCAGGCCGAGCCATGGCTTTAACTTCTGCAGAAAGCTGCGACCGCGATAGCTTTGCATCAGCAGCTTGCGATAGCCGTCGGGATACACCACCGGCGCGTCACTGATGCTGTCCACGCCACCGGCGATGCCTGACTCAATCTGGCCAAGTGCGATCTTGTGGGCCATGAGGACCACGGCCTCGAGGCTGGTTCCGCATGCGCGCGTAAGATCGAACGCAGGAGTTTGCGGCGCGAGACCGCTGCCAAGCACTGACTCCCGTGCCAGGTTCCAGTCGCGCGAATGCTTGATTACCGCGCCCATGCTTGCGTCGCCGATGGTTTCCCCTGCAAGCGAATAGCGTTCCACAAGCCCCTTCAGGGCCGCAGTCATCATGTCCTGATTGGACAGGTTCGCGAAGCCGGTATGGGCGCGACAGAAGGGTGTGCGTACGCCACCGATAATGGCGACGCGGCGAGTGTTGCCGTTGTACATGCAAAAGCTCCGGGCTAAGGTGACTGCCGCACAGGCTTGAGTGTGCGCGACGCTTGGCTGAGTTATTCGAAAGCTTATTCTGCCACAAGCTGTTTTTGTTGATGACGACGATTAGCTGATTGCCAGCCGCCATGGCGCTCTGCTGTGAGGAAAAGTGCTTGAGCACAAAACCAGGTCTTAACATGAGCGCCCGCACACGACTCGTTCGTGAGCTTGCAAAGCTTATGCCGCTGGCGGGTCCGCTTGTCGCAAATAATCTCGCGCTCGCGGGCATGAACTTTGCGGATACCGTGATGGCCGGGCGACTTGGAGCTATCGACCTCGCAGCCGTCGCCGTGGGCAACGGTGTCTGGATGGTGGCGTTCCTGTTTGGTCTCGGCGTGCTCATGGGAATGAGCCCGGTGGCGGCGCAGTATTTCGGTTCGGGGCAAAAGACGGAAGTCGGTCGGGCCCTGCGCCAGTGCCTTTGGCTCAGCCAGCTGCTCGCCTTGGTTCTGTTTGTGGTGCTGCGCCAGTCAGGCCATTTGCTGTCGGGCATTGGTATCGACGCGGAGATTCTGCCCAAGACCATCGGCTATATCGATGCGATATCTTTCGGGCTGCCTGCCATGTACGCCTACCTTGCCTTGCGCTTTACCAGTGAAGGCATTGGTCACACCCGGCCCATCATGCTTATTGCGGTCTTTGGTCTGCTCATCAACGTGCTTTTCAATTACCTGCTGATGTTCGGCAAGCTCGGTTTTCCCCGGCTCGGCGCAGTGGGCTGTGGCTACGCCAGCGCAATCTCGATGTGGCTTATGTTTCTCGGCATGCTGATCTACGCGCGCCGTCACAGTATTTATCGCAGGTTCGAACTGTTTCGCGAGTTCGAATGGCCCACGCGACGCGGGCAGCGCGAATTGCTCGGCCTTGGTTTGCCGATCGGTTTAAGCGTGCTTTCCGAAGCCGGGCTTTTCAGCGCCACGGCGCTGCTGATGGGTACGCTGGGTGCGAGCATTGTGGCCGCGCACCAGATCGCGATTAACTACGCGGCGACGATGTTCATGATCCCGCTGGCGCTGCACTCTGCAACGACTATTCGTGTCGGCCAGGCAGTAGGCGGCGCGCAGGTTGAGATGGCCCGGTTCGCAGGGTTTGTTGGCATCGGCTTATGCGGCGCTGTGATGTGCGTGTCGGCCATCTTGCTGCTCATTTTTGGCGAGCATATAGCAGCGTTCTACACCGTGGACGTTGAGGTGCAGGAAATTGCTATCGCGCTTCTGTTTGTCGCCGCCGTATTCCAGGTTTCTGACGGTTTGCAGGTGGGCGCCGCCGGCGCGCTGCGTGGTTTCAAAGACACCCGCATACCAATGGTGATCAATGTGTTTTCTTACTGGGTAGTGGGGTTTCCACTGGCCTGGATGCTCGGCATCCACATGCAGCTGGGGCCGCAGTCGGTGTGGGCAGGCCTTGTGGCCGGGCTGACCGTGTCTGCGATACTGCTTAACGTTCGCTATGCCGCGATTTCAAAAGCGGCTGTGCAAAGACTGATATAAACGATTACTTGTGGTCAGGCGGCGAAGCGCGGGAACAGGTCTTCGACGGGCAATTCGCTTTCCTCGTTTTCTTCGGCGCAGAGCTTGCCACCGGAGTCGAGGAAATATCGCACCGCCTGCTCGGTAACCGCGAAGGCAATGGTCAGCGCCTGCCACGGGTCTACGCCGAGTGCGGTATTCATTCCGTACTCGAGTCCCTTGATATCAATAGCAACGGTCCAGGTTTGCTCGGAAACCTCTTCAGGCCTGCCGATCCTGATTTCAATTTCCGTGCTCGTCCCGTCAGGGTTGACACCGCGCATGAATCTTTCTGCGAGATAATCACTCATTGTCATTGCCACTCACTTTGGCCTGATAAACGACTGAGAGTCTACGGCTTGTCATAAGGTATAAACAGGAACTGGTTCAAATTTCTGGCTTCGCCGCCGTGCTGTTGGAGACCTGTTTCGCCGTCGGGAGCGTGGCGCTTCTCCCCTCAGCCCGCGGTCGCGATGGCGGACCTGGTGGCGGCGATGCTGCGCCTGACATCGATCTCGCTGGTCTGCCAGGAACAAACCGAGATGCGCATGCAGCGCTTTCCTTGCCAGGTGCTGCCGCTGAAGAAAGCCTCGCCGGTGGCGTTGATCAAAGCAATAACCCGGTCGGTCCTGTGCGCATGATCTTCCTCGGTCGCATCCGGGCGTGGGTCCGGGAAGCGCACAAGGCCCTGGTTGATGACGGGCTCGCGCAAGAGCTCCGCACCGTCGAGCTTGCCGATCCCGGTCACGAGGGTGTGGGCGTGCATGCAGCAGTTGTCCACGATGCGTGCAACGCCACTTCTGCCCAGTTCGCGCAAGGCGGCATAGGTGGATACGGCGCGCCCCCGGCGGGACCACTCCGGGTTGTAGTCCATTGGGTCGCGGGCTTTCTCGTCGTGCACGAGGTAGCTGGCGCGATGGGACATTGCGCGACGATGATGTTCCGGGTGCGCGACGAAGGCGTAGCCGCAGTCGAAGGGCACGTTGAGCCACTTGTGTCCATCGGTGCTCCAGGAATCTGCTTTCTCGCAGCCACGCATGAGGTGTCGATAGCGTTCGCTTGCCGCAGCCCACAGGCCGAAAGCGCCGTCGACATGCACCCACGCGTTGTGCCGGTGTGCGATTTCAATCAGCGCTTCGAAGGGATCGTAGATGCCGGTGTTAATTTCGCCGGCCTGCAGCACCACGATGGCCGGGGCGCCGGCCGTATTCGCGAGACCTTGTTCGAGCGCTTCAGCCGAAAGCCGGCCATCCGCGTCGGCGTCAAGCGCAACAAGATTGTCCCTGCCGATTCCCAGTAGTCGTATGGCTCGCTCTACCGAACCGTGGCAGGAACGGCTGCCCAGGACTTGCAACTGTGGGGCGCCCGCCATGCCGGCACTCTCCACGTCCCATCCATGGTCTGCGAGGACTTTGTTACGAGCCGCCGCGAGACAAGTCGCATGGGACATCTGACAGCCGGTAACCAGGGCGAAACTTGCGTGGTCGGGGATATCAAGAAGCTGTTTCAGCCAGCGGCCGCAAATTTCCTCGATAACGCCGAGCGCCGGCGATGTTGCGTGCAGCGCGCCGTTTTGATCCCAGGCGGTGTTGAGCCAGTCGGCGGCAAGGGCGGCGGGCAGGTTGCCGCCTATGACCCAGGCGAAAAAGCGCCCACCCGTACTGGCGTTGAGTCCGGCGTCTGCGCCGGCAACCAGTTCGTCGATGATCTTGCCCGGTGATTCGCCTTTCTCTGCGAGGGGGAGGTCGAGACGCTTCAGCAGCTCGTCGCGACTCGCCGTGGCAGCGACGGAACGCGAGTCAAGGGACGCCAGGAAAGTGAGGGCGTGTTCGAGCGTTTTTTCAAGCAGCGCGCGCTGGCCGCTGTCGCCGGTCAACACCTCAGCCTGGTCTTGCGTTTTTTTCATGATGACCACTTTTTCGCGAGCTGATCGAATTGCGGGTGTTTGGAAAGCACCACGCAGAACCGCTGTCCGGTGGGCGCCTCCATTACCCACCAGCGCTTCACGAAGCCAATGCGCCCGGCGCCCAGGCGTTCGAGGCGCGCAACCTCCGCGTCCAGATCATCAGTCTCTAAATCGAGATGCATGCGGCTTTCATGTTCGACTCTCTGCAGCTCAACGTGGAGGTTGTCGCGATCGGCGTCGAGCTTGCGGTAGTGGGGCTCCGAACCGGGCTGCTCGTGCTCATCAGTTACGTCGTAGCCGAGGGCCGCGCCCCAGAATTCCGCCGCCTGATCGAGGTCATCGGTTTTGCAGTCGATGATGAAGCCTGAAATCCGGCTCTTGTGCATGTTTGCTGTTCCTGCTTCTTTTGCCTAGTTCGATTCGCTGTCCGCGCAGTCGCCCGCACGGTAGCCGTACACTGCCTCATCCGCGCAGGCCACGCAGGCATTCGAATAGCGTCGCCATTCACTGGAATCACAAGGCGTCGTTATACAGCGAATGCCGGTGTCGCGCTGTGCGCACACCGGGTCATAATGTTGCGTGCACAGTTCCGGCCGGGGCGCTTCACATTCAACATAGGTGCGCTCGTGTGAAGGGATAGGCTGGCTCGTTTCAGCACAGCCATACGCAAACACCAGGGCCGATGACAGCAGCAGGCGCAACCGCCAACAGATGACATGCATGTTGGTTTTCAGCCGGCCAGAAGTTTCCAGGCAAAAACGAGCATCGCCGCGTAGCCCACCGCGAAGCTTAAGGTGCGCAGCCACGGGACCCCGAACGTATAGACGATCAGGTGGGCGACGCGTGCCCAGAAATAAACCATTGCGGCGGTGGCTGTGGCGCCGTCACTTACGCCGGCGAGATGCGCGACGATAACGAGGGTGGCAAATACGACCAGGCTTTCTACCGAGTTGTAGTGTGCCGCTTTCATGCGCTGCGCCCAGGGCGCGAGCGGCGCCGGGTTTTCCGGATAGCCAACGGCATTGTTCAGCCCGCGCACGCTGAGGGTATTAAGAACATACGGCAGCCACGTCAAAGCCGTCAGGGTTGCCACAAGAACGAGGTAGAAGAGTTCAGTGCTCATAAGTTTTGTCCTCTGCTTGGTTGCTTGTTGTCAGCGCTGGCCGAATCGCGGGGCGTCGCCCGCGAGGTAGGCGCTTTCCTCCTGAGTGCTGGTTCGCCCAAGTATGGCATTGCGGTGGGGAAAGCGCCCGAAGCGGTCGATGATCTTTTTGTGCAGTTGCGCATACTTTATGAAGCCCTCGAAGTAGTGACGCTCAGACGGCTGCACCCGAACGCCGAGCTTGCTGAATTCTTCCACAGAGCGCCGCTGCAGGTCGCGGCACTCGGCGTGCTGCAGCGGCATGAGTACAAAGACCTGTTCGATCGGCGCGAGGGCAAGCAAGGTTTTATCGACGATGCTCTGCTGGCAAATCTCAAGCGCTTCGGCGTCGGAGGCGAAAGCCCCGGGTTTGCCGCGATAAAGGTTGCGGGGGAACTGGTCGAGGAGCAGCACCGTCGCGAGTCGCCCGTCAGGCTTTTGCCGCCACGAATCAAGGGCGCCCGAACGCGCCTGCTCCACGCTGCTGGCGAAGCGAAGGGCGATTTCATTATCGGTGGCTTTGTTACTGCTGAACCACAGGCTCATGCGACCGGGAATCTGCGATGCGTCACGCACGGTATTTCCAAACCAGAATGCCAGGATGGTGGCGATGTCCTCGTCTTCCTCCATCTTCGAAACCCTGCTTTAGGCTGTAAAAACTGCGCAAATTGTCCGCCCGAGGCCCTGGATTCTTACACATACGCGGAGCCGTCTGGTGGGGGCTGCGAGAGCACCAGCACCGTTTATTAAGCGGCTGTAAGCGATGTGGCGCGGCAGGCGCGGCCCGGGAGGCGTCCAGAACAAGCCTCATCAACCTGAGCCGGCGTACTTATAACCCATTGTAAAATAAACATAAAAGCTTCCCGACGATCAAGGGAGCGCTCAATTCATCGTCGCCGCCGGCAGGCGTGGGCCGCTGTCGAAGGCAAACAGGGCGGAGAAGCCCCCGGCCTGTCCTCAGGGAACGGCCGCGAAAAAGGCGTTTCAGCTTGATGGCGACACTTGACGGCTGCGCTTGCGGCGTGGATAGTTGCCGGCGAGTATTAGTGGTGAAATTGCGACATTTTGCGCTTGCGAGCTTTGGTAAGACCGAATGAAGTTGTTTCAGCGCTTTTTTTGTGCGCCCGTCAGGGTAAAGAGATACATGATTATCTTTGTGCAAAATTCTTTGTTTAGCGATCCAAGGGGGATCAGACTATGAGATTCAACAAGAATCATGGTTTGGCGTACGTGTTGTCATTGGCGATGCCACTGACTGTTGCTTTGACGCAACAGGCTGTAGCGGCTGATGATGAGATGGATGCCGGCATTGAAGAAGTTATTACGACTGGAACGCGCGCCGAAGAGCGCTCGGTGACTGAGTCACCCGCGCCCATCGACGTTATCAGCGGCGATAGCTTCACCAACCAGGGCGACACGGATCTGAGTAACCTGATCCGCAACGTCGTACCTTCTTATAACGTTAACACTCAGCCCATCAGCGACGCGGCAACTATCGTGCGTCCTGCCAACCTGCGTGGCCTGGCACCGGATCACACCCTCGTGCTGGTCAACGGCAAGCGTCGCCATCGTTCGGCGGTGATTTCGTGGCTTGGCAATGGTGTTGGCGATGGCGCCCAGGGACCTGATCTGTCGCTGATCCCGTCCACCGCCATCAAGCAGGTCGAAGTGCTGCGCGACGGCGCGTCGTCTCAGTACGGTTCTGACGCTATTGCCGGCGTGATGAACTTCATCCTGAAAGACGACAGCGAAGGCGCCACCCTCGAAGCCCGCTACGGCGAGTACACCGAGGGCGACGGCACGACCTACGCCATCGCTGGCAACATCGGCCTGCCGTTTTCCGATAACGGCTTCGTAAACCTGAGCTTCGAGTACGGTGAAGCAGATGCCACCGATCGCAGCGTACAGCGCAACGACGCGGCAGCGCTGATCGCAGCCGGCAACACGGCGGTGGCAAACCCGGCCCAGATCTGGGGCTCGCCCGACGTGATGGATGATTTCAAGAGCTTCGTTAACATCGGTCTTGATCTCGGCGAAGGCAGGGAGTTCTACGCCCACGGCAACTATGCCACCAAGACCGTGGACGGCGGCTTTTACTTCCGTAATCCAAACACCCGCGGCGCAGTATTTAGCGGTGACGGCGGTGGCACGCTGCTGATTGGCGACCTGTTCGCTGCCGGGGTAACCGGTGACGATGGCATGGGCGCATGCCCGACTGTGACAATCATGAACGACGTGCCGGATCCGACTGCACTCGCCGAAGTGTTCGCGCGCGATCAATGCTGGAGCTTCCAGGAGTTATTCCCGGGCGGATTTACACCGCGCTTCGGCGGTGACGTCAGCGACGTGTCGGCATATGCCGGCGTGCGCGGCGAGATGCAGAATGGTCTGCGCTTCGACGTAAGCCTGGGTGCCGGTCGCAGTGAGGTGGACTTCTTCATCCGCAACACGGTGAACGCGTCCCTCGGTCCTGCGACGCCGGTCTCTTTCGATCCGGGTGCCTACATCCAGCTCGAGAACTCGGTAAACCTGGACTTCGGCTACACGCCCACCGACAACACCAACCTGGCGTTTGGCGGTGAGTACCGTCGCGAGAATTTCGAGATTCGCGTCGGTGACGAAGCGTCCTTCACCATTGGTCCGCTGGCCCCGCAGGGCTTCAGTGCTGCATCCAACGGCTTCCCGGGCTTCAGCAATATCGCTGGTGGTTCGTTCAGCCGTGAGAACATCGCGCTGTACGTTGACGGCGAGTGGGAGCCCACCGAGCAGCTGCTGCTGGGCGCCGCGGTGCGCTGGGAAGACTTCCAGGACTTCGGCACCACCACCAACTGGAAAGTTGCTGGTAACTGGCGTGCGACGGACACCTTTGGTCTGCGCGCTACGGCGTCCACGGGCTTCCGAGCACCGACGCCTGGCCAGTCCAATGCGTTCAACGTGTCTACGGAGTTCGATGCCACCATCAACGACCTGGTCAACAACGGCACGGTGCCGGCGACCTCGCGCGTTGTGGGCAAGTTCCTGGGCCTGCCCGGTGGCGGTCCTGCGCTGCAGCCTGAAGAGTCCACCAACTACACGCTTGGTACCTTCTTCAACATCGGTGACCTGGACGTGACGATTGACTACTTCCAGATCGAGGTTGACGATCGCCTGAATCTGTCGGGGCTTGTGAGCCTCAGCGATCAGGACGTTGCTGATCTTCTGGCAGAGGGCGTAACGAGCGCCGCCAATCTGGCGAACTTCCGCTGGTTCACTAACGACTTCGATACCGAGACCAAGGGCTTCGACGTCGTTGCGACGTACCCGCTGGAGTGGGGTAACAGCATCAATACGGACCTGGCTTTCAGCTTTAACAAGACGGACACCAAGGTGACGCGGGCCGGCCCCAGCATCACCAACGAGCCTGTTCGTATTACCGAGCTGGAAGACGGTCTGCCTGAGACGCGCTGGAACCTGTCTGCCAACACCTTCTACAACCAGTGGCGCTTCCTTACTCGCCTGAGTATGTATGACGACTGGTTCGACTCAGAAGACGGCAACACTTACGATGGCAAGAGCATTGTTGACGTTGAGGGTGCTTACAGCTTCAACGACAACTTCACCGGCATCATTGGTGTACAGAACCTGTTCGACGAAACCCCGGACGAGAATCCTGGCGCTGCTGGTGGCGTAGGCAACCGCTACAGCCAGTTCAGCCCGTTCGGATTTAACGGTGCGTTCTGGTACCTGAGACTACGCTACGACCTCGACTAAGAAGGTCCCATAGCTATTTGGAAAAGCAGGATGCTTTCCAGACTCTCAAAGCCCCGCCTCGCGCGGGGCTTTTTTGTATTGAGCTCATGGTGAAGCAAGGCAGCCCTTGGCGCTCATGAGCTGCCGCAAAATCGCACCAAGGGCTGCCTTGCTTCTTCATGAACTGACTCTAGTTTTGTGTGGCGCCCGACAGGCCCGGCAATAGTTGGAGGGGGGTCTCAGATCCAGACGTCTTCTTTTGCGGTT
Organism: Gammaproteobacteria bacterium; assembly: GCA_013003115.1. Taxonomy (GTDB): domain Bacteria; phylum Pseudomonadota; class Gammaproteobacteria; order Steroidobacterales; family JABDLF01; genus JABDLF01. Next base: position 12,300 of record JABDLF010000102.1, read on the forward strand.
CGGTGATTTGTATCCGCATCGCCAGTGTTAACCACCCCGCGTGGCTCCACGAGCATGATGTGACACTCTTCTTCGGCTGTGGGTCTGTGTTCCGTGCCCTTTGGCACCACCAGCATTTCGCCTTCTTTGAGCTTTGCGACGCCGTCGCGGAACTCGATGGTCATGCGGCCTTTGATACAGATGAATACCTCGTCAGTATCGTCATGTTTGTGCCACACGAACTCACCCTGAATCCTGGCGAGCTTGAACTGGTAGTCGTTCATCTCGGCGATGACTTTGGGCGCCCAGTGATCTTCGAACGCGGCGAACTTCTCGCCCAGGTTAATCGTCTTTGGCGGCATCCTGTGATCCCCCGGTCATCCTCACAAAATCCAGGGCGAAGCCGTTACTTCCGCCGTCGCTGACCTCAACCCGCATCCGGTTTTCATCCACACGCCGATAGACAATCTTTTTCGGGAAGTCGTGCTCTTTGTTTTCAAAGACGAGCCGGTGGGGGTCATCACTGGCGAGCTCGAAAGGCACCGGCGCCGGGTTGTGGGCGACGGTGGCGATAAAGAGAACCTCGCCATCGCGGGAGACGAGCTCCAGCTCCTCGAATCCTTTGCGTTCACCAGTGCCCCTGGTTTCTGTACTGCCCTGGCCCGCGAATGAGTGGCTGGTCGAAACTTTCCAGCTCTCGTGAACAAACTGTTCGCCGTTAGCGGCGCGCCAGTTACCCAGCAGCCAGTCGTAGGCGGCGAGTTCATGGGTGGCGGCGCTTTCCGGCGGCGCACCGTCGCATGCAGTCACTGCGAGGGTAATCATTACAAGCAGCCCGCGCAGGGTGTACTCATTGGCCATGCGCGCCGCGGAGTTCATTCCTTGCCCTTGTCCGCCTCTTCGTCGCCTTTGTCGTCGTCGCCGGTCGCTACATCAACGACAGCCCCGCCGACCTTGAACGGGATCTTGCCGACCGCTATGGCAGCGTCGGTCGTGGTCTCTATCGCGGTACCAATGCAGCCTGCCAGCGGCAAGACCAGTAAAGCGACAGCGAGGATTCGGGCTTTTAAGATCATAATCTGCTCATCATCGTGTGATTCAGTCGCCGAGTTTAGCGCAGGCCTGAGGGAACATGCGTGGTGCTGGTCACCGCGGCATGTCGCTCAGTGTGACTCAGCATTGATATGCCGGGTGGTAGTACCAGACATCTCGAATGAGCGACGCTTCGAAACGATAGACGACCACGCTGCACTGGTTGCGGCCTTCAGACGCGGGGCCGCGCATTATTTCCTCAACGCCCAGGACATATTCACCGTCGCTGCGGGCAAAGCGCATGCGCGAGGGTGAGCGAGGACCCGCTTCGAAATAGTCGGCCATGGCGGCCTCGAGTGCGTCCCGGCCCTGTACTTCGATAGCAATACTGTCCCCATCGACAGTGAGCCAGCGTACGTCTTCGCTGACGAGAGCGACCATTGCCGCCGGATCGTGATCATTAAACGCAGCCATGAAGTCAGCCGCAACGGTAAGCAGCGGGTCAGCAGGTGGCGGCTTGGCGCAAGCACCGAGGGCAAGCAGGCCGATAAAACCTGTCACGAATATATTCTGGCGGTTTTTTTTCATTTACTTTTCCCATTGCCTTGTCGGGGTTGTCACCTGTCCTTTAGTCGATAAACAAACTTAAGGCCCGACCAGGTGGCGTCGACGGCGCAGATCTTTACGTCAACGAGCCCGCAGGCCAGGCCCGCAGCGCGCACGTCGGCTTCGGCTACGTCGGTCCGCACGCCGGACGCCTTCTTTGGCCATGACACCCAGAGCATGCCGTTTTTTGCCATGTAGGTGTGCGCCCGCTCAAGCAACCTCTCGAGGTCCGCGCGCCGCGTCACAAAACCATGGATAAAGTCGAGGTCTTTGCGGGCACGCTGGCACACGGTGACGCCCGACGGCAGTTTGCCGAGTAGCGCGCGATAGTTTGCAGGCGGCTGCACAAACTGCACCTTCATGCCGTCGCGAATTCCCAGCTTCTTTACCAGGGGTGTGTCGGAGTAGCCTGCCACATAGTCTCCTTTGTTGCATGAATTGCGCCGCGCGTGCGCAATAATACGCGCTATCATTAAGTCGTTGTCCGCAGGAACCGTCAGGAAAGAGAACACGCATGGCAGACAGCCCCGTAATCGGCGCGACATTTCTTGCCTATCTGGTGGTCGTTCTGGTCATTGGGGTCGTCGCCTGGCGGCGCACCGCCAACCTTTCGGACTACATTCTTGGCGGGCGGCGGCTCGGCAGCTGGGTCACGGCGCTTTCCGCACAGGCTTCAGATATGAGCGGCTGGCTGCTGCTGGGCCTGCCTGGCTATGCCTACCTCGCAGGGCTTGAATCCCTGTGGCTGCTGATCGGTCTCCTCATAGGCACCTACGCGAACTGGCTGTTTGTCGCCGCCCGCTTAAGGAGCGCGACCGAGCGTTACGGTGATTCCATCACCTTGCCGGACTACTTCGAACGACGTTTCGACGATCGCTCCGGATTGCTGCGCATCATCTCTGCGGCATTCATTTTGATTTTTTTCACTTTCTACACCAGCTCAGGCCTTGTGGCGGGCGGCAAGCTCTTCGAGGCCGTATTCGGTATGCCCTACCTGTGGGCCGTGGCTGCCGGGGCGGCGGCCGTCGTTGCCTATACCTTCATCGGGGGTTTTCTCGCTGTGAGCTGGACAGATTTCATCCAGGGCTCCCTGATGTTTGTCGCGCTGCTGATGGTTGTCATTATGGGCTGGGCCGCGGTCAGTGGCTGGCCGGGCATCACTGCCGCCATGGAGGCACGCAACCCGGAGCTGCTCGATATGTTCAGTAACGCGGCGGGTGAACCCATGACGATGATTGCAACGGCATCGCTGCTTGGATGGGGCCTTGGCTACGTCGGACAGCCGCACATACTCGCCCGCTTCATGGCGGCACGCTCGGCCACCGAGACGATTCCCCGGGCGCGTCGCATCGCCATGAGTTGGGTCACCGTCACGCTAATCTGTGGCACGCTTGTCGGACTGATTGGTATCGCCTACCTGCCGGAGCCATTGCAGGGTGCTGACAGTGAAAAGGTTTTTATTTTCATGGCGAGCGCGCTGTTCAACCCGGTCGTGGCGGGAATTTGCCTGGCGGGCATCCTGGCGGCCGTCATGAGCACGGCGGACTCGCAGCTGCTGGTGGCGTCCTCTGCCGTTTCGGAAGACTTTTATAAGGGCCTGCTGCGCAAGGGCGCGGAGCAGGGCGAGCTCTTGTGGGTTGGCAGGCTTGCTGTCATCGGCATAGCGATCGTTGCGTTTGGTTTTGCGATGAATCCGGATAGCAAGGTGCTCGATCTGGTCGCCTACGCCTGGGCCGGTTTTGGCGCAGCCTTTGGCCCGGCCATTGTGCTTTCCCTTTACTGGCGCAGAATGAACCGTAACGGCGCGCTCGCAGGCATCGTTACGGGCGGCCTCACCGTCATCGTTTGGAAGCAGCTCACAGGCGGGATATTTGATCTCTATGAGATCGTACCCGGCGTCATCTTCGCGACGCTCGCAATTCTGATCGTCAGCAGTGTCGGGAAAGGTCGCGCTGCCTGACTCATACTTTGAAAATGTTTTCGTGTACGCCCGAGGCTGACGTTCTATCAGGAGTTGCCTCAAAGTCGTGTCCAAGGTGATGCAAATGAAGTACAAGATCTCGCTGTTTATTCTGTTCTGTCTGGTCTGCGGCGCGGCACCGGCCAGCCAACCTTATGTGCCCGATGACCTGAAAGACTGGCAGCAGTGGGTTTTGCACGGCGAAGAGTTTCGCAGCTGCCCGCGCTTTTTCAACCGGCCCGACTCGCGCGAGGCGTTTGTATGCGCCTGGGCCGAGCCACTGCAGCTGGTTGTTACGGCGCGCGGCGGTCGCTTCGATCTGCGCGTGCAAACATTTACCGATACCTGGGTCGAGCTACCGGGCGATCTCAATAACTTTCCGCAAAATGTCACGCTGGACAATCAACCAGCGCAGCTGGCCGAAAAAAGCGCCAGGCCGGCGCTGTATCTGGCGGCGGGCAACCACCGCATCAGCGGTCGTTTCGACTGGGTGCGCAGACCGGAGACCCTGCAAGTCCCCGAAGAGCTCGCGCTTTTGACGCTGAACGTGGATGGCCGCGTCATCACAAACCCCGAAAGACGCGGTCAAACCCTGTGGCTGGGCGAACGCAAGCAGCAAACCGAGCAGCCCGCTTCGCTCAATATAGAAGTCTATCGGCTGCTCAACGATGACATCCCGATGCGGCTCACTACCTTGCTTAAGCTGCGGGTCTCCGGTGGTGCGCGCGAGGCGTTGCTCGCGCGGGCGCTGCCGGCCGGATTTATACCCATCTCACTGACTTCGCAGCTGCCTGCCCGCGTCGAGCCGGATGGGCGTTTGCGCCTGCAGCTCAGACCCGGCAGCCATGAGGTCACACTGGTGGCGCGCGCTCTGGAAGTCCGCAACACGTTCAACCTGGAACCCGCCGAGGGGCCGTGGGCGGCGAGTGAGATCTGGAGTTACCAGGATAACCCACGCCTGCGCGTCACTAATCCGTCAGGCGCAAATCCGGCGGACCCGGCACAGGTTGAAGTGCCGGCCGCGTGGCGCGGCTTTCCGGCTTTCATTCTGAAACCGGGCCAGACGCTTAGCATCGAAGAGCGCGGGAGAGGGGTAAGCGCTGACCGCGAGAATCGCCTGTCGCTCAATCGTGAACTCTGGCTCGATTTCAATGGTGACGGGCTCACAATCAAGGACCAGATGTCCGGGGAGATGCAGCATCTGTGGCGCCTGGACATAGCCGAGCCGTATACGCTGCAAAGTGCAAAAAGCGGCGAAGACAGCCTGCTGATTACCGAAGGAGCAACGCCCGCATTGCGCGGTGTAGAGGTACGCACGCCGGCGCTGTCGCTGGAGGCAAGCAGTCGCGTTACTGCCCGCGGTGGCATACCGGTAACCGGCTGGACGGAAACCATGCAGAGCGTGAGCGCCAGGCTTAATCTGCCCCCGGGTTACAAGCTGATGGCTGCCATGGGCGCAGACAGGACTAATGGCGCCTGGGTCGAGCAGTGGCAGCTGCTGGATTTTTTCCTGCTGCTTGTCATTGCGGTTGCGGTACGGCGCCTGTACGGAAACCTGGCCGGAGGTGTTGCGCTGGCAGCCCTTGCCCTGAGTTTTCACGAGCCGGGTGCGCCGATCTGGACCTGGCTCAACCTGGTCGTTGCGCTGGCCCTCGCGGGCGCTGTGACAAAAGGCCTGTTGGGCCGCCTGGCTGGCGCTTATCGCAATATCAGCTTCATCGCATTGCTGGTCGTGCTGCTGCCGTTCGTGGCCAACCAGGCGCGCATCGCCGTGTTCCCACAGCTCGAACCGCATGCTGATGCGCCTTATGGCATGACGCTGCCGTCGATGGCGGCGAGCGAAGCGCCGGTCATGGAGCGCATGGAGAAGCACGCGGCGCAGCTGACCGACAGGATGCTGACCGAGGAAGTCGTTGTCACCGGCGCCAGGGCAGACAGTTACGCTTTAAAAGAACGCTACGATCCTGACGCGCAGCTGCAGACCGGGCCGGGCCAGGCCAGCTGGAGCTGGCGCTCTGCGAGCCTGCGCTGGAGCGGTCCGGTTGAGCCGCAACAGACACTGCGGCTTGTCTTGTTTAAACCCTGGCAAACGGCCCTTTGGAGAGTGATCGGCGCACTGCTTTGTGCGGCGTTCTTTTACCTTCTTCTGCGCGCCAGCTTTGATTTAAAAGCGCCACTCAAGCACTTGCGCGAGGGCGCCGCCACGGCTGCGACTTTTGCGGTGATTGCCTTTGCGTCATGGCCTGCAGAGCTGCTGGCGGAGCCACCGCAGCAAGCATTGCTGGATGAACTCAAGGCTCGCCTGACCGCTGCGCCGGAGTGTGCACCCGTTTGCGCCAGTATGCCGGGCGCGCGTGTTGATGCGACACCAAACGAGCTTGCAATCGAGCTTGAAGTGCACGCCAGCGAAAGCGTAGCCATACCCTTACCAGGTCAGGCAGATGGCTGGCACCCGCTGTCGTTCAGCGTAGGTGGTCGCCCACGCGCGCTGCTTTATCGCGACAGGTCAGGCACTTTATGGCTTAACGTCGAAGCCGGCATCCACACGATTCGAATGTCCGGTCCTGTGCCTGATACAGACACTTTCCAGGTGTCGTTTCCCATGCTGCCGCGCGCGTTGCTTGCGACGGCAACGGGATGGGAGCTGAGCGGTATCCGCGATCAAAGGCTTGTAAGCGGGGCCATCGAGCTGAGTCGCATCAGAGATAAAGCAGCAGGCGAGTTGAGCGCAGGCGAGAAATTGTCAGCCGATCGCTTTGCTACGTTTGTGGAGGTGACGAGGGTCGTCACGCTGGGACTCGACTGGAGCGTGCGCACGGTGGTGCAGCGCATTGCGCCGGAAGCGGGGGCGATCAATGTCGCGATTCCATTGTTGGAAGGCGAGTCGGTCATCAGCGCCAATGTGCCGGTTCGCGATGGCAACGTTGTGGTTGCCATGGCACCGAACGAGAAAGGATTTGCATGGCAGAGCACGCTCAAGCGCGACACAAAGGTAAGCCTGAGCGCGCCCGCAGATGTGCCGTGGGTCGAGATATGGCGACTGCAGGCCGGGCAGTCGTGGCATGTCGAATATGAAGGGACGCCGCTGATTCTGCCCGCACGTTTTCCGAGTGATTTCTGGGTGCCCGAGTTTCACCCGCGACCGGGCGAGAATCTCAGCATCGAAGTATCGCGACCGCAGGCGGCTGAGGGAGAGACCCTGGCTATCGACAGCGTCGACTACATGCAAAATGTCGGTGACCGCAATTCGACGTTTATGCTCAAAATTGCTTATCGCAGCACCCGCGGTCAGCAGCACGTGCTTGATCTTCCCGACGGCGCGGAGCTGGAAGACGTTTCGATCGACGGCCAGAAACAGCAGCTCAGGCTCGACGAGGGCAGACTGGCGCTGCCGATCACGCCCGGGAGCCACGAGGCCACCGTCACCTTCAGACTCGCCGAGGGGGCCGCCATGTGGCAGCGGCTCGCCCCGCTGACCATCAACGCGCAGGCCGGCAATTTGAGCGTGGGTTTAACGCTTCCGCAAAACCGCTGGGTCCTGGTAACGACAGGCCCGACTCTGGGTCCCGCGGTGCTGTATTGGGCGGAACTTGCCGTATTTCTTGTTTTCGCATGGTTACTGGGCAAGACCACGATCACGCCCCTGAAAACTCACGACTGGCTTCTGCTCGGCCTGGGCTTCAGCACGTTCTCCTGGGCAATACTCATGGCGGTCGCAGCCTGGTTGTTCGTGATGGGCTGGCGTGCCCGCAGCACCCAGTTCGGCAATCCCCTTTGGTTTAACCTGCGCCAGGTCTTGCTCGCGGTGGTAAGCGTCGGCGTTGTGCTGGGGCTGGTATCCGCCATTCCTATGGCCCTGCTCGGCAACCCTGACATGCACGTGGTCGGAAACGGTTCCAACATGCATTACCTGCGTTGGTTTGATGACCGGAGTCTCGGTGAGACGCCCTCAGTTGCCGCCCTGTCAATCTCAATGTGGTTCTATAAACTATTGATTTTATTATGGTCTTTATGGCTTAGCTTTGCCCTGGTCCGCTGGCTGCCGTGGGCCTGGAATGCCTTGCGAAGCGGCGGGACCTGGGCAGAATCCGCCCCGGATAAGCTGGGGCCCGTGGCCCCGAATACGCCGAAATCACCGGATTCCGGTTGAAGTCGGGGCCCGGAATCCTTACGGTGTACAACCCCGCGCGGATAAACATATGGGATTGTCCCAGCGCGGCCTTGTGATTAGTGCGGCTGTCGGCAGTTTATTTGCGACAATTCAGGCAGTCGTTTTTTGAAGTGATTTGGGAGTATTGAGATGAAAAGATTTTGGACCCTTTTGCTGGCAGGCCTGATTGCCGTCGGCATGGGCGCTTGCAGCAAAGAGAAAATGGACGACGCCAAGGCGGAGATGAGCGAGGCTGCCGAGGCGAGCAAAGATGCTGCGATGGAAATGAAGGCAGAAGCAGGCGAGGCCATGGAAGCCACATCCGACATGGCGGGCGATGCCTATGACGCTGCTGCCGACAAGTCCTCAGAGATGAT
>JABDLF010000027.1 GCA_013003115.1 Gammaproteobacteria bacterium
AATGGCAAATGCTGTGGCGCCCCTGGTGCGCGAGCCGCGATAGAACATAAATCCTGCATCCCTTCGATAAGACAGTCCGGTGCTGGCTGAGGGTAAAGGATTGTGCATTGGCTGCAAAGGCGCGCACGGACTATAGTCGCTCCATGATCCACAGAAGTTTCATGGTGGCCACCTCACTCGGCCTGGCAGCCTGCGCGGCAAGCCCGTCCGACGGCTACGAGCGGCACGGAATGAGCAGGCTCGTTGAGGTGCAGGGTTCAGCCAGCGAGTTTGTTTTCGAAGTGGCAGATCCGCCGGCGCAGCCAGAAGAAGACGCCGAGGCAACACGCATGCGCTGGCTCGGTGAATGGCTCGCGGTCAAGGATCGCTGTCCTGCAGGGTTTGAAATTGTTGACCGGCGGCAGTTCGGGCCGTTTGAGTACAATCCGACGGACGCGACGCTTCGCTACCTCGTACGTTGCCGGGCCGGAACGCAAGAGACTGCGCAGGAAAACTAGGCGGGCATGCCAGCAATGGACAAGCAAAAAAACGAGAGGCTGCTGAAGCTTGCAACGCGCGCATCGGTCGCCACGGCCGTCGTGCTCATCCTCGTCAAACTCGGCGCGTGGTGGGTAACCGAATCTGTAGCCGTAATGGCATCGTTGATTGATTCCATGATGGACGGCGTAGCTTCCACGCTCAACCTGATCGCGGTGCGCCTCTCGCTGCAGCCGGCGGATGAGGATCATCGATTTGGGCATGGTAAAGCCGAGCCGCTGGCGGGCCTCGCGCAGGCTGCATTCGTGGTCGGTTCTGCGGTATTCCTGATGCTGCACGCCGTAGACAGGCTGATCCACCCGCAGCCTGTGCTGGCAGCAGGCGTCGGTATCGGCGTTATGGTGTTTGCGGCGGCGGCAACCCTTGTTCTTTTAGCCATACAGCGGCACGCCATCAAGGCGACCGGGTCGACGGCCATCAGGGCGGACTCCCTGCACTACGCCGCTGACCTGTTGACGTACCTGAGCGTTATCGTGGCGTTGTTCCTGGCAGGACTGGGGATGCCGGGTGCAGATCCGCTGATGGCGATCGTGATCGCCGCCTTTATCCTCTTTAGTGCCTGGAAGATCGCGCGCGATGCCATCGATATGCTCATGGATCGCGAACTGCCCGATGAAGACAAAGAGACCATCTTTGAAATCGGCCGGCGACACTCAGAGGTGGCAGGCATTCACGAGCTGCGGATGCGGCGCTCCGGGCAGACCTACATTATTCAGCTGCACCTGGAGATGGCGGGCGATATTTCCCTGGCTCAGGCCCATGCGATCTCAGACGAGGTCGAGGAGGAGATCCTGGAAAAATTCCCCGGTGCTGATGTATTGATTCACCAGGATCCCGTTACATCCTGACGTTTGCGGTTTGTTATGCCGCTCCGGGCCTAGCCGGAGTGAACGGCCACCCGGTTGCGACCGTCGTCCTTGGCGCTTTGTACGGCGGTCCTGGCCTGTCTCAGCAGTCCCGCGGCCTCCATTCCGTCCGCCGGGATGGCGGTTGAAATGCCAATGCTTACGGTAACGCGCGGCGCAGATTTCTCCAGCGGGTGCGGGATATCAAGGCGCTCGATTTCGGCGCGGGCATTTTCAGCGGCGACGCTGACAGCCTCTTTGCTCTCACCGGGCAGCAACAAGCCAAACTTGTCGCCATCAATACGTGCCACCAGGTCGCCTGCATTGTGAAAGTGCTTGCGCAGTACCGATGCAATTGCACGAATTGCCTCGTCACCGGCCGTGTGTCCGTGCTCGGCGTTGTAATCGCCGAATTGATCGGCATCAACGAGCGCAACGGTAAGCGGCTGATGAAACCTTTGCTCGCGGTTCCACTCCTTTGTCAGCTGACGATCGAACACAGACCTTGTTGCGAGGCCCGTCAAACCATCGATGGGTGAGATGGTTCGCAGGCGGTCTATGAGCCGGTCGCGTTCGGACATATCTCTGGCCACAGCGTAAATCAGCGAGTCTTCCGCTTTCGGATATGCGATCCAGCGAAGCCGCTTGTAGTTGCCGTCCGCGCAGCGGTAGCGGTTTTCGAATGCCAAAGTGGGGGCGCCGCCGGCCAGGTTTTCCATTTCGCGCAGCGTTGATTCGATGTCGTCGGGATGCACAAACTCGAGGAAAGGTTTGGCGAGCAGCTCGTCCGTGTTGTACCCGAGCGTGTCTTCGAAGGCGCGGTTTACCAGCTGAAAATACCCGTCCATGCTGGCGATACAGAGCATGTCATGGGACAGATTAAAAAACTGTCCGAGATCGAACACATCTTTGGAATAGAGGCGGCGAGAAGGCATGTCAGGTCTGCGACAACTCCGTCAGGGCTTGTTATGAAATGATTCTTTGAAATGTCGTCGGCACATAGATATATAGCGGTCGTTGCCGCCGATTTCCACCTGCGCGCCTTCCGTTACCGTGTTGCCATCGCTGTCCATCCTGATGACCATGGTCGCTTTTTTTCCGCAGTGACAAATCGCTTTCAGCTCTTTCAGATTGTCAGCCCATGCCAGCAGATACTTGCTTCCTTCGAAGGGCTCACCCTGAAAATCAGTGCGGATGCCGAACGCGAGGACGGGAATCTCCAGCCTGTCCGTCACCTCACCGAGCTGAAAAACCTGCTCGCGCGTCAAAAATTGTGCTTCGTCGACCATGACGCAGTGTACGGGCTGTCGCTTGAGTTTTTGCTCTGCGATATCAAAAAGGTTGTCGGAATGTGAAAAATTGACGGCCGGCGATTCAAGGCCGATGCGCGATTTCACTTTGCCTGCGCCGGCGCGACTGTCAATTGCCGGCGCAAAAACCAGCGTGTCCATGCCGCGCTCTTTGTAGTTATAGCTGGACTGCAGCAGGGCCGTGGATTTGCCGGCATTCATCGACGAATAGTAGAAGTAAAGCTTGGCCATGGCGGGCGTTTCGGGTTCGTTAGGTCGTCCCTGCGGCAGGGGCGGTGCAGTATACTTGAAAAAGACGGCGACGCTGATGCTCGCCGCAGACCGGGTTTTACACAGAAATTATGAGTGCAGCTGCTGAAAGAATCGAGATTCCCGCGTTTCCTGACCTGAGCCGCGTGCCGCGCGTCGACGAGGTCGGGATATATGAGCGCGCCGCGCGGTTTCGCACGCGCAGCATTAAGAAAGAGGCCAAGATGGACGCGCTGAAAATGGTGTTGTCCATGATCGACCTCACAACTCTGGAGGGTCAGGACACGCCCGGCAAAGTGCGCCAGCTGTGCGCCAAGGCCATGCGCCTGGACACAAGCATGGAGGACCTGCCCAAAGTTGCGGCGGTCTGCGTTTATCCCACCATGGTCGGCGTGGCGCGCGAAGCGCTGGGTGATTCGGGTATCAACGTGGCCTCCGTGGCGACGGGTTTCCCGAGCGGCATGACGGATCTCGATCTCAAGCTCGATGAAACCCGGCGCGCCGTTGTCGCCGGTGCTGATGAAATCGATATGGTGATTTCCCGGGGCGCGTTTCTGCGCGGGGAATACCGGCGGGTGTTTGATGAAATCGTGGCGGTCAAGGAGGCCTGCGGTGACGCCCATCTCAAGGTGATACTCGAAACCGGCGAGCTCAACACCCTCGACAATGTGAAGCGAGCAAGCGTGCTGGCCATGTATGCCGGCGCTGATTTCATCAAGACGTCGACCGGCAAGATTCAACCGGCCGCCACCATGGAGGTCACGCTGGTTATGCTGCAGGCGATTCGGGATTTTTATCGTGAAACCGGGCGCATGGTAGGAATGAAGCCGGCTGGCGGCATCTCGAAGGCGAAGCTTGCGGTGCACTACCTTGTGATGCTGCGTGAGACCCTCGGGCAGGCGTGGATGACGCCTGAGTGGTTCCGCTTTGGTGCAAGCAGCCTGGCTAATGACGTGCTGATGCAGATCGCCAAGCAGCGCAGCGGCGCCTACCAGTCGCCCGACTATTTTTCCAAGGACTAAACCATGAGCAGCAATGACCAGGAGAATAGCCTTAACTTCAATACAGACTGGAGCTATTCACCCGCGCCAGAGTCGACTGACCACGTAACCATTAAGGATCGTTACGATTTATTCATAGGCGGGGAGTTTGTTGCGCCTGCATCAGATAAATACTTCACGAGCATGAACCCCGCCACGGAGGAACCGCTGGCAGAGCTCGCCGAGGCGGGCGCAGAGGACGTCGACCGGGCCGTCAAAGCCGCGCGCAAAGCCTATAAACAGAACTGGTCGGGGCTGGCACCCGCCAGCCGCGGCAAATATATCTACCGCATTGCCCGCATCCTGCAGGAGCGCGCGCGCGAGTTCGCGGTGGTGGAGTCCATGGACGGCGGCAAGCCCATTCGCGAGTCCCGCGACATCGATGTCCCGCTCGCCGCGGCGCATTTTTTCTACTATGCGGGCTGGGCGGACAAAGTCGACTACGCGTTTCCAGGCCGCAAGACCGGACCGGTAGGTGTGGCAGGCCAGATCATTCCCTGGAACTTCCCGCTGCTTATGGCCGCATGGAAAATTGCGCCGGCGCTGGCCTGTGGCAACACGGTGGTCTTGAAGCCTGCAGAGACGACGCCGCTGACGGCGATGCTGCTGGCTGAGGTCATCGCGGAGGCGGAGCTGCCGCCCGGCGTTGTCAACATCGTCACGGGAGCCGGCAAGACGGGTGCGGCCATCGTGGACCATCCTGACATCGACAAGATTGCGTTCACTGGTTCGACGGAGGTCGGGCGCATCATTCAAAAGGCGCTTGCGGGCACGGACACGCGCTACACGCTCGAGCTCGGCGGCAAGGCCGCCAACATCATTTTTGAAGATGCAGCGCTGGATCAGGCAGTGGAAGGAATCGTCAATGGCATATTCTTTAATCAGGGCCACGTGTGCTGCGCGGGTTCGAGGCTGCTTGTCCAGGAATCGGTCGCGGACGACGTGCTGGGTCGTCTTAAAGACAGGATGGAAACGCTGATCGTCGGCGATCCGCTGGACAAGAACACGGACATCGGCGCAATCAATTCAAGCATGCAGCTAGAAACGATTAACAAGTACCTGGAGATCGGTCAGCAGGAAGGCGCAACCATGCACCAGTCTTCATGTGCTTTACCGGACAAGGGACACTGGTGCCGCCCCACCGTATTTACAGGCGTCGCGCAGTCGCATCGGATCGTGCAGGAGGAAATTTTCGGGCCTGTTCTGGCGGTGCAGACGTTCCGCACCGTTGACGAGGCGGTGGCGAAGGCCAACAACACGCCCTACGGGCTTTCCGGCGGCGTTTGGACGGACAAGGGCGCGAAGATTTTCAAGGTGTCGAACCAGATGCGCGCAGGGGTGGTCTGGGCCAATACTTTTAACAAGTTTGATCCGGGCTCGCCGTTCGGTGGTTACAAGGAAAGCGGCGTCGGGCGCGAGGGTGGCCTGCATGGCCTCAAGCCCTACCTGCAGCTGGCCTGAGGAGCTTCATTATGGCTAACGATGAGAAAATAATGGCACGCGCTGACAGTCAGGCTGGCGCCGCAGGCAGCGCGGGTACCGCGAGCAAGCCGCACAGGCTGGCGGTGGCCAGCGAGTCAGAGCGCGTGGGCGTTGTGAAGACCTACAAGCTTTACGTCGGCGGCAAGTTTCCGCGCACCGAGTCGGGCCGGTTCTACAAGGTAGACGATCGCAAAGGCGAGCCGCTGGCAAACATCTGCCGGGCAAGCCGCAAGGATTTTCGCGAAGCGGTGGTTGCGGCGCGCGCGGCGTTCAGCGGCTGGCAAAACACCAGCGCCTTCCTGCGCGGTCAGATACTTTATCGCATCGCAGAGATGCTTGAAGGGCGCAAGGAACAGTTCGTGGCCGAGCTTTATTCAACGGGTGCGAGCCGTGCGGCGGCAAAAACAGAAGTTGAAGAGGCTATCGATCGCCTGGTGTACTTCGCCGGCTGGTGTGACAAATACCAGCAGGTGTTCTCAAGCGTGAACCCGGTGAGTTCTTCGCATTTTAATTTCTCGCTCATGGAGCCCACCGGCGTTGTGACGATCATCGCGCCTGAGAAAAGCCCCTTGCTCGGTTTGGTTGCCAACCTCGCGCCGGCCATTGCAGGCGGGAATACGGTGGTGGTGCTTGCGAGTGAGAGCATGCCCACGGCGGCCGTCAGCTTTGCCGAAGTCCTGCATTCTTCAGACGTGCCCGGCGGTGTGGTCAACCTGCTCACCGGCCAGAGCGAAGAGTTGCTCGAACATTTCGCATCGCACATGGACGTTAACGCTTTGGTTTACTGCGGCACCGACAAGGGCCAGATCAAACAGCTGCAGACACTGGCCTGCGACAACATCAAGCGGGTAATTTTGCGCAGGCAAGATCGCTGGGACGATGACGACAGCCGCAACCCTTACCTGATTGCCGATACCCAGGAAATCAAGACCACCTGGCACCCCATCGGGAGATAGCAGCGCCTGCCCTTTCGGTGTGAGGCTACTTCAAGAGCAGGTCGAGGCAGGGTCGCTGGTCTTAAGCGCGGCTTTTCCTACAGTCTCGCTTCGACTTCCTCTCGGGTTGGCATAGCGGGCGCCGTGCCGGCCTTCTCAGTCGATAGCCCCGCGACGACGGTGGCGTATTCCAGCGACTTTTTGAGATCAAGATTGAATCTGACAAGACCCGCCGCCAGGCCGCCGCTGAAGGCGTCGCCCGCGCCCGTGGTGTCGCGGGGGGAGACCTTGACGACCGGCACGCGGAAAAAATCCTGCTCGGGCCGCATGTCGCCCCTTACCCGGCGCGCGTTTTCGTTGTAGGAGACGAAGCAGCCCTTGTCGCCGAGCGTCAGGATTACAACCTCCACCTCGGCCTGGCAACAGTAGCCGTGCAGCGTCGCGTCATCTTCGTTCCAGTAATCGTCGGGCAGCTTGACGCCGAAAAGATGTTCCATCAGGAATGCAAACTCGGTTTCGTTGGGTACCAGCACATCCGACATCAACACGAGTTCCTGGCTTAGCTTGTCGTTGATGGGCGCCGGGTTGAGAAGCGCAACGGCGTTACTCTCGCCCGCCAGAAATAATGCCTTTTCCGTGGCGGCGATATTGTTTTCCACCTGGCAGACGACGACCTTGGCGCCTTTTATCGACTCTTCGTGATCGGCGATATAGTCGGGGGACAGGTGGTCATTGGCCCCGAGAGCCACGACGATAAGGTTCTCCGCGCTGGCGTTGACGACAATAGACGCCGCGCCGCTCGCGTATTCCTTGAATTTCTGCAGGTGTGCGGTGAGGCCCTCGCTGGCAATAAAGTCGCGCACCCCGCGGCCAAAAATGTCATCGCCGACGGCGCCGATGAAGGTCGTGCTGACCCCCTGACGATTGCAGGCGACCGCCTGGTTGAAGCCCTTGCCACCCGGGCCGGTCTGGAACGTGCCGATACGTGTTTCACCCGGCGCCGGAAAGGTCGGCGTGCTAAACGCCAGGTCTTGAACGTAGCTGCCGATAACGCATACATCTGCCATGTTAGTGCCTTCTCTGCATTGATTGGTGGATCAGGGTATGAGGCCTTTCGCGCGCTTGCGCGGCAATAGTTTGTTTATAAAATCATCGCCGCCAACAAACTCATACATGCCGCTGGCGGGAAAGCGCAGCGCCCAGCGATACATCGTCTCGACCCGGTTGGGATGATGTTCGAGCAGCGGCGGTTCTGCGCGCACCTTGTCCAGCGCCTCGACAATTTTTGTTGCGACCTTGCGATACATCTCGGCAATGGCAGGTTCAATGTCTTGGTGCCCCTGGCGCGCATGCTGGTACCAGTCCATGCCGTTGAACTGAACGATTTCCGTGCGCGGATAAAAAGAGCACATCAAATTCCAGTCGTCGCCCTCGCGACCCTGGTCTCCGCCGTGGCGAAAGTCACTGCGCACGATGACGGCGGGGATATCCAGGAACTTTGCCAGCATAAACTCGACCACCGTACCGGAGTCGAGATCGGCGCCGTCGAAGTTGAACAGGGCCAGGTCACATTCCATCACCTGGCGAAGATCCTGGTTGCGCACGTTTACCGCGCGCGTCTTCGTCTGCTCCAGGTCCTGCGGCAGGATGCAGTGGTAGCGATCGCCGGATTCTCTCTCGATGCTGGCCGCCAGCATCGCGTTGCCCGTGAGATGCTTGTGGTCGAACAGGTCTCCGGCATAGTAGATCGTGAACTTTTTTTCGCTCATTTAACAGAAGACTCCCAAAACCCTACAGCGTATTGAAATACCGGTCCCCATAATCGCCGAGACCTGGAACAATGTACCAGTTATCATCGAGATGACTGTCGACGGCCGCCGTAAATATTCGGACATCCGGATGCTCGTCGTTTATGCGTCGAATGCCTTCCGGTGCGGCCACCACGCAAATGGCCGTTATATCTTTGGCACCCTGGGCGCGCACATGACTGAGGGTGTCGGACATGGAACCGCCAGTGGCCAGCATGGGGTCCAGCACAAGCACAGGGTGCCCGGACAGGTCGGCCGGTATCTTGTGGTAGTAAAGATGCGCCTTGGCCGTCTCTTCATCCCGTTCAAGGCCGATAAAGCCCACTACCGTGTCGGGCAGCATTCGCTGTATGGCGCCAATCAGGGCAATGCCGGAACGAAGAACCGGGATCGCCACGAGCGGGCGCGCAAGCCGCTCGCCGCGCGCTGTCGTCAGCGGCGTGGTGACCTCATATTCGCGCGTGGCCAGCTCGCGCGTTGCCTCTGCAATGAGCAGCCCGGCGATCTGGTCGGAGTGCCAGCGAAATATGCCGGTCGGTGTGTCCACGTTGCGCAAAATGGCCAGGGAATGCGATGCGAGCGCGTGCTTGATCACGGTAACCTTTGCAGCGGGCCCGGCATTCATGAGCTGGTCTTGCCAATGTCTTCAAACCACAGCTCGGGGCGGGTAGCGATGAATTCTCCGAGCAGCTTGACGCACTCCGGGTTTGCAAGATCGATGATTTCCACGCCGTTTTCAGCGAGCCAGGCGGAGCCGCCCGCGAAGTTTTCCGACTCGCCGACGATAGCTTTGCCAATGCCGAACTGGCGAATCAGTCCGCTGCAGTACCAGCAAGGCGCCAGCGTCGTCACCATGATGGTTTGACGATAGTCCGCCTGGCGACCGGCCGCTCGAAACGCCTCGGTTTCGGCGTGGGCTGACGGGTCATCGTTTTGCACCCTGCGATTGTGGCCTTTGCCAAGCAGCGTGCCGTCTTCGCGAAACAGGGCAGCGCCAATGGGTACGCCGCCCTCGGCAAGCCCGGCTCGCGCCTCTGCGATTGCGGTCTCAAGTAGCTCATTTGGGTCTGGCATAGCTGCGCCGTATGTTGTTGCCCGGGATTACACCGCAAAGGTTAGCAGTGTCGGGGGTCCCTTGCAGCACAAAACGTGAGCTACTTCCTTCTAACCAACGTGATTTTGCTGTTAAAGTCGCGATGTTGCGGGCTGGTAATCCGTGATTCGATCCGGATGGTTTCCGGAGAAAAAATTGGCAAGCAGCCTTAAGAAAAGTACAGCTTAAGTTCTAGTATTTCAGATTCAGGACGTTCGATGGTTGGCATGGATTGGCAGCGCGCGCTATCGCGCAGAAACCTGTTGGTAACAGCCTTTTTGATTCTGGCCGGGTGCGTAGTGCCGCCTGCGTTTGATCGGGAAAAGGTGTGCAGCAGTTCGGTGATGGACTGTGCGCCCTATGATCTTGAAGGGCGCTTTGGACGCATCACTGATCCCGTGCTCGCGGAAGTGAGCGGGCTTGCGGTGACGCGCTGGAGCGACGACAGGCTCTGGGCGATCAACGACAGCGGTGGGGAGCCTGCGCTATATCTGCTTGACGGCAAGGGCGTGTATCTCGGCAAGGTCGAAGTCACGGGCGCCACCAACGTCGACTGGGAAGAGCTCGCCACCTTTTATCACGAGGGACGACCGCACATTGTCATCGCGGATATCGGTGACAATGCCAATCTTCGGCCGGGCGAGACGGCTGGCAAGCGCGCTTTCGTCACGCTTTACATCGTTGAAGAACCCCGAATTGAGGGCGCGCGCCCGACGCTTAACCAGAAGGTAGACGTCAGCTGGTCGCAGCGGTTTGTCTACGAGGACGGCCCGCGCGACTGCGAATCCCTTGCCGTTGACCCCGACACTGGCAAGCTCTTGCTGATATCCAAGCGCACCAACCCGCCGATGCTCTACGAGCTGCCCCTCGCGCCTGAATATGCGGATGAACAGCTGGTTGCAAGCCGGGTCGAGTACGTGGACGGACTGCCTATCCCGCGCGACAAAGAAAAGCTGCCTAATAACCGCTACGGCAAATACTCATTCCAGAATACGGCCATGGATATTTCCAGCGACGGCCGCAAGGCCGCGGTGCTCACTTACGGGGCGACCTGGCTGTTTGAGCGGGACGTGAACGAGAGCTGGGCCGAGGCGTTTGCGAAAGATCCGAAGCTGGTCGCGACGCCGTTTCTTGCCCAGGCCGAAGCGCTGGCATTCACGCCGGACGGCCGCAGCCTCTATGTCACCAGCGAAGGCATCCCAGCACCCATGCTGCGCCTGCGTCAGCAGCAGACACTGCCCGTCCCTGACTGAGGCCTTTTGCCAGTCTAAAAAAACGGCTTTCGAAATTCCGGGCAGCGACGCACAATGGGCCCGTGATGACGATGCCAAAATCCCGCTGTTTCCTGTTGCTGTTGCTTCTCATCTGCAGCGCCTGTCAGAGCACGCCGCCGGCCGGCTCAGTCACCCGCATCGCTTTTGGCTCGTGCAACCGTTCCGATCTGCCCCAGCCACTGTGGTCGCCGATCCTCGAAAGCGAACCGCAGCTGTGGATATGGACGGGCGACAATGTCTATGGCGATACCCTCGACATGAGCGTGCTCGCCACGAAGTATCGTGAACAATCCGCGAACCCCGGCTATCAGCAGCTGCAGGCGCGCGTGC
>JABDLF010000038.1 GCA_013003115.1 Gammaproteobacteria bacterium
TCATGGGATAAACTGCTACCCGCTTCAATGTCGGGGCCGGCGGCAGCGCCGAATCACAATGCGGGACCAGTTACATGACGCGCATACTGTTCGTTTGTATGGGGAATATTTGCAGGTCGCCAACCGCTGAGGGCGTGTTCAGACACCTGGTGCGCGAGCATTCATCCGACCTGACTGTGGAGATTGACTCTGCAGGAACCCATGCCTACCACGTCGGTGAACCGCCTGATCCGCGCTCGCAGGAAGCGGCGCGGCGTCGTGGATTCGATCTTTCAGCGATTCGTGCCAGAAAGGTCAGCACGCAGGACTTCGATGACTTTGATCTGATTCTCGCGATGGACCAGCTCAATTTGCTCACCCTCATGGACATCTGTCCGCCAGAAAACGCGCACAAACTGGCTTTGTTCCTCGACCAGCTTGACGACGAGGGGCAACGGGACGTCCCCGACCCCTATTACGGCGGTGATACAGGTTTCGAGCAGGTTCTCGACCTTGTGGAAAAGGCGTCCCTATCCCTGATCGAGAGCCTGATCCGGAGCCTGGCCGGACAGGCAGGTAAGGGCGCTTCCGGCACCTAGAAAACCGGTCGCTACGGGGCCCCGCGTTCCAGCGCCTGGTTAATCGTCCCTGCCAGGACCGCGTGGTGAGTCGCCGGGCGTTGATGACCATACCGTATACGACTCGCCGGATGACGCGGCAGGCCTCTCCACGATCGGCGGGGCCGCTGGAGCCGGCGGATTGCTTTTCGCCTCATCGCGGGCGGGGTTGGCGGTCCTGGGCTCCGGACTGTTGCCATGTCTTTCTGAGTTCCCATCCGAAACCGTTGCGCTCTTTCGATTACCGTCTGGTTCGGCGCGTGCTTGAGTCTGGTTGTCTTGCGGGCCACGATTTCCCTGCTGCGGGTTGGCCGTCTGGTCATTGCGCTTGCGCGGGCCCGAGGAGCGTCTTCTGCGTCCGCCACGACGGCCGCGGCTGCGTCCGCCTTTCGGGCTGCCTGCGCCGCTGTCCGCTTCCTGCTTGTCAGGTTTTGTTGCTGCGGGCTTGCTCTTGGCGGCTTTTCCGGCGGCGCTCTTCTTGCGCGGCGGGCGTTTACTTCGACGCGCCTTCGATCTGCCATCGGATCTGCTATCGGACCGGTTTGCGGTTTTGGGCGCGGGCCTGGCCTTGCGTTTAGCCGGTTTTTTCTGTGGTTTTGACGCGGCAGCTCCGGGGCTGCCCATCAGCCAGTCGATGAAACGCCTGATCACGCCCTTGCTGTCAGGAGCTGTTTTGGCGCCACCGTCTTTTTTCGCCGATGCAGCCTGCTTCGGCGCGGGTGCGGCCGGAACGATGCCCTTGACGGCAGGAGCGGGCGCCGCAGCCTCGTCTTTGCGCTTGGCGTAGGGAAGATCGTCTTCGTTGTCATCGCGTTCAGCAATTCGGTAGCTCGCTGCCGCGTTCTCCGGAAGTTCGGTCTCGTCTTCTCGCACGCGTCGTATGCGGTGATTGGGTGTTTCCAGATCCGGGTTCGGGACGAGCACGATACTGACGTCGTGGCGTTGCTCAATCGTGTTGACCCACTCGCGCTTCTCGTTCAAAAGGTATGTGCTTACGTCGACAGGCAGCTGCGCGATCACCCTCGCAGTGCCTTCTTTACGCGCTTCTTCGCCGATTATGCGCAGTATCGCAAGGGCCATTGATTCGACATCACGAATCGATCCCTGGCCGCCGCAGCGCGGACACACGATGTTGGTCGATTCACCCAGCGAGGGACGCAAGCGCTGCCTCGACATTTCGAGCAAACCAAAGCGCGAAATGCGGCCTATCTGGATCCGCGCGCGATCGGGTTGCACAGCGTCGCGCAGGCGATTTTCGACTTCCCGCTGATTACGATTGGCGTTCATGTCGATGAAATCAATGACGACCAGACCGCCGATGTCACGCAACCGCAGCTGCCGCGCGACCTCGGTCGCGGCTTCGAGGTTCGTGTTCAGTGCCGTCTCTTCAATATCCTGGCCCTTGGTAGCGCGGGCTGAGTTGATATCAATGGAAACCAGCGCTTCAGTGTGGTCGATAACGACGCTTCCGCCTGATGGCAGGCGAACCTCGCGCGCAAATGCTGATTCAATCTGGCTCTCTATCTGGAAGCGAGTAAAGAGCGGGATATCGTCCTGATAGTGCTTCAGACGTTGTGCGCTTTGCGGCATGACCCGGGAAATAAAGTCGTGGGCCTGCTCATATATTTCCTGACCTTCAATCAGTATCTCGCCGACTTCATTGCTCAGGTTGTCGCGAAGTGCGCGAATAATGGCGTTGCTTTCCTGGTAAACAAGAAACGGCGCTGGTTTCGCGTCGGCGGCGGTTTCGATGGCCTTCCAGACGTTTAGCAGGTAGTCCAGATCCCACTGCAGTTCGTCTCGGCTCCTGCCTACGCCCGCCGTTCTCACGATAATGCCCGAACCCTCGGGTACCTGGAGGTCGCGCAGGATATCTCGCAGCTCAGCGCGATCGTCGCCCTCGATGCGTCGCGACACACCGCCAGCGCGCGGGTTATTCGGCATGAGAACCAGGAAACGCCCGGCCAGACTGATAAACGTTGTCAGTGCAGCGCCCTTTGTGCCGCGCTCCTCTTTGTCAACCTGGACGAGCACCTGCTGGCCCTCGCGCAGCACTTCCTTGATCTGGACTTTGCTGTTCGCGTCTGGCTCGCTCTTGAAGTATCTGCGTGAGATTTCTTTCAGTGGCAGGAAGCCGTGGCGCTCGGCGCCGAAATCTACAAAGGCCGCCTCGAGGCTTGGCTCGACGCGCGTAATGCGCCCTTTGTAAATGTTGGATTTCTTCTGCTGCCGGGAGGGAATTTCTATGTCGAGGTCGACAAGTTTCTGGCCATCGACCAAAGCAACACGCAACTCTTCTTCCTGAGTTGCGTTGATCAGCATTCTTTTCATGAGCCCCAATATCCAATACGTTGGGGCCGCCCGCGCATCCACGCCGACCGATAAACTCCCCCGCCGAGTTTCTAAGGGCGCCGGAAACGATGGATCGGCGCGGCAAGGAGGCTTGTTGTCCGGTCATCAGCTGCGACTGCAGCCAATGACCCGTGATTCTGCGCCGATTAATAGCGGGGTGCCTAAGCATCAACCCGCCACTGGCGGCCATTAAATGACCCCGCCTGGGCGGGGGTTACTCAAAGCGTCGCGACAGCTTTGTGAGATGTCGCCTGCAAAACAGATTCTCTAACCAGATGCCGGGCGGCAAACGCGATGAAAATACACGGCCAACATCAGTCCGGTACTATAACAACCCTTGCAACGCGCAGCAATGAGCCTAAGCGCCTGAGCACGCGGTAGTTTCCGGGTTTTTGTATGAGCAACGTCAAATATCATGTAGTCCTGCCGGACGAGGCCGGCCAGCGCCTCGACAATTTCCTGCTCGCACGGTTCCGGGGGGTTCCCAGGTCCGCCATCTATCGAGTGGTCAGAAAGGGGCAGGTACGAATAAACAAAGGCAGGGTCAAGCCGGACTACCGGCTTTGCAGCGGCGACCGCATTCGCATACCGCCGGTGCGCCCCCCTGAGCAGAAAACGGAGGGTCCACAGACTTCAAAGGCCGTTGGCGAGCGCATTGAGGAGAGGATTATCCATGAGGACGATTCCCTGCTGGTCATCGACAAGCCTGCCGGCCTGGCTGTTCACGGTGGCAGCGGAATTTCAGCGGGGCTGATCGAAAACCTGCGCGCATGCCGGCCGGACAGCGCGTATTTTGAACTCGTTCATCGATTGGACAGGGCCACAAGCGGCTGTATGTTGGTTGCGAAAAAACGCGCTTCGCTACGTGAATTGCACCGACAGCTGCGAGAGGGAGAGGTCGAAAAGCGCTATCTGGCCCTTCTGGGTGGCCGCTGGGAACTAGGCAGTCGCGACATCGACGCGCCGTTGGAAGTGCGTGAGCGGAAGGGTGGTGAACGCTTTGTGACGGTCAACGCGGCGGGCAAGTCGGCGCGGACCCACTTCCGACCCATCGAGTTCTATGCAGACGCTACTTTGCTCGAAGCGACCCTCGATACCGGGCGCACTCACCAGATAAGGGTCCACGCGTCATGGGCAGGGCACCCGCTGGCGGGCGACGAGCGCTATGGCAACGCAGAAATGAACCAGAAATTCACGCGCCTCGGTCTTCGGCGACTTTTTCTTCATGCGAGCGCGCTCGGTTTTACCCACCCGTCGAGCGGCGAGTCGGTACTGTTCAGCGCTCCCCTTCCCAAAGATCTGGTTGAATTTCTTGAGAAACTGCCGCCCCCGCAGGGTCGGCGACGTGCCAGGGGTCGCTACAGCAAGGGGTAGTCCATTTCGCGAAGCGCACTGCAAAGCCAGATTAGCGGCAGCCCGATCAGCGCCGTTGGATCTTCGCTCCTGATACTGTTGAACAGTGTGATTCCCAGGCCTTCTGCTTTGAAACTGCCCGCACAGTCAAAGGGTTGCTCCCTGCTGATGTAGGCATCTATTTCTGCAGGTGTCAGCTCGCGAAAAGTGACCACGGTCTCGTCCACGTGGCATTTCTCCTGCCCGCTGCTTCGCAGGCAAACCGCCGTGTAGAAGATGACTTGCTTCCCCGAGCACTTGAGCAGCTGCGCCCGCGCATTTGCCGCGTTACCGGGTTTGCCAAGGGGTCGTTGCTCCAGGGCAGCCACCTGGTCGCAGCCAATCACGATCTCATTGTCCAGGGCATGCCTGCGGCCCGTATGAGCAGATTTTTCACGCGCCAGACGCAGCGACATTTGCCGCGGAGATTCGCCTTCATGCGGCTGCTCGTCTATATCAGGCGATGCGACCTCAAACTGGCTGACGACGCGTTCCAGCAGCCCGCGGCGGTAAGGCGAGCTTGAGGCCAGTATCAGCTTTCTCACGGTTTTTGTGCTCCGGGGCGTTTCTGGCACTGGAGTATTGCAGAAACCCCTCAAGACGGCATTGCTTTGACAAGCAAATGCCCTGTCCTTATCATTCGCCGGCTATGCCCGCCCCATGTCTCAGCCAACGACTGGATCTGGCACGCCTTGGAAGCGGGCCGGGCGATCGAGGCGACGTGACGATGGAGGGCACGCTCTCGGCAGCGGCGATGCCGCGGGTAGCTGAATTGCTTTCAGATTCAGTGACCGGAGAGGTCAGGGTGTCGCTGACTTTTTCGCGAAACCGCAAAAGCGTTATTTTGGTCGAAGGCCTGATTGATGGCACTTTGCCCGTCATCTGCCAGCGCTGCCTCGAAGAATATGACTGGCACCTGAATCACCGGTTTCGGCTGGCGATCAGTGACAGCCTGGCGAGTGGCAGGCAGGCACCGCCCGGTTTGGAGTTAATTGAGTGGGTCGGAGACAGCATTGTTCCGGCACAACTCGTGGAAGAAGAGATTTTGCTGACGATGCCTTTGGTGCCGGTTCACAGCGACGAGTCCGGGTGTAACGCATTATCGGGCAGTGTGTCTGACGGCGGTCATGAACTGCGCGTCGACAAGCAGGCAGACAGCGACGCAGCAGGGGAAAAAGCCAGACCTTTTGCAGGTCTTGCAGACTGGCTGCCCGCACAAGATAAATCGGATTGATTTTGCAGGAGATATAGAAATGGCTGTTCAAAAGAGCCGCAAGACCCCCTCGCGCCGAGGAATGCGTCGTTCCCACGACTCGCTTGGCACGCCCGCCATGTCCGTTGATCCGGTCTCCGGGGAAACACATCTGCGTCACCAGGTGACAGCCGATGGCTACTACCGTGGCAAGAAAGTTGTTGCCAGCAAGCAGGACGTTGAAATAGAAGACTAGACGTCTTGCTAATTTCAACCAGCGCGCGGAGACCCAGTCAGCGATGCGGAGGTCTTCCGGACAAATCGCGCACTGAAACGCCCATGTCCGAGTCCCTGTGAGCGGACTACTGACGCTCGCCGTCGACGCGATGAGCGGCGACCGGCCTCCTGAGTCCCGCATAGTTGCTGTACAGCGATTTCTTCAGCGGCACCAGCACGCTCGCGTCATTCTGGTGGGTGACGAGGCAATGCTCGGGCCTGCCAGTGAGTCCGTATCGCGGAAATTTAAAGAGCGCTTCGAAATCAGGCATGCCAGCCAGATTGTCGGCATGGATGAGCACCCGCGCAATGCGCTGAGGGGTAAGAAAGACTCTTCTATGCGCGTTGCCGTAAACCTCGTCAAACAGGGCGATGCGGTTGCGTGCGTGAGCGCAGGCAATACAGGCGCGCTCATGGCAACCGGGCGGTTCGTGCTCAAGATGGCACCGGGCGTCGATCGCCCGGCTATCCTGTCGACCATTCCCGCTATCAACGGTCATACGCTGATGCTGGATCTCGGTGCCAACGCCGATTGTTCCGCCGCGCAGCTGTTCGAATTTGCGGTTATGGGTTCGGTAGTTGCACGCGAAGTCCACGGCATCGCGGCACCGGCGGTGGCGCTGCTAAATATTGGCGAAGAAGAAATAAAGGGCACGCATGTCATACGCGAAGCCGCACAGATGCTCGCGGACAGTAGTCTGAATTACATTGGTTTTGTGGAAGGCAATGACATTTTTACGGGCAAAGTGGATGTCGTTGTGACGGATGGATTCACCGGCAATGTTTCATTGAAAACAATGGAGGGTGCCGCGCATCTCCTTGGCGCACTGATGCGTGAGGAATTCAGGCGCAGCTTTGCAACAAAGCTCGC
The DNA here is from genome assembly GCA_013003115.1 of Gammaproteobacteria bacterium. Lineage (GTDB taxonomy): Bacteria > Pseudomonadota > Gammaproteobacteria > Steroidobacterales > JABDLF01 > JABDLF01. The sequence goes on from JABDLF010000038.1 coordinate 6,680, forward strand.
CGGCCTGATGGCAGGTTCGGTTTTGCGCTCTTTGCGCAGGCGCCTCGATCCGCGACGCTACAACGGTGCCAGCCTGGTCGGTCTGAGCCGCATGGTGATCAAGAGCCACGGTGGCGCGGACGACGTGGCGTTTGAGAATGCGCTTGAAACCGCGCTTCTCGAGGTCAAAAAAGCAGTGCCGGAGCAGATATCGGCGGCGCTGCAGGCAGAGCGATCGCTAAAAGTTGCAGCGAAGTAACACGACGTAACCTCCGGGGACGTTCAGGAAAGTAATCCCATCCTTGCGGCGTATCGCACGAGGCCAGCCGTATTCTGAACGCCCAGCTTGTCGATGATCCTGGCACGATGATTCTCAGCAGTCTTGACGCTTATTTCCAGGGACCTGGCGATTTCTTTCGATGTCTTGCCTTCGGTCAGCTGGTGGAAGACCTCGCGCTCCCGTGGTGTGAGCGCTCCATACGGATCGCCCGATTCCTTGCCATGCCGATATTGATCGGCCAGCGCACGGGAGGCCTGCGGGCCGAAATAGGCTTGCCCACGCTTCAGGGCGCGAACGGCTGACATCAGTTCTTTTACCGCCGCGTCCTTCACGAGGTAGCCGGAAGCGCCTGCACGCACGATGGGGATGACGTACTCGTCCTCCTCGTGAACCGTGAGCACCAGGATTCGCGTATCAGGAAGCTCATCGTGTATGCGTCGCACGGCTTCCAGTCCGTTCAGCCTCGGCATAGTCAGGTCAAGGATCGCAATATCCGGGCGCGTTTCCAGCGCTTTCTCGACTGCTTCCATGCCGTCTCCGGCCTCGGCGACCACGGTTACCTCGCCACTTTCTTCAAGCAGGCTTATCACTCCCTGCCGAACGATCGTATGGTCGTCGGCAACGAGGATGCGCAGTGTTTTGCGCGTCTCTACGTTCATCTCATCAGCCCCCCGGCTTGTCATTCTCCGGCAACGGCACATGCATGGTCAGTCGGGTGCCACTTTTTTTTCCGGATTCTACACTCAGGGTACCACTGAACAGCGCGAGTCGGTCACGTACGCCGCGCAAACCCGAGCTGTCGTTGCTTCCCCCGGCACTCATTTTTGACTCAAAATCAAAACCCTTGCCCTTGTCTTCGATCTCAATTGTCAACGAGCTTTGTTCGCGTTTCAGCGCGACCCTCGCTTTGGATACTTCCGCATGCTTGACGATATTTGTCAGTGATTCCTGCACGACCCTGAATACGAGGGTCTCGATATCAGTATCCAGACGCTGATCGTCAAAACCGTCATCACTCAGGCTTACCTCAAGCCCGACGCGCTGTTGCAAAGTCCGTTGCAGCCAGCTCAAAGCGGCCAGCAGTCCGAGGTCGTCAAGTACGGGCGGTCTCAGCAGTCGCGAAAGTTCGCGGGTATCGTTCAATGCGCCCGTTGCGATATCAACGAGCTCGGCAAAAGCCTGGCTGAGCTCCGGGTCAACGCGATCCTCGAGGCGCTGCAGCTGGTGCTTGAGTGCCGTCAGTGTCTGGCCGATACCGTCGTGCAGTTCCAGCGCCAGTCGCCGGCGTTCCTCTTCCTGTACTTTCCACACGCCTTTTGCCAGGCGACGAAAACGACGTTCGCCCTCGAGCAACTGGGCAAACAGGTGCTGGTTCTCTTCACTGATCCGTTCAACCCGCCGCGCAATCGTGTCCAGGTCACCCGCGCTGCTGGCAGCATCCGTGTCTGTGGCTACAGTGATTTTGATGTTTGATCCGGAGGGGTTTTCATGGCCCATTTGTGAGCTCCATTACCGCGGGCAGGGTAGCAAAACTCTGCCACTGCGTTTCATTCATGTTTTGTTTTAGCCTGGCGACCTCGGCGTTGGCGCTCTGCCACGATGACTCTGCCATTTCCGGCTTTCCCTGGAGAGACAGGCTCTTTGCCAGCAGATAGTGTGCACGCCAGCTTCCCTCGTATATGCCAACCGATTGGGCGGCGCGCAGCCACCGGCGCGCGTATCGCTCGCCCTGCTGATAGTCTGCTGTTGACACGAACATGCCGGTCATCGTCTCGAGAATATGCAGCGTAAGGGGTACGTTGCCCACGCTTTCAATCTCAGCAAGGAGCGCAAGAAGGCGCGTCTGATGCTCTGATTCGCCGGGCGGGAATATCCCTGATTCAGCCAGCCGGGTTCTCAATATGACGATAGGGTTACCGCTGGTCTCGGCGAATTGAAGTGCGACAGCGAACTCATCGGCCGCCTGGTTTGCTTCACCTGCAAGCAGCAGCTGTTCACCCTTGAGCCGGTGCAGTGTTGCGAGCTGCTCGCGGTTTCCGTCAGGTCCGAGCAGTTCGCCGATGACTTCGAGCTCGTTCTCCAGCTGTTCTGCCTGGCCGAGCAACAGAGCGAGCTCTGCGGCAAACAGCCGGTACTCTGTTTCACCGCGCTTTTCGTTAAGTAATGCCAGTGACTCGGCGGCGTCCCCGAGAGAGCGCTCGGCCGCATCGAAGCGACCCTGGTAAATGGCGAGCCGTCCGAGATTGCCTTTTGAAACGGCCTGGATTGCAGGGTTGTCCAGTTGTCTCGCCTCGTCCAGTGTTTCCAGAAACTGTTTCAGGGCGGACTCCCATTCGCCGCGGGCAAAGTCGAGGAGGCCGATGTTCTGCCGCGCCAGTACGATGTCTTCCTGGTTATCGAGCTCAATTGCGGTGTCCATTGCCTGCTGCCAGTAGACCGCAGCATTGTCATACTCGCCCAGCGTAAAATATGCGAATCCGACGTTGCTGTAGCTTTCTGTCAGGGCGCGTTTGTCACCGAGCTGACGCCGGATTTGCAGGGCCTGGCGGAAACGAGACAACGCTTCGATGTAGCGCCCCCGGGTTTCCTCCAGCAGGCCGATTTCATTGTGCAGCACCGCCATTCCGGGCCGATCACCAATCGCTTCCCGGCTTTGCATGGCCTGCGAGAATTCTTCGCGTGCCTCGCTGAACTTGCCCTTGGCAACGAGAATTCGTGCGATATTGGTTCGTGAAGAGGCGACGCCGCGTTGATCGTTAATTCGCGCGCGGATTTCAGCAGATTGCTGGTAGTGCTCCAGCGCCTGGTCGAGCTGTCCAAGCCTGCTGTATGCAATGCCCATCGCGTTCAGCGCGTCGGCGCGTCCCTGCTGGTTGCCGAGTCGATTCTGAATCACCAGTGCCCGCACAAGGTACTCATCGATGGCTGCCTGAATCTCGCCGGTCAGGATCGCGTACTTGCCCATCAGGAACCACGCGCGCGGATGGTTTGGATCACTTGCCAGCACCGAGCGCAAGACCTCCATGCCCTTCTCGAGCTGGCCTTCATCCTCATAGGCGAGGGCAAGGGCAACGCGGGCCTCGCTGTCGCCAGGATAACGCTCAACGATGGTCTGACGCGCACGCTGCGCACGTTGGATATCGCCAGTCAGCGTTGCTTCGCGAGCGCGTGCTTCCAGAGCTACCCGATTGCTTTTGTCAGAAAGCAGGTTGCTGGCATTTTGAATCGCATCGACAGATCGTTCGCCATAGCCAAGCATCTCGTAGGCTTGTGACAGTCTCACCCATGCGGCAGCAAACTTCGGGTCCTCTTTTACGGCGCGCTCGAGCAGGGGCACCGCTTCGACGCTGCTGCCGAGGTAAAGCTGCCGTATGCCCTCCGAATAGGCCTGCAGCGCCGGTCCTGACTGAGACAGTTCCGCGTCATTGGAGTCGGCGCTCTCAGGCAACGCCAGCTGTTTCTTGAGTGCGGCCGCAAACCTCGAGGCCAGTTCAAATACCTCGTTCTCGTTTTCCACCTCCACGCTGAAGCTGCCATCACCCCTCTCGGCGTCGGCCAGAGAAGCAACACGTGCGTCAATCCGAACGGCCTCACCTGCACCTCGAATCGTTCCCGTTACCACAATTTCTGCGCTCATCAGTTCAGCGGCCTGGCGAATATCCGCGCTGCTGCCGGGACGGTCGATCATGTTCAAGTCCGCCAGTGTCTGCAGCACCCGATTGGTATCTACAGGCTGAATATCTTCGCTTTCTCGCAGCTGATCAGAAGCAAGTTCCGGGATGCCGGTTTGCAGCCAGGCCAGGTCGCTGCGCCCTGTCGCGTTTTCAAACGGCAGGACTGCGACCGTGGTCGTGTTCTGTATTGCGATAGCCTGTTCGGCCCCGGCGACGGGCTCACGGTTGCGATCTGAAAACCAGAAGGCGCCAAAAGCGACGGCCAGGGCGACCAGACCTGCGGCACTCGCCGCCAGTCCGAAGCGGGCCCGCCGTACCCGGCGCTTGAGCATCACCTGGGTTCCTTGTCCGTCGCCAAGATCCTGGGCGAGTTCCAGCGCTGTTGCGTACCGATCATCGGGATTGCGGGCGAGACAGTGATCGATTATCTGCTCTACCGCTGGCGGCACATCAACGCCGAGTTCCGCAAGGCTGCGTGGTTTTCCTAATGTGCGCTGCGCGAGAACTTCCTGATAAGTCTCACCGGCAAATGGCAGCTGGCCGCTGAGCATTTCGTAGAGCATCAGACCCAGGGAGTAGATATCCGAGCGGCCGTCAAGCTTGTTGCCGCGCGCCTGCTCCGGTGACAGATAGTCGGGCGTCCCCACAATGTGGCCGGTGCGGGTCAGGTTGGTAGAGGTGGCCGATCGCGCCACGCCAAAATCAGTGATGTAGGGCGTATTTTTGGCGTCGATAAGAATATTGGCGGGCTTCAGATCCCGGTGGACTACGCCCATTTCGTGCGCGGCATTCAATCCAAGGGCAAGCTGGCGGGTAATGTCGAGCGCGCGAGCGATGGGGATGCTGCCCTGATCCTCTATGAGTTCCTTGAGAGAGCGGCCCTCGACAAGGTCCATAGTGAGAAAGTAGATCTCATCGTCTTTTCCAAGGTCGTGGATACGCACAACGTTGCGATGGGAAACCTGGCGGGCCAGAACCAGTTCCTGGTGGAAGCGCTCCAGTGTGCGTTCGCCGGCATCTGAGTCGCGATCATCCCGAAGGACCTTCAGCGCCACGTCGATGTTAAGCGTCTCGTCGTGGGCTTTGTAAACCATGCCCATCCCGCCGAGGCCAAGGACGTCACCAATACGATAGCGACCAGCGAGCAAACTCCCCTCAGCCAGCAGGTGAGTTTTGCCGGTGCTGGTCTGCGTTATGTCACTATTGTGTGTTCCTGGTTTTTCGCTCAAGTATCCGAACCGGACTTCGATGTATGGGCGGCCTTAAGATCGCTCCATGTTACACCGCCGCGACCATCGTTGTCCGCTTCGGTTGAGTCGGGTTCGAATCCGGGCAAGTGATCTGCCCATTCTTCCAGTTGGCTGTCGTTTTGTTCGACGCTACCCGGATCGATATCTGGCAGCGCTCGCCCGAGGCCTGCAATCTCGTCACGTATCCGTGCAACCGCGATGGCCATGCCCGCGTGGTTGGCGAGCCCCTGGAGAATTTCGACGTCGAGCTCCGTAAAGACTTTTCCGGGCTCGCGGCTGTCGGCATAAAGAATGCCAGTGGTTTTGTTCAGTATTACAAGCGGAATGCAAACCAGAGCGCGAATCTCGCCGATGGTGATGCTGGGCCTGCTGCCAAGCTGTGCATCGGTCATGGCATCACCGGACACCACCATATTTCCCGATCCAAGGGCAATTTCTATTGCACCGACGCTGCCTGAGAACTGCTGCTTGTCGAAATCGTCCGGCGCCACGCCCGAATAGCTTTTGATCTCAAGGTCGCCGGTGTCCGTTGTCAGCATGACGAAACCGCGCTCGGTTCCCGACAGGCTTAATACGGAGCGCAGGACCTGGTGCAGCAGTCGATCGAGGCCAGCAGCAGGATCCAGTTGACGCCGCAGTTCGAGAGACGTTTCCCATCGACGCCGATTAAGCTCGTCTTCTCGCTGACGCGCCTCGTTGCTGACCATTTCAAAGCGGGCAACGACGTCACCAAACTGTACCCAGCCATCGTCTCCAATCTGCGAGGTTTCTACTTTGCGGCCGTTCACGACGAGGCCGTTCTTGCTGCCGAGATCGGAGAACTCCCAGGAGTCGTCTTGCCAGCTTAGGCGGGCATGCCGACGAGAAAGCTGCGGATGGTTGATCTGCAGGTCGCACTCTGCTCCCCGCCCGATTACGTAGTCGCTGCCTTCTTCGACGTAAAGACGCCTTGCAGGCAGGTTCGACAAATGAACAGTCAACCTGCCGGGCATGGGAAAAGTGCTTTAAGACTAAAGATTATTGCTGGCAAGCGTCAGACTGTAGCGCAATGAAGCAGCATGCGCCCTTAACTTGCCGGCCGTATTTTCGATGTCTCGCGATGAACGCCAGACGTTGGGGATATCATTGCCGCTGTTTATCACAACCTCTCTGCTGAAAGCATCCGCATCCTTTATAGCCGCGACCAGATTACCTGCGTTAAACGCGTCTCGGGATGCGTCGAGATAAAACTGAAGGCTGGCGTAGGTTGCGCCGGACATCTGCCCGGACGATGCCTGCAGCAATGCGCCGAGGTCGTTGTATTTGGTGTTGATAACGTCCGCGAGCAGGCGCAGATCAGCGAGGATGATAAATTCTGAGAAATCGCCCTTGCTGCCGCCCGCGCGATAACTGCCGCTGGCGGTAACATGGGTAATGTCCCTGAAGTCACCACCGGCGTGTGCGGCAAACATCCTGAGCGGGGTGCCAGCCGTGTAGTGCAGGTTATGGGTGTGCAGCGAGATTTCGACGACGCCGCTGAAACTGAGGCCGCCCGTGGCCGGTGGCTCTATGTGCAGCCGCACAGGGAAGGCGGCAGGCAGAGAGGCCGCGCCAACATCCGGCAAGCGGTTCAGGATGCTGGTATCCAGCGGGTCAACCAGTTCTGATGACAGGCCAAGTGCAGCCGGCGTCAGCCCGACCACGTTCTCGAATTCAACCTTGATGTCGGCACTCACGCCGCCCGGCAGTTCGATCATTGCCGTAAGTTCGTTGCCACTGACCTGGGCGCCAACGATCCCGCCCGCCCAGGCGAGCGGGGTGAAAAGCAGCGTAGAAACTAAAAGTGCGCGAAGAGCTTTCATGGCGACAATCCTCAGCAGGGAGCGTTTTCCAGTCAGCCGCAATCCCCACGTCGCTGGCCGTTCATCAATTTCGTATACGCATTATACGTGCGGGAACCGATGAATTGCAGGCCGATTGTTCAATTTGTGAGCAAGTTCGCGTTCGCAGCCCCCAATCACCAAAAATCTGCCGGTTTTTGGGTGAAAACCCCTATGGCCGTCTGGGTGATTACCCCCATGGATTTAGGCCCGGCAAAGGCTCACACTTTTCCCTGATTTCAGGAAATGCGCAAACCTGCACTATGAGACGCCGGATGTGTGCCGTTCCTGACCGGCTTCAGGTCAGCTTCCACCTTCCTTGGATGCCGGATGCTGACGCTGCAAGTCGATCGGCAGGAGTGAGTCGCTCCTGTCGATTTGAAGAGTCTGCCCCCCCTGACTGGTCCCGCCGGCGCGGCGGGGCCGGTCATTTCTTTTTCAGCCCCTTGATCATCATCGACGCCTGAATCCGGCGAGGTGCTTGTCGTGATCCGGCCACCCGGTATACTGCTGGCGAAACCGACGGCCGCCTTGGTGCTCATAGCAGCATTTGTCTCTGATCTGAGGTTGCCGAGGCAATAAGTCGATATTGGCTTAGCGTCGCAACCGGGCGTCATTAATGGGGCAGCGCATGTATTCTCGAATTGCCGGCACGGGCAGCTACCTGCCGGAGAAGGTTGTCACCAACGCTGATCTGGAAAAACTCGTCGATACAACTGACGAGTGGATCCGCTCTCGCACTGGCATTGAGCGCAGGCATATTGCAGGCCCCGATGAAACGACCTGCGATCTCTGCGAGCCTGCGGCTCGTGCCGCCATGGAAGCCGCCGGCGTGTCGCCGGATGACATTGACCTGATTGTTGTTGGCACGACAACCCCGGATCAGGTATTTCCCAATGTCGGATGTCTGCTACAGGCACGGCTCGATATCCACGAGTGCCCGGCCTTCAGTCTTGAGGCAGCGTGCACGGGATTCATTTACGCCTTAAGCGTTGCAGACAAATTTGTCAGTACCGGCGCATCGAAATGTGCGCTCGTAGTCGGTGCCGAGACAATCAGCCGCATGGTGGACTGGAGTGATCGGCAGACCTGCGTCCTGTTTGGCGATGGTGCGGGCGCAGTCATTCTAAAGCCTGATGAAGAAGCGGGAATTCTGTCCACGCATTTACACGCAGACGGGAAATACAAAGATCTCCTGTTCTATCCTTCGGGCGTGTCGAAAAACCTCACGGCGATGACCAAAGGCCAGGACTTCATCCAGATGAAAGGCAATGAGGTGTTCAAGGTCGCGGTCAATACGCTTGGCCGAATTGTCGAAGAGACACTTGCAGCTTCCGGGCTCGACAAGAGTGAAATTGACTGGCTGGTTCCGCATCAGGCGAACACCCGGATTATTCAGGCAACCGCCCGTAAACTAGGTATGGAGATGGATCGCGTGATCGTTACGGTTCAGGATCACGGTAACACCTCGGCAGCTTCAGTGCCCCTCGCTCTGGACGTGGCCGTGCGCGACGGCCGTATCAAGCGCGGCGACGTCTTGCTGCTGGAGGCCTTTGGTGGTGGCTTTACCTGGGGTTCCGCACTGCTGAAGTTCTGAGCGGGTAATTTGTTTTTACCCTGCCGGCGCCGGCAAATCGCGCCCGCCAGTAGGTCGACCGGTGATCAGCGACCGTAACATGCTTACCTGTTCCCGGTGCGTGCACAAAACGACCGGGTCCCAGGTAGATTCCGACATGCGAAATCTTTCGGCCGCTTGTGCGAAAGAACATCAGGTCGCCGGGACGCAGGGCATCCCTCGGCACCGGGTCCGCAAAGCGAAATTGTGCGGCGGCGGTTCTCGGTACCTGAATGCCGTTCACTTTGTGCGCGTAGTAGACGAGTCCGCTGCAGTCGAAACCCGTTTCGGGCGAGTGCCCGCCGTAGGCATAGTCAACCCCAATCATCTTTCGCGCAGTCAGTAGCACGGGACTCGTTTCACCGTGAGGGCCGCGTTGAACCCCTGACGGATTTGCCGGCGCCGTGATGATCTGTCCTGTGCGCGACTCCTGCACGGGCGGCGCCCACGAACATCCCGCGAGCGCGCTTCCAGCGACTATCAGTATCGTCAGGCGAATCGGCATTTGGATCGGGGGTTTCAGTGCTGGCTATCTTGCGTGCAGATCCAGGTCCCGCGACTCGAGGCGATAGGCAACGATGGTCGATGCGTCGGTATCGTAGATCGGCTCACCGCGTTTAAAGCAGCGGGTTTCCGGCTGCGCATTGCTCTTCATGCAAAAATCGGCATCGATAGCGACGTGCTGCATTACCAGTTGACCGTCGTCGAGGCTGACCAGTAGCAGCGCTTCCGAAGGCTCTGCCGGGTCCAGTGATGCTGTATCGTGCATCATGGCCGGGTGGTTGCTGGCGCAGGCCGCGAGCAGGGCGGTACTCAGTAAGACTAGAACCTTCATAGTTGCCTCCCCGCGGTTACCCGCATGCATCTGGCTTGTGGAGCAAAAAAGTCATCTTGGCTTTAAAACTATGCCTATGGTCGGCCAGATGATGTGATTTGAGTCGCGACCCGGGCTCAAGAGGCTGTGACACGCTTCACACTTTGTTGAAAAAGTTTACATAATTTACTGTATTACAATCAAATTGCCCTTGAACCACGTGAGGATGCGAGGCCATGACAAACCGCATGCTGGATCTGTCTCACCCCGTCAAAGACGGCATGATCACCTATCCCGGGCTGCCGCCACCTGCAATCGGGAGCCATATGAGCAGGGCAGAATCTACCGCGCACTACGGGGTTGATACGCGGTTTCACATTGGCCGGATCGAGATGGTCGCCAACACGGGAACGTATATTGATGCGCCCTTTCATCGTTTTGAGGACCAGCCGGATATTGCAGGTCTCAGGCTGGAATGCCTCGCAGATTTGCCCGGCATTTGCATAGAAGCATCGGCCGGCAGGAAGGTTGATGTCGGGGCATTTGACAACCTCGAGGTTAACGGTCGTGCCGTGCTCATTCGCACCGGCTGGTCGCAACATTTCGGCACCGAACGCTACGGCAAGGGCCACCCGTTCCTCACATCGTCTGCCGCACGGCTGCTCGCCGAACAGGGAGCCGTATTGGCAGGTATAGACTCTCTTAATATCGACGATACGGATGACAGCCTGCGGCCGGCCCACACAATCTTGCTGGCCGCCGGCATACCCATCGTGGAACACATGCGCGGCCTCAGCGCCCTGGTTGGTCAGTCATTCAGATTCTTCGCTGTGCCGGCGCCCGTTGCGGGGCTCGGCAGCTTTCCGGTGCGCGCTTTCGCAATTTTAAATAATCAGGCAGCCACAGCGCAGGGGCAGAGAACACTATGAAGGGCACGCTGATCATCGGTAACTACAATTATTCATCCTGGTCACTGCGGGCGTGGCTGGTTGCGCGATGGAGTGGGTTGGAATTCGAAGAGCAACGTCTCGCGCTGGATACTGATCAGTTCCCGGACGAAGTGCAGGCTTTGTCGCCCTCCGGTCTCGTACCTGTGCTGCATCACGACGAGAAGATCGTGTGGGACTCCCTTGCCATCGCCGAATATCTTGCCGAGCGCTTCCCGCAGGCCAGGCTGTGGCCGGCCGACGAGACGATGAGGGTAACGGCCCGGTCTCTCTCCGCCGAGATGCATGGCGGCTTTACCAGTCTGCGCAGCCAGATGCCCATGAATTGCCGGGCTTCCGGCCGCAAGGTCAAGGGGGATGCCACACTTGCCCGGGATATTCAGAGAATCACGCTCGCCTGGTCGGAGGCGCTTCGGATATCTGGCGGCCCCTGCCTTTTTGGTGCCAGGTGTATCGCAGATGCCATGTTTGCGCCGGTGGTATTTCGCTTTGCCACCTATGGCGTGCCGCTTGATGACTCGCTGGCTGAGTATTCAAAGCACATGCTCGCAATGCCCGAACTGCAGCTGTGGCATGCCAGGGCCTGCGCGGAGGTAGAAGTCATAGAGACTGATGAGGTGGGGTAACCCGCCCCGTAACTTCTCAGGCCTCAAAGCGGGTAGAAAACGGGCAGCACCAGCGAAAACGCGACCCACATGATCAGCGTCAGGGGAATACCGACCTTCATGAAATCCGAGAACTGGTAGCCGCCAGCACCAAAAATAAGAAGATTGGTCTGGTAACCAATGGGCGTGGCATAGCTCATGTTTGTGCCAAACAGCACCGCCAGAACGAACGGTTCGGGGTGCAGACCCAACTGCTGTGCAACGCTGAATGCGATGGGTGTTCCGATCACAGCTGCCGCATTATTCGAAACAATGTTGGTGATCAGCGAAACCATCAGAATGAGGCCGCTCAAAATTACCAGTGAGGGTAGTTTGTGAGTGGCGGCGACGAAGAGTTGCGCGGCGTATTCAATGCCGCCGGTGGCCAGCAGCGCGTTACCGAGCGCAAGGCTGACGACGATAATCATTATCACCGGGATACTGAGGGCGCTGGCCGTATCGGACCAGCTGATGCAACGCGTTACCAGCATCGCGCCAACGCCGGCGAGTGCGCTGACGGAAATTGGCAGAACGCCGCTTGCCGCCAAGCCGATGACCAGGAACATAATACCGAGCGCGGTGGGGGCCTTGTGCGTATGCGGAAGGCGCACGGTGCCATCAAGAACCAGCATCCGCCCGCTGCGCTTCATTTCTTCTATGCGGTCGCGACTGGCCTGCATGAGCAGTACATCACCCGCCTGAAGTTTCACGTCGCCGAGATCACCGCCTGCTTCCGTGATGGGTTTCTTGGCGCGATGTATTGCCAGCACCAGTGCCTGATAGCGCTCGGCAAAGCGTGCTTTGCGCAAGGTCCAGTTTTCCAGAATCGATCCGCCGGTAACGACAACCTCGGCAAGCTGTTGAGCGCCCGCATCAAGGGGGCGCTCTTCAGAAACCGGGTTATCTTCGTCAGAGACATTGTGCAGGCTGGCGCCGATAAGCTGTTCGTATTCCTTGAGGTTGTCGCTGGTGTCGCTGACAAAAAGCCTGTCTTCTGCGCGCAGGGTAACGGAAGGCAGTCGGGTAACCGAAAGCGTATTGCCGCGGCCAATGCGCTTGATGGTCATTTTGTTCTGCGTGCGATCCAGCACTTCGCTCAAGGTTTTGCCGTCAGAAAAGCCGCCCTCGGTGATGTGAAAAACGGCATCGAAGATGCGCGGCGAGGTGTCTGAAAACAACGCTTCGCGCGGTGGCAGCATTCGCGGGGCAATCAGCCACAGATAAAGTATGCCCGCGACGCCGGCGATCATGACCGGAAGGGCAAAATCAAACATTTCCAGGCGACGCATTCCAAGGTCGGCGGCGATAGCGACAACCAGCAGGTTAGTTGAGGTGCCGATGGTGGTGGACATGCCACCCAGCAGCGTAGCAAAGCCCATGGGCATCAGGATGCGAGACGCCGAGAACTGGTTGCGGATGGCAACGCTGATGAGGACCGGAAGCAGGATTACGACGATTGGCGTGTTGTTGAGGAATGCACTGAGAACGGCGGTACTGATCAGCACCAGCAGGAAAGACAGCTTTGGCATGTCTGACCAGCGACGCGCCATGAGCATGGCCAGCGGCCTGAGGGCCCCCGTGGTTTCTATACCTTTGCCGATGACCATCAAGGCGGATATGGCCACCAGCGCCTCGTGTCCGAAGCCCTGGAAGAACCGGGCGGGTGACAGCCGGTCTCCGGCAGGTTCGTAGGGAAACAGCTGGAAACCGAGTATCAGCGCGATGAGTATCAGCAGGCTCGAGGTTTCAATAGGCACGCGGTCGCGCGTGAACAGGAAAAAGGCAAAGGCGGTCAGTGCCAGGGCGGCCAGGCCATGTGGATCAGGCAGTGCAGGCATTCAATATGCTCCGGGTGCTGGTTGCATAAGGGGGCCTCTGAGCGCTTCGGCGCTCGGGGTTTCTGGCATTGGTTCGGCTTGTCATTTGTTATACGGGACCCGCCTGTCCCGTTTCTTGCGTCCGTCGAATCGATATAACACGGGCGGTGCCGGGCCGCAATGCGCAAAGCGGCAGGCCTCGTCGTTTTTGCGGCTTGCATGGACTCATTTCCTGTATATAATCACAGTACCCTTGGGTATTTATACAGGAGCCCGTCATCATGGCAGAACTCACGCCGCGCCAAGCACAGATTCTTGAGTTTATTCAAGATTTTATAGACGAAAACGAGATCCCGCCTACGCGTGCTGAGATAGCCCGGGCGCTGGGATTCAAGTCTGCCAATTCCGCCGAAGAGCACCTGAGGGCGCTGGAGCGAAAAGAAGCCATCGAATTGATCCCTGGCGCCTCACGGGGTATCCGCCTGCGGGAGTCCGGGGGCATTCCATTGGTAGGCAGGGTCGCGGCTGGCAGCCCCATGCTGGCTCAGGAGCACATCGAGGCTCGCTACCAGCTCGACCCCCAGCTGTTCAACCCCAAGCCTCATTACCTCCTGCAGGTACACGGCATGAGCATGCGCGACGCTGGCATCCTGGACGGTGATCTGGTGGCGGTGTACCGCACGCCGGATATCCGTAGCAGCCAGATCGTGGTGGCGCGCCTGGAAGACGAGGTGACGGTAAAGCGTTACAAGCAGGAGGGCACCCAGGTCTGGCTGTTGCCCGAGAATCCTGAGTTCGCACCCATCCGTATTGACCTGACCCGCACGCCGCTGGTCATCGAAGGAGTGGTGGTTGGCGTGTTGCGCAATGGTATTTCGACGCGCACTTTGCAGTGAGTCCGCTACCGGACAGCCTGCTTGCGCATCCGCGGATTTTTCGTCTCGACGCGGCCGCCGCAACGTCCACACCCGTACTTAGCACGGGCTACCAGGAGCTGGATGCCTGTCTGCCGGGTGCCGGCTGGCCTTGCAATGCTCTCAATGAAATTCTCGTGTCAGAGTTCGGAGTAGGGGAGCTGCAGCTGGTTGCGCCGGCGCTCAGACAGCTGTGTGAGCAACAGCATGGAAGTGATGAGCCGTACTGGCTGACATGGATATCACCGCCGCATACGCCCTATGCGCCTGCGCTGGTTTCGGCGGGTCTTGATCTGGCAAGGGTGCTGATGGTGCGTACCCGGCGCAGTCGCGATGCCCTGTGGGCGGCAGAACAGGCTATGCGCTCCGGAACCTGTCGCGCAGTATTGCTGTGGTCTGATCAGGCAGATGCGCGGCATCTGCGGCGCTTGCAGCTGGCTGCCGAAGAGGGGCAGTGCTGGGGTGTGATTTTTCGATTGCACTGCGAGAGCAAACAGGCATCTCCGGCGGCTTTGCGGCTGCGTCTTGTGAGCGATGAGAAGGCCACGCATTTTGATTTGCTGAAGGTGCGCGGCGGCCGGCCGGCATGCGTGACTCGCGCGCACTTGTGCTGAAGGCTGTAAATCATGGTGCCGCGCGGCCGGTCTTTACCCCTCTTCGAAGAAGTTTTGCCTGCTCAGGCAGGCAACGAACCGCCGCGACCGCCGCAGTCCGGCACTGCGCCGGCCGCGCGCACGAAGGCGCTGTGGCTTTGTGTTTATTTGTTACGTTTACCCCTCGAGGTCTTTGCCCGGCCAGAGAGTCCCGCGCAGGCATTTGCAGTCAGCGAAGGCGAGGGCAGTCAACAGCGCATACTTGCCTGTAACCGGGCCGCTGCGGCGCTTGGCGTGCGGCCACTGCAATCGTTGAATTCGGCGCTGGCACTGGCGCCCGAGCTTTTACTCAAAGCCCGAGATTTGGCTATGGAGCGAGCGGCGCTGGTGCGCTGCCTGAACTGGGCCGGCCAGTACACCTCGCATGTGCACAGCGATTTTGGTAATC
>JABDLF010000060.1 GCA_013003115.1 Gammaproteobacteria bacterium
GGCCGGACGCATCCCCTGCTCAGCGCCGATTGCATGCGCTCAGATTTCAAGCACTGCGGCGCCTGTGACTTCTCCATCCCGAAGTTCTTCGAGTGCCTGATTGGCATCCTGCAGATCGAAGACCTTAATCTCGGTTTTGATTTGCGCCTGCCCGGCGAGGGCAAAAAACTCGTCGCCGTCTTTTCGCGTGAGATTGGCCACCGAGCGCACCACGCGCTCGCCCCAGAGAATCTCGTAGGGAAAACCTGGTATATCGCTCATGTGTATCCCGGCACAGACTACGACACCGCCCTTGCGAACGTTTTTGAGTGCGGCCGGCACGAGACTGCCGACGGGCGCGAAAATAATGGCTGCGTCCAGCGGTTCGGGCGTTTGCGCCTCGGAATCCCCTGCCCAGGCAGCACCCAATGACCTCGCGAAGTCCTGCCCGGAATTATCGCCAGGACGCGTGAAGGCAAAGACCTCTCGCTCCTGGAATCTCAGCACCTGCGCCAGGATGTGGGCTGCGGCGCCGAAGCCATAAAGGCCAACTCGTCTGCCCTCGCCCGCCAGGCGCAGCGCACGGTAGCCGATCAAACCTGCACACAGCAAAGGCGCCAACTCGGCGTCGCTGCCTGCGTCTGGCAGCGCGAAACAGTAATCCTGGTGCGCGACAGTAAATTCCGCGTAGCCGCCATCTACGTCATAGCCGGTAAAGCGCGGGGCATCGCACAAGTTTTCCTGGCCGCCGTCACAATAAGCACAGGCCCCGCACGTGTACCCCAGCCACGGCACGCCGACCCGCTGGCCCGGCTCAAAACTCTGCACATTCTTTCCGCAGCTGGCTACGCGACCAACAATTTCATGGCCGGGCACGAGCGGCAGCTTCGGATGCTTAAGCTCACCGTCAACGATATGCAGGTCGGTGCGACAGACGCCGCACGCACCAGTCTTGATCAACACCTCGTCCGCGCCCGGTGAAGGCATCGCAATCTCGCGAGACGCCAGCGGCTTGCCGGCCGCCTCGAACATCATTGCTCGCATCGATTTTTTCACCGCATACCTTGTTCGAGTCTCGAAAAAGTGCGTTTACTAAATACCGACACTAAGTAAGCGCATGAATCACAGCTGACAGACGCCTTGGTTCAATTCTGCCGCCAAAAAATCAGATCAGTTTGATGCCTCAATGCGAATCGCGGGCCCCGCACCCTCCGGTTCGCGAACCGTGTCCACCATGTCACAGGACGCCTGGCTGGGCGGGGCGCACAATGGCGTCAATCCCAGGGTCACGGCGAAATTCAGCAGCATGCCGATGGCACCAATGCCCTGCGGGCTGATACCGCGCTCAAAAACGCCGAAGGTCCACGGCGCCATGCCGCCGTAAACGGACGCAATGATATAAAAGCCGGTGAAAAACAAGCCCGCAAGCATGCCCGAGATCGCCGGCACGGTGCCGACGCGTTTGCTGAATATGCCGAGCACGATCACGGGGAAGAACGTTGAAGCGGCGAGACCAAAGGCAAAGGCCACCACCTGGCTGACAAAACCGGGCGGGTAGATGCCGAACAGGCCGGCGACTATGACCGCCAGGCCAATGGTCGTGCGCGCCACCAGCAGTCGCTGCTTTTCATCCGCGTCGGGCCTTAGCAGCCGGTAATAAATGTCGTGCGCAACGCCGGAGGAAATGACCAGCAGCAGCCCGCTCGCCGTAGACAAAGCGGCCGCAAGCCCTCCCGCGGCGATGAGCGCGATAATCCAGCTTGCGAGCTCGGCCATCTCCGGTGTCGCGAGCACAATGATGTCGCGATCGGGCCCGGATAGTCCCCGGGAGCGAAGCTCAATGCGCGCGTCCGCACCGCTCACGCCACCGGTGTCTATCCAGCGCTGGTGAGAAATCCTCAGGTCTGCAAGCTCGGCGGGGCCGAGCTTGCCGTTGCGAAAAATCTCGTTGTCTTCGCCCGCCGCATAGCGCACCCGGCCATCGCCGTCGTCGAACCAAAGTATGAGTCCCGTTTGCTCCCAGTTCTGATACCACTCTGGCAGGGTTTCCTCGGTCTGGCCGTTTAAGCTCTCAATCATAAAATAGCGTGCAAAAGCCGCCGTTGCCGGCGCGGTCAGATAGAGCATGGAGATAAACAGCAGGGCCCAGAATGCGCTCCAGCGCGCCGCCTTAACGCTCGGCACCGTATAAAAGCGCACGATGACGTGGGGCAAGCCGGCGGTGCCGGCCATGAGAGCCAAAGTGACGAAAAATACGTTTGCCTTGTCCCAGCTACCGACAAATGCGTCGGTGTAGCGATGAAACCCGAGATCCGTCTGAATCGTGTTGAGCTTGTCGAGAAAAAACACGAGATCGCCACCCGCAAACTCAGGCTTGAGCTCTGCGCCCATGGCGATCTGTGGAATTGCGACGCCGGTGAGTTTGATCGCTATCGCAATGGCGGCGGTCAGGAATGCGGTGATGAGTACCCAGTACTGGGCCACCTGTGTCCAGGTGATGCCCTTCATGCCACCAAGCGTTGCATAAATGAAAACAATGGCCATCCCCACAACCACGCCTACGGTGATATCAACCTCGAGGAAACGGCTGAAAACCACGCCGACGCCGCGCATCTGCCCCGCGACATAGGTAAAGCTGATGAAGATTGCGCAGATCACCGCGACGACGCGGGCGATATCGGAGTCGAAACGATCACCGACAAAATCCGGCACGGTGAAGTGGCCGAATTTTCTTAAGTACGGCGCAAGCAGAAGCGCAAGCAGGACGTATCCACCCGTCCAGCCCATAAGATAGACGCCGCCGGCAAACCCCATAATGGAAATCAGGCCCGCCATAGAGATAAAGGACGCCGCGCTCATCCAGTCCGACGCCGTCGCCATGCCATTGGCCATGGCCGGCACGCCGCGGCCCGCAACGAAAAAACCTTCCGTGTCTTTTACACGCGTCAGCCAGGCGATGCCGAGGTAGAGGGCAAACGTTGCCCCGACAAAAAGAAAAGTCCAGGCCTGCGTGCTCAACTTCCCGCCGTTTTCTTTTTGTTTATGGACTCCAGCTCTTCATGATGGCGCCGGTCAAGCCGGTTCATCAGCAGGCAGTACGCGAGGATGCAAAGGACGAAGGCAACGATGCTGCCTTGCTGTGCAAACCAGAATCCCAGCGGAAAACCTGTGCCCGGCAACCGAAACTGGTTGAGCCAGTCGGCAATCAGGATGCCGCAGCCGAATGAAACGCTCGCCCAGATCACGAGCAGAACAATCATGATTCTCACGTTCGAGCGCCAGTAGCGGTCAAGCGCTGCATGAATCTCGGGCCTCTTGAGATCGGGCCCGTCATAGTTGCTCATTTTCGCTCTTCCCCGTCTTGCCGCTTCGCGCGCGCGGCAATCTCAAAACGCTTGGCATCAACGCAAAAAGCATAATAAGCGGTGGCTACGGAGCGCACGAAACCACGCCAGCCCCAGAGAAAATTCCGTTGCACAATATAAAACTGCAGAAAATTAACCGGGCCTGAAAAAACCAGGCGAAGAAGCGACGGCGTCTTGCCTCCTGCAGCTTTTTCCGCCGCCTTCAGCGTTGAATACTTGTTGTTCTTGTCAGTCAGCGCCTCGAGATTGCCGTATCCGAAATGGATAAAGCTCAGGTCGACCTTGCGCTCCTCTCCTTCGATGATCATTTTCTCGTGCACAGTCCGCGACGTATCAAAACGGCACCGCGATTTGCGAATTAACCGGGTTCCCCCCTGCCTGTGAATCCCCGCAGCCGCAGGCTCTCCCGCAAAGAAGTCCGTGCGACCAAGCCGATACGCGGCTACTGATTCATCGCACAACAATTCGCCAATGCCGGCCGCGAGCTCGTCGGAGACGGCCTCATCCGCATCGAGACAAAGACACCAGTCATATTTGCAGCGCTCAAGGGCGAACTGCTTTTGTTTCGCGTAGCCCTGCCATGGGTGCTCGATGATCTGTGCACCGATCGCTTTTGCTATGGGAATGGTCGCATCGGTGCTACCGCAGTCCACGACCAGCATTTCGCCGGCAAAACCGCTGACGCTCTCGAGCATCCTCGCGATATTGGCGGCTTCGTTGAGCGTGACTGCGAAAACCGACAGCGGCAATTTGCCTGCGACAGCCTCATCGACTTCGGCGCCCTGCGAGGGCGCTTCACTTTGGGTCTCAAGGCTCACGATTAGCCGCTCGTTCTGCGCAAGATGTGCTTACATTAACCCGCCGCCTTATTCACCTCAACAAGAACGAGCCAGGCCACTGTCTTGCCCGGCAGGGGCCTGCGTAACAAAACCGATTCGCTGCCGCGAAGAGCCATCCTGACTGCTGCTGTCCATCAGGGTGTAGAAGGTCATTGCCAGCAACCAGAGGGTCGTAACAATGACCAGCGGCAGCCAACGCTTGCGATGCAGCCCGAGCCAGAGCGTGAAAAGGAAAAGCACCACGGACAGTGTCGTGAACACTGTGCCTGCCACCAGCAAAATCCATGAGGTCGAGCTCATGCGCAACTGCGACTAGTCAGCCTCAGATACTCGTGCAAGGCGGTCTCGCAGCTCGTCGAGGCACAGGTTGCCGGGCGCGCCTGGTGAATTGCGACTGGTCAAACTGTCCTCAGGATTCCGGCCGGCCAGTTCTTCGGGATTCTGCAAAGCCTCTCGATATGCCTCGCGAAAGGCGGCGCCCTTCGCAACAAGCTCCATGGCGCGGTCAGTGGCATACATCTCCGCCTCGATACCGGCGCGCATTTTTTCAGGAACAAGAATCACGCTCCGAACCAGGCCCGGCACCAGCCGCAGTGCCGCCAGGCCGCGTATGAACCCCCGCAGCAGCGGTGCCTTGGTCAACTGCAGATCACGGTGATAGCCGCCAGGCAGCGAAAGCGTTGCGGAGAGCTCGGCCAGCGCAGCCTGGCTTGTGGCGCACTCGCCGCGCAGCAGCTCAACGAGATCGGGATTGCGCTTGTTCGGCATGATTGAAGAACCGGTCGTGTATTGATCCGGCAGGTCCACAAAACCAAACTCCGGCGTCATATACAGACTCAGGTCCCAGGAAAAACGCCTGAGATCCAGCATGGCCTGCAGCATTGCTGACAAACCCTGCAGCTCAAACTTGCCGCGGGAGTTCTGTGCATACATTGGGTTGATCTGCATGCGGCTAAATTTCAAAGCGCCCGTCGTGTACTCGCGATCCAGCGGCAAATTGACGCCGAAGCCGGCAGCCGTTCCCAGCGGGTTGCTGCTCACCCACTCGCGGGTTTGCCCTGCAAGGACCGCGTTATCGATGAATGCCTCCGCGCAGCTGGCAAACCACAGGCCCGCAGAGGACACCACGGCGTGCTGCAGGTGCGTATAGCCCGGCATGGGCAGCGCGCCGTCAGTTTCGGCACGCTTGAGAAACGCTTCGGCGATTTCACAGCATCTTTCGCCCAGCTGCCCGAGGGCATCGACCAGAAACAGTCGTGTCGCCACCAGCACCTGGTCGTTGCGGCTGCGGCCGGCGTGTACTTTTTTTCCTGTCTCACCAAGCTTGTCTGTCAGGTAAAACTCAATAGCGGAGTGACCGTCTTCGAAATGACGATCCAGCACAAAGTCACCTGACCTGAACTCGGCAGCGAGGCTGCTTAGCGCTGTATCGAGGTTTTTAAGTTCATCATCGCTGATCAGGCCGATACGGTTGAGCCCGCCGACGTGGGCCCTGGACGCCTCAATGTCGAAAAGGAAAATATGCTGATCGAGCAGCACGTCTTCACCCGCAAGAAACGCCATAATCGCCTCGTCAATCGGGGTATCGTCTTTTTTCCAAAGAAACTCAGCCATGGGGTATGCCCTCAGACTCGGCAAAGCCGAACGCGTTATTCAAATTTTGCAGCGCCTGGGTAGCGGCGCCTTTCAACAGATTATCCAGCGTCGAATAAACGACCGCCTGCCGTCCATCATCGCTGACGGCCCAGCCACCAACGGCGGCGTGATGCCGATTAGCGTTATCGGCAACCCGGGGAATGTCACGACTGAGTTTCACCAGCGGCTCGCCATGGTAGTGCGCCTCATACCGGGCCGAGAGTTCGTCGACCGTGTGCGGCGTTGTGAGTGTCAGAGCCGATGTCATGTGAATGCCCCGGAAGAACGCCGCCACATGAGGCATGAAGCGCACCGGGCCAGCCAGATGATGGCTCACTTCGCGCTCATGAATGTGACCGGCAGGCTGATACGCCAGCAGATTATTTGCGAGTACGTCGGGGTCGTTGCGCTCTGAAGGACTGGTGCCGGCGCCGCTGTAGCCCGAAACCCCGAAGCAGCAGGCCGGCGCAGCGAGTACGTCTGCAACGGGCGCGAGCGCCAGCTGCATGGCGGTGGCGTAGCAACCAGGGTTGGCTATTCGCGTTTTTCCACTGGCATGCCTGCGCGTCAACTCCGGCAGGCCGTAGTACCAGCTCTTGTCGAAACGATAGTCGGCGCTCAAATCCAGAACAACCGACTGCGGACGCGCCTCATCAACCGCAGCGACGTACTCTGCGGCCATGCCGTTTGGCAGCGCAAGGACGAGCGCGTCAAACTGGCGATCGCGCAGGTCCGCAGGCGAAATGTCCTCGAACTTCAGGTTTTCGCCCAGCCCGTCGGCCAACGCCGACAGCGGCTTGCCTGCCAACTTTCTGGAACCGGCAAACACAATGCTAAAACGGGGATGCGCCAGCAGCAGGGAAAGGAGTTCCTGCCCGGTATGGCCGCGCGCGCCGATGACGCCAATGCTTTTTTGATCAGGCTTCGCCAACGTCTGCCCCGGTCATGGTTGCGGGCGCCGCTGCCGCCTGTTTCACCAGCCGCTCAATGTCCGGAAGAGACGCAAGGCCGTACCAGAAAACGAGCCATCCGCCCGACTTCATGAAGCCGTCCGCCTCGCGGAAATAAAAGGAATTAACCGCGTTGTCGGGTCGCGCGCGCCAGTACAGCGCCGGGTGCTTTGCTTTGATCGCTCGCCACACGGCCCCGCCCAGGCCTTCACCCTGAGCTTTTTCGGTAACCGCATATTTATCCAGGTAGTCAACGCCGTCCCCTTGTGTGATGAGCGCCGCCGCCCGGTAGGCCTCACTCACATAAGCGACCTTGAGCTTTGTTGAGTCAAAGTAGTCCTGCGCCAGCGATTTACCAAAGCTCGTTTCCAGGAGTTCTCTCAGCCGTGCCTTGTCTACGCTATCCCACGAATCATGGGTGATAATTCTTTCTCCGAGACGAACCAGGGTGCCCGACCCACGATGCGTGAACAGCTCGCGCGCAAGCAGCTCTGGCGTGGTGATCGACACGGATGAATCGAGTGGCAACTGCCTGAGCATGTCGTTCACCTGCTGAAGCTTCACGCGCATACCGGAGTGCAGCCAGTTTTCGTTCATCAGGCGCTCAAAATCAGTGCTCAGGTTAATCGACGGGATAATATTTTCGTTGGCATTGAGAATCCCGCCTGTGGATGTGAGAAAGATGATCTTGAATGGCTGCACGCTTTCGACGAGCTTGTTGGCGGCAACATCTGCGTTGATGTTGAGGATCTGGCCGCCGGTTGTCTCAGCCAGGGGAGAAATAACAGGGATGACGTGCGCGCGCACTGCTGAACGCAGAGGCTCGATATTGACGGTGCTGACCTTGCCCACCATCCCGTAACGCTGCTCGTCCAGCACCTCTGCCTCAAAGACACCGCCGGTGATAGATGCCGCCTGCGTGCCGGCATTGTTGAGCGCATCGGTCAGTCGCAAATTCTCACGCTGGAAAACGCGCCGCGCGACTCTCAGAATCTCGGGGCTCGTGACCCGAAAACCATCGACCGTCTCGCTTTGAATGCCGGCCTCTTGTAACTCCCGGCTCAACTGCGGACCCGCGCCGTGGATGACTATTGGCGTCAAACCCACCTGCTGCAGGAAGGTCAGTGACGAACAAAGCTCCTTCATGTGGTGCTCAAGGATGCCACCGCCGACTTTGACCACCGCGAACTTCATTTCGTCGAGATCGGAATAGCGCTTGAGATACTGCGCAACTTCCTGGCGGCTGCCGAGGTTGCTCAGCAGGCGCACGATAATCCGCCGGGTTTGCCTGTTAGCCTGCATTTTCAATAAGCCTCGAATACGTCTTAGCCAGCTCTTCGAGCTGGGAAAGCTCTACCCATTCATCTGCCGTGTGGGCCTGCGCGATGTCGCCGCTGCCCAGCACCATCGCATGAAGCCCGGCAGCGCTGAAAAGTGCCGCCTCCGACCAGAAGTTCACCGCCGGCCCGGCATTGAGACCCAGTTGCTGCACCCAGGCGCTGGGCGCCTGGCCGGTCTCGCCCGAGGTTGCTGGCAGAGACGGCGCGTTAAAAGTGATCTCCGATTCGTGGAGTTCGTCCGGAGGAATCTCCGCGAGAAGCCCCTGAACCAGCTCGCGCCCGTTTTGACCGGGCAGGGTTCTCAGACCGATGCGCATTTCGCAGCGCTCGGCGATCATGTTCGGCTTTATACCGCCGTCGATACGACCTATGTTGAAGGGCACACCTTTCAGGCCGTTTTGTTCAAGCTCACCCCAGGACTCAGCCTTGGCAAGACAGCGATTTGCCCAGCGAATCGCGCAATGGTTCGCGCTGTCAGCCAGCACCCGATCAGAACTCGCATGCCCCGCGATGCCCTTGAAAACAACGCGAGCGGTAGTAATGCCGCGATGCGCCGTCACCGCTTTGCAGCGCGTCGGCTCCGCGACGATTGCGTTGTTAAAACCATGATCCGTGCCGAGAAACGCGTTCACCGCAACACCGACGCCCGCCTCCTCGTCGGTCGTTATGAGAATCGCGAGGTCACCGCTGGATGCATTGGCAGCGGCCAGCATGCTTGCCAACGCGCCCTTTATATCGCAGGCGCCGAGGCCGACTGCCCGCTCGTTGTCAACGCTGAGGCTAAACGGGTTGTGCGTCCAGCCATCCGTAACCGGCACAGTATCGAGGTGGAAGTTAAAAACTGTCTTTGGCCGGCCGCGCACGCCCAGCAGGCCGATGCTCCCGTCGCCGTGATCGTTAACGGAAACATCGAAGCCCTTAAGCTCGTTTCGCAAGAACTCGAACACCGGATCGCCGCTTTGCATCGCGCGCGGCGGATTGCGCGTGTCGCAGGCCACCAGGACCTCGAGCCGATCGAGAATGTCACGCATCGCTGCCATCAGTCGCTTTTCGAAACCTTGCGGTTCACCTGCCCCCAGAGTTGGGAACTCTGGCCATACAGGCGAATGAAACCCGTCGCCTCCTCCACCGACCAGTCCGCGCGCTGTGCATAGGTCGCGTCGCCCGAGCTCAGAATATTGTCCGAGTCTATGGCCACCGCCTGCACCGAGCCTCCAGCGGTTTGCAGCGTTACGGTACCGTTGACCGACCGCTGCGAGCTTTCGAGATAAGCCTCGATGTCGGCTTTGAGCGGCTCATAAAAGAAGCCCTCGTAAACAAGCTCCACCCATTTGGCGCCGGCCAGAGGTTTAAAGCGGTTTTGCAGCCTGGAACTGACTGCTTCTTCGAGGGCGCGGTGCGCGGCGTGCAGCGCGACCATCGCGGGCGCCTCGAAAGCGACGCGCCCTTTGAGCCCCACGGTCGTGTCGCCCGTATACAGACCACGACCCACGCCATAGGGCGCGAGCACCTGGTTGAGCGTAGCCAGCAGCTGCGGTCCTGAAATGTGCTTGCCATCCAGCGTAACGGCCTTGCCCGCAGAGAACCCGATGCTCACGGACTTGGGCTCGGTCGGCCAATTGTCGGCATTCGCAGTCAGCTGCCAGGCTTCGTCCGAAGGCGCCTCCCAGCGATCGATCTCTGCGCCGGAAATCGTCACGCCCAGCAGATTCTCATTGATAGTGTAAGTAGACGTTTTGGCGCGTACGCCGTGGCCCCTTTTTTTAAGGTAGTCCAGCTCGAACTCGCGAACGTCGCGGTGGGCCTTCTGAATCTCACGAACCGGTGCCACGATCTCGTAATCTCCCAGGGCCTTGACGGTCAGGTCGAAGCGCACCTGGTCATTGCCCATCCCTGTGCAGCCGTGACCAATGAAGGGTGTGCCGAGCTCGTCACATATCTCGAGGGCCTTGCGCACGATGATGTAGCGGTCGGAGCACAAAAGCGGGTACTGGAACTGATACCACTGGCCGGCCCACAGCAGCGGCACAACCACTTCATCCCAGACTTCTTTCGATGCGTCGATGACCCTGTGATCACTGGCGCCCAGTTCTTTGGCGCGCGCCGCGATGTATTCGAGTTCTTCGCCGTCGACGCCACCTGTATCCACAAACAAGGTGGTGACGTCGTAGCCCTTTTCGGCGAGCCAGGGTACGCAGAAGCTGGTATCGAGCCCCCCCGAAAACGCCAGCACTATTTTATTTTTGCTCAATTTTCCATCTCCTCTGATGGATCAATGCGCCAGCAACTCAGTCATGAGTGCCTTTTGCACGTGTAAGCGATTCTCCGCTTCGTCTATAGCCACGCAGTAATCGGCGTCCAGTACGGCATCCGTCGCCTTCACGTTGCGACGCAGCGGCAGGCAATGGCTGAACAAAGCGTTGTTGCTCAGCGCCATCTTTTTCTCATCAACAATAAAATGCCGGTTGGCCTCACGCATGGGTAACTCTTCCTCCCAGCGGCCAAAGTACGGCAGCGCGCCCCAGCTTTTCGCGTACACGAACTCCGCGCCCGAGTAGGCATGCTGAATATCATGTGTCACCTCAAACTGACCGCCTTGCTCGCCCGCATAGCGCTTCGCCAGTCCGAGGTAGCGTTCGTCCGGCAGGTACTCTTCGTTCGGGCAAAGCAGCTTCACGTTCATGCCGAACTTGCTCGCAATAAGCAGGGCCGAATTCGCCACCGCGGTGTTCAACGGCTTCGGGTGCCAGGTCCATGTCAGCAGAAAATTGCGGCCGTCCGGCTTGCCGAGATGGCGCTGTATGTTTTGCATGAGCGCCAGCTCCTGGCAGGGATGCGTAATCGTCTCCATATTAATAACGGGCACTTCCGCGTACCTGGCAAAGGCTTTGATCACCCGATCCTCACGATCGACGTTCCAGTCCCGGAATTCCGGAAACGCTCTCACCGCAATCAGGTCGCAGTAGCGAGACAGCACCTTCGCCGCCTCCTTGACATGCTCCTCGGCCGTCCCGTCCATCACGGTTCCGATCTCGAATTCCAGCGGCCAGGCGTCCTTGCCCGGGCTCAGGACAATTGCCTTGCCACCCAGCTGCCAGGCGCCAAGCTCAAACGAGGTGCGGGTCCGCAAAGAAGGATTAAAAAACAATAGCGCGATGCTCTTGCCGGCCATCGGTCGTGGCTGTGCACCGTTCTTGAATTCGACGGCTCGGTCAATCAGTGATTGAAGCTCTTCACGCGTCCAGTCTGCCGTAGTCAGAAAATTTCTCATCGTCCTGCTTCGCCGCTCGTTTTGGAATAAAAAAACCCAGCCGTTGGCTGGGTTTTGGTTGTCTTCTCTCTGGTATATGCGAAAACTACGACCCGGCCATCGTCGATGCCTGATTACGACGACGTCGGTCGTTGGTTCTTACGCTTGCTCTCACTCTCGTGCCTGTACCGATAATCCTGCAATTACGCTTACAAGTACCATGACCGGTCGGCCCATGCAAGCACTGCCGAGCCGGGACAACAGCTGGGCGCGGGCCGCAACCGCCCCGGGCCTACAGGGCCTCCGAATTGGTCTCGCCGGTGCGGATTCGAATCACCTGCTCGAGGTCGCTGACAAATATCTTGCCGTCGCCAATCTTGCCCGTGCGCGCCTCGGCAATGATGGTCTCAATTACCTGCTCCACAAGACCCGCATCAACGGCGAGGTCGATGCGCGTCTTGGGCAGGAAATCCACAACATACTCGGCACCCCGGTAAAGCTCGGTGTGGCCTTTCTGCCGGCCAAATCCCTTCACTTCTGTCACGGTAATGCCCTGCACGCCGATCTGTCCCAGCGCCGTTCTGACGTCGTCAAGCTTGAACGGCTTGATTATGGCGGTCACCATTTTCATAGACTCTCACTCCCAAAACTAAATCTCGTTAACTGTTGCCGCTGCGGGATCAGCGAAGGCGCCCCTGCCTGCGTGCATATCCTGCCTCGACATGGCTCCCCGTTACGGCCTGCATGCTCATTCACCGCTACCGGCAAACTCCGGATACGCCTCGAGGCCGCACTCGGAAAGATCGACACCGTTGTATTCCTCTTCTTCCGAGACACGGATGCCGACAATCTTCTTTATGACCCACCACAGAATGAAGCTCGTCAAAAAGACCCAGCCGAAGATACTGACGATGCCCAGCAGCTGCGGGCCCCAGCCGACATCGTTGTTGAATGGCACGGCTAACAGTCCCCAGATGCCGACGACGCCATGAACCGAAATCGCACCAACCGGATCATCGATCTTGAGCCGGTCCATCGCCAGGATCGAAAACACCACCAGCGCACCGCCGGCGGCGCCGATCAAGGTCGCCCACCCGGGCGCCGGCCCGAGAGGTTCCGCAGTGATGGCAACCAGGCCTGCCAACGCGCCGTTAAGCGCCATGGTGAGGTCGGCCTTTCCGAACAGGCTGCGCGCCAGAAGCAGTGCTGCTACCAGACCACCGCACGCCGCCATGTTCGTGTTCACAAATATGGCGGCCACGGCATTAGCATCTTCGATGTTTGAAACCTTGAGCTGGGATCCCCCATTGAATCCAAACCAACCAAGCCAGAGAACAAAAGTGCCGAGGGTGGCCAGCGGCAAATTACAGCCGGGGATCGCATTGACCTGGCCCTTCGGGCCATATTTACCCTTGCGCGCACCAAGAAGGAGTACGCCCGCGAGCGCGGCAGCCGCACCTGTTAAGTGAACAACGCCGGATCCGGCGAAATCCTGGAAGCCCGCTTCTTCGAGAAAACCGCCACCCCACTTCCAGTAGCCCTGCACCGGGTAGATGAAACCGGTCAGCACAACGGCAAACAGCAGGAATGACCAGAGCTTCATGCGCTCGGCCACGGCGCCAGACACAATGGACATAGCCGTCGCGACGAATACGACCTGGAAGAAGAAATCCGACAGGTTCGAGTAGTAGGTATCGCCACCGCTGGCCAGCACTTCTTCTACGGTATTGTCGGCACCGCTCAAGAAGCCGAAGCTGGGTAACCAGCTGTTTACCCCGTCTCCATACATGATCCCGTACCCGCAGACCATGTACATAATGCAGGCTATGGAGTACAGGCCGACATTCTTGGTCAGAATTTCAGCGGTGTTCTTTGCTCGCACCAGTCCGGCTTCGAGCATGGTGAACCCTGCTGCCATCCACATGACCAGCGCGCCACACACCAGGAAGTAGAACGTGTCCAGCGCGTAGCTGATTTGAATACTCGTTTCCATCAAAAATTCCTCGTCTCAAGGTCGCGGCCACCAGTCAAGCTGGCCAGAAAGCGATTTGTTAGATAATTAGTCTGAAAGACTGAAAGATTTCGACAGACCAAACACCAGGGTGTTGTCTTCTTCTCCCGCGTTAAACGCGAGGTCTTTGTCGCTGTAAATCCACGAAACACTGACGTCGACTTCCTCGGCGACGCTGAAGCCGTAGCCAACATCAACGTAGGTGCCGTCAAAGTCCTGGCTGAAGTTGCCAACGGTCCCATGGAACCCGTTGTGTTCCAGGGTTGCCGACGTAAACGTGTAGTCCTGGGTTGGCCCGGCAAAGTTTTCGTATTGGCCAATCGCGACGTCGACCGAGAGCTTTGCGAAACCAAAGCTGAGATTTATTTCCTGGTAGGTGTCATCGAAATCGCCGGTGTAGTAGTAGCCTGTGCCACCGATACCAAAGTTGAAATCCTCGACTTCGAAGGTGTAACCAAGGTAACCATCGATTTCGAGGCCGTCACCAACATCGGCACCCCAGGTGCCGATGTAGAAACCGCCCTCCTCGAAGTCGACGCCCGCAGAGGCGGACGAAGTCTTTTGGGGAACGCCGCGAAAAATGTACTCGCTGACCCATCCTGCGTTTGCCGAGAACTCCGCGGCCGCTGCGCCGCTTGCGCTGACCAGAACCCCTACCAGCAGCCCTTCGATGCCTCTTCTTAATTTCGCCGTACGCATGTATCTTTCCCCTGTGGCGGCTGGTGCTCGCTCCCGATCTCCAGGACTACCTGGGCAACCAGACCATTTATTTAACTAATAAAGACATAAAAATTATTGTCTTACGCTTTTTCGTCCAATTTTTTCGGAAACCCGGGGTATTTCGGTGTGATCTCATGTTTTTGGAAGTAAGCTCACACTGCAGACCGCGATCCCAGGGCTACAATCTCACTTTCTGCACTATTTTGGTGCAAACAAAGCGAAATATTGCGGCCCGGGAGACTTAGTACACCATCTTTTTGGAATCGGTCAAGATTTTTCTAGGTTTTATGCACTATATTGGTGCACGCTTACAGAAATCCTGATAATTTCGAGCCCGAAAGCGTATTCTGTTTTCTCCGGATTGCAGTTTGACCCGTGACTTTGCGCACGGCGCGCGGGGCATTTGCGCTCTTGGCAAGAAACAGGCTTAGCGGAACAAAGTGGTGAAGGCACAGGCCGCGGCTTAAAAAGCGATGCCGCTAGCATTGCGTGTTGGATAACTGTCACCTGTTCGAGTGACGCACAAGAAAATGGAGAAACTGCATGGCCAATGGCCACGCTGCGGGGTTGTATTCCCCGGCGTTCGAGAGAGACAGCTGCGGATTCGGCCTGATCGCCAGCATGGACGATCTGCCATCCCGTCATGTCGTAATCTCTGCCATGACTGCACTGCAACGGCTTACTCACAGAGGTGCCGTCGATGCAGATGGCAAAACCGGCGACGGCTGCGGACTCCTGCTCAAGTTTCCCGAGGCCTTTCTGCGCCGCGTCGCGGCCGAGGAAAAAATCGACGTCGGCACGACGTTTGCAGTCGGCCAGATATTCCTGGACCAGGATCCACGGCGTGCGGACTATGAAAGACTCTGCGTCGAAGAGGAAATTCAGCGGGTAGGACTTGAAACCGCAGGCTGGCGCGAAGTGCCCGTTGACCCGGATGCCTGCGGCAAGCGCGCGCTCGAGTCACTGCCGCGCATAGAACAAGTATTCGTCCGCGCTCCAAACGGATCAGACAAAGAAAAACTCGAACGCAGGCTCTTCCTGGCGCGCCGCAGATCAGAGCTCGTCCTGGGCAGCGAGGAATCCGATTTTTACGTTTGCAGTCTCTCGTGCCAGACCCTGTCCTACAAAGGCATGGTCATGCCCGCGCACCTGCCGGAGTTTTACCCCGATCTCGCCAATGTAAACCTCACCTCGTCTGTATGTGTCTTTCATCAGAGATTTTCCACGAACACGCTGCCGAGATGGAGCCTTGCCCAGCCTTTCAGGCTGTTAGCCCACAATGGTGAGATCAACACCATACAGGGCAACCGAAACTGGGCACACGCCAGGCGCAACACTTTTTACTCAGAGCTGCTTCCCGAGCTCTCTCAGCTGACGCCCATCGTCTCCAGTGATGGATCTGATTCGCAAAGCCTCGACAACATGCTCGAGTTTCTGCAGGCAGGCGGCATGGACGTCGTCCAGGCCATACGCTTGTTGATACCGCCGGCCTGGCAGACGGTCGATGCTATGGACTCCGACCTGCGCGCCTTCTATGAATTTTTTGCGGCACACATGGAACCGTGGGACGGACCCGCCGGCATCGTGTTAACCAACGGGCGTTATGCCATCTGCCTGCTGGATAGAAATGGACTGCGTCCGGCGCGATTCCTGGTAACCAGCGATCGGCTGTTGGTGGTTGCGTCGGAAACGGGCATTTATAACTGTCCGGACAAAGAAATCGTCATGAAGGGCAAACTTGGCCCCGGCGAAATGCTGGCTCTTGATCTGCATAAGAAAAGGCTGCTTCGCAACCAGGAAATTAACGACGAACTAAAGACGCGAGCGCCGTACAAGAAGTGGCTGAAACAAGGCGTGCGCTACCTCGATTCCGAACTGGTGGACAAGCAGGTCACGGCGACCCCCTTCGAGCCGCAGAAGCTCGCGACCTACGAAAAAATGTTTGATCTTTCCTTTGAAGAAAGAACAGAAGTCATAAAAGTCCTCGCGGAGGCGGAAGCAGAAGCGATTGGATCCATGGGCGACGACACGCCGGTGGCGGTGCTTTCGACGCATGTCCGCTCGCTGTTTGACTACTTCAGGCAACAGTTCGCACAGGTGACAAACCCGCCCATCGATCCGCTGCGGGAAAAAATCGTGATGTCCCTGCAGACAGAAATCGGTAAAGAATTCAACGTCTTTCAGCCAGAGGCCAGCCACGCGCGGCAGATTGTATTGAGTTCGCCGGTCCTTTCGCAGCGCAAGTTTGAGCAGATACTCAGCAGCGAATCTGCTTCGTGGAAGAACACAAAGATCAGCCTGAATCTCGACGCGAGTCTCACATTGCCCGAGGCCCTGGATCATATTTGTCACGAGGCCGCTCAGGCGGTGCGCGATGGAACCGTGCTGCTGGTCCTGAGCGACCGTGACATCACTGAAAGTTCCCTTCCCGTACATGCGCTGCTGGCGACCGGGGCGGTGCATCACCACCTGACGGAGGCCGGTATCCGCAGCGACTGCAATATCGTTGTGGAAACCGGCACCGCCAGGGACCCCCATCACTTTGCCTGCCTGATTGGTTACGGTGCCACTGCCGTCTACCCGTATATGGCCTACCAATGCATCGCCGACATGATCAGGAGCGGGGAAATCCGTTCCGATTACACGCGCGCTCAGCTGGGCAGAAGCTATCGACGCGGCATTCGCAAAGGCCTGATGAAAATCATTTCAAAAATGGGTATCTCGACCATCGCGAGCTACCGCGCGGCCGCCCTGTTCGAAATCGTGGGCCTCGCTGACGAGGTCGTGGACAGGTGTTTCCCCGGCACTGTCAGCCGCATCCAGGGCGCCAACTTTCTGGACCTTGAAGACGATCGCAAAGTGCTTGCCGCTCGCGCATGGAATCCACACACGGGCCCCGGCCCCGGTGGCCTGCTTAAGTATGTGCACGGTGGCGAGTCACATATGTACAGCGCCGAAGTAATTGCCAGCTTGCAGGCAGCGGTGCGCACCAACGACCAGGCCGAATACGATAAGTTTCGGGACCTGGTGAACCAGCGGCCCGTCGCCACAATCCGCGACATGCTAGGGCTACGCACGGCCACGCGGCCGATACCAATAAGCGAAGTTGAGCCGGCGAGCGAGATCCTGAAGCGTATCGACTGCGCCGGCATGTCCCTCGGTGCGCTGTCGCCCGAGGCTCACGAAGCCCTCGCCATTGCCATGAACCGCCTTGGCGGGCGCTCCAATTCCGGAGAGGGAGGCGAAGACCGTTCACGCCACGGCAACGAGCGCATGTCCAAGATCAAGCAGGTTGCGTCGGGTCGCTTTGGCGTGACGCCCGAGTATCTCGTGAACGCGGAAGTGATCCAGATCAAGATGGCCCAGGGCGCAAAACCCGGTGAGGGTGGCCAGCTGCCGGGGCACAAGGTCAACAAGATGATCGCTGAGCTGCGCTACGCGAGCCCGGGCGTAGGACTGATCTCGCCGCCGCCGCATCACGATATTTATTCCATTGAAGATTTGGCCCAGCTCATCTTCGATCTCAAACAGGTCAACCCGACGGCGCTCGTATCGGTAAAGCTGGTCGCAGAACCGGGCGTCGGCACCATCGCGGCCGGCGTGTGCAAAGCCTACGCCGACCTCATCACGATCTCGGGGCACGACGGCGGCACAGGGGCGAGCCCCTTAACGTCAGTTAAGTATGCCGGCAGTCCCTGGGAAATCGGCCTGGCGGAAGCGCGACAGGTCCTGCGCAGCAACGGCTTAAGACACAAGGTCCAGCTGCAGACCGACGGCGGGCTTAAAACCGGGCTCGACATCGTAAAGGCAGCACTGCTCGGGGCGGATAGCTTTGGCTTTGGCACGGCGCCGCTCGTGGCACTCGGCTGCAAGTATCTGAGGATTTGTCATCTCAACAACTGCGCCACCGGTGTTGCCACCCAAAACGATGTACTGCGAAAGCATCATTTTGTCGGACTGCCCGAGATGGTCGAGCGTTACTTCCGTTTCGTCGTGGAAGAAGTGCGGCAGATTATGGCTGAGCTTGGCGTGCGCAAGATGGATGAACTGGTTGGCGCCGTGGAATTGCT
>JABDLF010000062.1 GCA_013003115.1 Gammaproteobacteria bacterium
GCGCAGGCCAACAAAGGGGCAAACGCGGCAGAAGAGCTCGCCGACCTCAGGAAGGTCGCAGATGAGCAGGCATGCGAGATTACTGCTTTGCGGGCGCAAACCAAGGAGGCCGAAGACGCGGCGGACGAGTTGGCCGGCCTGCGAAAAATCGCAGACGAGCAGGAGCTGGAAATCCAGTCGCTCCGGGAAATCGTCGAGGCAGATACGGGTAAGGACGACGCCAATCAGCTCAAAATCAGGATTCGCGATCTTGAACAGGATCTGGGCGAGGCGGATGGTCGCTACCAGGAGCTTGAAGCAGAAAAGTCGGCTGCTTTGGAACAAGCGGAACAGATGGCCTCGCAAGTCTCGGCCCTTAATGATGAGCTCAAAGCGAGCGAGGATCGGCAGGAAAGTGCCCGCAGAGAATCACTTGCGCTGAAGGAAAAGCTGGCGGTGAGCGAACAGGTCGTCCGGGACATGCAGGACGCTTTGCGAGGGCGAGATGAACATGCCGACTGGCTTAAGACCGAGCTCAACCGTCTGCAGGGAGCCGATGAGGCGCTTGCCCAGTCGAAAAATGAAAAAACCGAGGCGGAGAAGCAGCACCGAGTCCTGGAAGAAGAGCTGCATTCGGCACGGGAGGAACTATCGCAACTGCGCGCAGACCTGGATAAAGCGGCAAGCGCACATAAGGAGCTGGCAGAAGCGAGGCAGGAGCTTGAGGCAACCAGAAACAGGGTCAGCGAAACGGACGCGCTTGCTGCCACGCTGGCTGAAGAAAAAGCCGTTCTGACAAATACCTTAAGCGACCGTGAAGCGGCCCTCGCTCACTTGGACGAGCAAAACCGGGATATCGCAAACCAGAAAGAGAGCCTCGAGGAGATGCTTGAGGACATCACGGCCAGGCTTGCTGAACGTGAGCTGGCTCTGGATAACACAAGAAAAGCCGAACAGCAGCTGGCCACCGAGAACAAAGACCTTATCAGCGATCTTGACGCGCTGCGTGACGAAATGAAGCAAGCAAGTGCTTTCAAAACGCAGTATGAAAAACAGAAGGAGCTGAACGCCAAGCTGGGCGCCACCCTTGATGAGCAGACCGAGGAGATTGCCGAACTGACGACCAAGCTCGCGGAGCAGGCGATCGCGCATAGCAAAGCCAACGCATCTTTATCAGGCATGAACAAGCTGAAACCGGAAATTGGCGAGCTGAGCTCTCAGATTGATGACATGCACTCGCAAATGCTGGCTAATCACGAGAACACGCACGAAATTGAGCAACAGATCGAAGCAAACGACCTGAAATTCACTGAGGCTCAGGAAGAGATCGCCGCACTGCGGGCATTACACGTTGAGCTGAGGGGTGAGCTGCGAACTGCGGAAGTGCAAACAGGCGAACTCGATAAAGCAAAACAGGAAATTCTCAGTCTGCAGGATATCGTGGCAGAGCTTCGCAACAGCCAGACCGAGTCGGAAAGATCGGGCGACGAATTAAGCGAACTCCAACAGCAGCTCGCTGACCGCGACCAACAGCAGGAGGACCTCGCACAAGAACTCAGCGAATCTCGCGCACAGCTGAACGAAATTCAAAAAGAGTTTGCGCGCGAAGCAGAGGATAACCACGAGCTTCAACGTCAGCTGCTTGCGCTCGCGGAAGTAGAGGAGCAGCTGCGCGAGGAGTTGTTACAGCGCGGCGATTCATATGAAGATCTTGCGGCAATCGAAAACGAGCGCAATCAGTTGCGCGAGGAACTCGAGAGCTTGCGGCGTATTCACGATTCAGTGCGCCAGAAACAGAGGGCCAAGGCCGCCTCGAGGCAAACTCATATACCAGAGGGGCGTTTTGCATTCGACCTGCAATTCCGCCATGGAAAATCGGAGTTTGATACCAGGAGGCTCGTCGA
This sequence comes from Gammaproteobacteria bacterium, assembly GCA_013003115.1. Taxonomy (GTDB): domain Bacteria; phylum Pseudomonadota; class Gammaproteobacteria; order Steroidobacterales; family JABDLF01; genus JABDLF01. The sequence continues at coordinate 1,884 of JABDLF010000062.1, forward strand.
GGAAGGCGACAGGCTGTTGATTGGCCGTGGTCAGCAGAGTGATGTCGTTGTGGATAGCGAGTTTGTCAGCAGGAACCATCTGCTGATTTCCATTTCCAGAGGCCGGCTATTCGTTAAAGACCTGCACAGCACTAATGGCACGTTTGTCAACGGCAAAAGAGTCTCACACTATGAGATGCGCGATGGCGACGTGATCGGAATCGGAGAGCACAGCATCTCACTGGAGACCGTTCCGCTTTGAGCCTGTCCAGATCTGATCAGCCCCTTCCCGACAACATCCCCATCAACCTCATCATGGTGGCCCGGCAAATCAACGGCGCATGCCTGCGGGCCTCTCGTTTAGTCAAAGGGCGTTTGGTTTTTCAATCGGGCACGGAAGGCCGCCCCCGCAATCAAAAACAGCATCCAGATTCCGGCACCTCCGGAACCGCCCTCGCCAGTCGTCGGATCAGGTAATGGCGGTGGTGGTGGCGGCTCGCTAGCCTCTGCCTGATTGGTTACAAGAAATCCGCCCGTGCCATCCGGCATGAATTCCAGAGTCCCATCGGCAAGCATGACGTCAAAGGCGGAATTGTTGTCGCGCCCGGGTTCGTAGCAATCGGATTCGGCGGGATCAGCACCGGGATCTTCGTCGTAGCACCAGATTTCGTAACTCGTTGTCAGCCCGCTGAAGGGGGCATCAGAAAAGTCTACGGAACCGGCCGGCGGCACGGCGGAACCATCGCTGAATCCGACAACAATCCCTTCGTCAAGGTCAGCAATCAGATCGCCGTTAAAATCCTGATATGCGAAACTGAACTTGCCGTCTGCAAATATCTGCAGCTGAAATGTAGCGAAGTTCAGATTGGGTGAACGATTTGACCCAGCGCCATCCCACGTAAACACTGCGCGGTCGCCGAAATCTTTGAAATAGATTTGACCGGTGCTTGTAAGATCCAGGTCTGTATTAAAGGGCACCAGTGATGGGTTGCCACTGGCAGAAAACCCCAAAACAAACGAGTTCCGATGCCACAAATGCCAGGGCACCGTGTGGAATTCACCGGGGTCGTTGCCAAGCACAACGCCACCGTTCACGTTGACGCTTGCAACCGTATAGGTCTGCTCAGCAAATGGAAACTCAAAGCTCAGGACGACGTTGTCGGCAGCGTCGTCGGTGCCGGTGAGACTTGACATCATGGCCCCGTAATCGGTTTCCCAGAGAGCCGGTTCGGCGTCCGCAGCAGAAGTAGCCAGGTTGGTAAGGAGCGCCAAAGCGATGTACACGCGTGGCACCCATGATTTATCCGTGGTCATGGATTTTCCTCAATAGCAACATCGCGGATTCTTCCGCAGGTATACGGTTTATCGGCAGATCTGGCGGTTTCTGTAGTGGAATTCTGGATGCGGAAAGCCGGCCGGCTTCCAGAGCTGCCTTGTTATGGTAAATCAGCTTCACAAAATGCCTGAGCGCCGGTCTTCCAGCCGGGCGGCGGGAATGACTCGCGCTCAGAAAAAGTTCACGCAGCTACGCTCTTCGCACCCCTCCAAACCGCAGAAACAGGCTGCGGCCATGAGGGAGGCGACCAATCAATTGCGAAATCCATGAGATTGTCGGGGTTGAACGTTTCTTCTGGCCAGGCGCGCTTGTTCGGGCCACTGGCCTGGCGTGGCGTCTGCTCAGGGAACTACTGTCGCCCCAGACTGCTGATTGGTCCTGTCTCGTAGCTTCGCAGCCGCGCCAATAAATGCAATAGCGTCTTCTAATGTAGAGCCGGTAAAGCCGAGTGGCGGGGCCAGTGCTGCAACTACGCGCGCGTGACCGACGCCTTCGTATAGCCTTAACTCTACCGGCGTCCCGGACTGGCTCAGGGCCTGGGCGAGACTCTCGCTATTTGACGACAACACAACGTCGTCAGCACTGCCGTGAATCAGCAGCGTTGGCGGAGCGTCGGCGCTAACGAAGTTTATGGGCTGACTTTGCTGCCGCAGCGCCTCCGGAAACACATCTTTCAGGTAATCGAGCTTCAGAGGAAGAAAGTCGTAGGGGCCTGACAAGCCGATAAATCGCTCAACCCGTATGTCGCCGGCTCCACTCGCCTGAAGATAAGTAGGGTCATAGGCGAGCATCGCTGCAATGTGGGCGCCTGCGGAATGGCCCATCAGGTGTATGCGCTCAGGACTCCCACCGTAACCGGCAATGTTCCTCGCCACCCACGCCACTGCACTTGCGCCATCGTTTACAAATGCCGGAAATCGGACTTCCGGAAA
>JABDLF010000078.1 GCA_013003115.1 Gammaproteobacteria bacterium
CATGGGCCTCCGGTCATGCCGCGGGCGAGGTCGCGTGAGAAACCATGCCGGTTTGGTGGCAGAGAATCTCTGGCGTAGACTCACGGTCGAATGAAGATGACCGTTTTCAAGTTGATGCTTTTATCCCGCCTGCCTGCAGTCGTTATAAACAGGAACGGCTGCAATTAAGATCTGGGTCGACGCCGATGCCTGTCCCGTTGTGGCCAGAGAGATACTCTTCAGAGCCGCCGTTCGCACCGGTGTCGCGGTTACCTTGGTAGCAAATCAGCCTATGAAGACGCCGGCTGCGCGCAATATCGATGCACTGCAGGTTGGTGGCGGTTTTGACGTCGCCGACGCAGAAATAGTGAAACGCCTCGCGCCCGGGGACCTCGTAATCACCAGTGATATTCCGCTGGCTGCCGAGGTGATTGAGAAAGGCGGCCATGCGCTAAGCCCCCGCGGCGAGATGCATACTGCCGAGAACATCGGCGCCAAACTGAACATGCGGGACTTCATGGACACGATGCGCGCGAGCGGCGTCGAAACGGGCGGCGGGCCGAGCGCGTTCAGCCAGCGCGACAAGCAGGCCTTCGCCAACAGTCTTGATCGGTTTTTGACGCAGCACACCTGAGTTCTTTGAGCCCGCAAAAAAATCGCGCACGATCACATTGCCTGCTTTGGCTGGATTGCCCTCATCCCGTCCCGCATAATTTGCCGGTGTGTTAAGCAAGGGTACGTCTGTGCAACTTTATGAAGAACTAAAACGCCGCAACGTATTTCGTGTAGCAGCGGCTTATATCGTCTCGGCGTGGCTGATCATTCAGGTGGCAGAGACGATCCTGCCGTTGTTCGGCCTCGGGGATGCCGTTGTACGCGGCATCGTCATCGTGCTTGCCATCGGTTTTATACCTGCGCTGGTTCTCTCGTGGGCCTTCGAGCTGACCCCTGACGGTCTCAAGCGCGACAAAGACGTGGATACGAAACAATCAGCGAAGTGGCAATCAGGCAAGAAGCTTGACCGCGTCATCGTCGTCATTCTCGCTTTTGCGCTGGCTTACTTCTCCTTCGACAAATTTCTGCTTGATCCTGCGCGGGACGCGGAACAATTTGAGACAGCGCGGCGCGAAGGGCGTATAGAAGCCCTCATTACCAATTTCGGCAATCGTTCCATTGCGGTGCTGCCTTTTGCAGACATGTCACCGCAGAATGACCAGGGCTATTTTTCGGACGGCATAGCGGAGGAACTCCTCAATCTGCTGGCGAGTATTCCGGAAGTTCGTGTAACGTCTCGCTCGTCAGCTTTTTCTTTCAAGGGACAGAATCTCAGCGTTCCGGAGATTGCCAGGCGCCTGAGCGTGACATATGTACTCGACGGCTCGGTACGAAAATTCGGCGATCAGATCCGAATTTCTGCACAGCTTATCGACGCGGAATCTGACACCCAGCTGTGGTCAAAGAACTTCGATCGCAAACTGGATAATATCTTTCAGATTCAGGATGAGATTGCCAGCGATGTTATTCAGCAGATCAAGGGCACGCTGCAGATCGCCGCGCCGAAGCAACGACAGACTAATGCTGCGGCTTATGCGCTGTATCTGCAGGCGAGACACCAGCGGCGCCTGGGCACAGCAGAAGGGTACAAGGAATCGGTAAGGCTCTATCGAGAGGCGATCGCCATCGACCCGAGCTATCCCCCGGCCTGGGATGAACTTGCGGCTTCCTACCAGAGCCAGGCCGTTACCGGTCTGGCACCGTCGGAAGAGGCATTCGCGCTGGCACGCGAAGCCGCGCTTAAAGCGATTGAAATAGACCCGGATTATGCACCCGCCTACAACAGCCTCGGCTACCTTGCACAGTATTACGAACCTGATCTCGCCCGGGCCGCTCGACATTATCGGCGAGCCCTTGAGCTCGCCCCGAACGACGCCGGCATCATCGGCAGCGCCGGGATTCTTCTGCATACTCTGGGCCGGACAAAGGAAAGCATCCCTCCCATTGAATTCAGCGCATCGTCGGATCCGCTTTCGGCGGGCTGGAAGTACATGTTGGGGCTTGCCTACCTGTCCGACGGACAAACGTCAGAAGCCGTCAGCTTATTTGAGGCAGTGCTAGCTTTGAGCCCGGAGTTCTCGCTTGCATATCACAACCTCGGCATCGCACTGTTGCTTGATGGACGACCCGACGAGGCGGTGGCGGCACTGCAGAAAGAAAAACGCGAAAATTGGCGGTTGATCGGCCTGGCGATGGCGCTATTTGCACTCGCGCCGCCAAACGATCAATCGCTGGCAGAGGTAGAGGGGGTTGACGCCGCTGAGCTCGCGCTCAACGAACTTGTCGAAAAGTACGGCGACAGCTCCGCCTACAACATCGCCTATGTCTATGCCTATCGAAACCAACCGGATGAGGCATTTGCCTGGCTCAAGACGGCAGTCGAAACCGGTGACCCCGGTGTTGGCGAAGTCATCTCACAGCCACTTTTCAACAACCTTCACAACGATCCGCGCTGGATACCGTTTCTCGCAATGATAGGAAAGGCTCCGGAGCAGCTCGCCGGTATCAGGTTGGACGTTGTATTGCCAGATTAAGACTGCGACAGCCGCCGCAGCTAAGTGAAACAGCGAGCGGCCTAATTGCTGCCGGTATTCGCCGCTTTAATATTCCCGAGCGCAAAGCCCGCCAGCAGCGAAATCACGGCCATGGCCCAGACAATGATGGCACCGGTCGGCAAGTCCAGCACCGCGGACGCGATGATCCCTGCAAAGTAAGAAACACCGCCTATCAGGTACCCCAGCCAAAGTCGCTTACGACCTGAAAGCCCCGCCGTAGCGAGCGCGGGAATTATGAGGCTTGCGAACACAAGGTAGATGCCCACGATTTGCACCGACGCCGTAACAACAAAAGCAAAACTCACGTAGAAGACCCAGGAACCCAGGCGCTCACGAAGCAGGAACCAGATTGCGAGAATAATCGCGTAGAGCACAGCGACCGGCACCAGATCGGGCCAGGTTGACCAGAGAATCTGGCCGACCAGCAGTTCCTTTAAGTGCTCGCTGCCGTGAGGATTGCCCGCGAGCAGCAAAATCCCGCCGGTGGCCGCAAGAATAAACAGGATGCCGATCAACGGTTCCTGAATTTTCGGCCAGTGCCTCTCACTCCAGGCGAGCCCCAGCGATGCGATCAGTGCCGCACTAACGGCGGCGATCTGCACCTCGATGCCGCCGGGGTTCCAGTCCATGCTGTGCGCCGCGATTACGCCGAGACCGGCGATCTGAGCAATGGCCAGATCGATGAAGATGATTCCACGTTCCAGCACCACCGCGCCGAGGGGCACGTGGGTGCTGAGAATGATCAGACCTGCCACAAAGGCAGGGCCGACGATGCTCCAGTCGATGATTTCGCTCATTCGGCTCTGGCTCCGAGCAGGCGGTCGATGATGTCATCGAAGAGCCCGAAGAAGTCTTCTGCCCTGTCCGTGCCCCCCACGCTCAGCGGCAACATAACAGCAGGGATGCCACTGCGCTCCGACAGCCACTCCGACGCCCTCGCATCCTGGTAGGGGGCGCGAATGATGAAGTCCGCACCACCATTTTTGAACTGTGCAACAAGGCCGCTGAGATGCGCAGGCGTCGGCGGCAGGCCGGCGACGGGCTCGAGGTGCGCGACAACTTCGATGCCGAGCCAGTCTGCGAGATAGGTCCACGACTTGTGATGGATGATCGCGCGCGTCCCCTTAAGCGGTGCCGCCTTGCGCTCCCATTCGAGCATGGACTTCCGCCAGCGCTCGTCGAAGCGGGAAAAATTCGCGGTATAAGTTGCTGCGTTTTCAGGGTCAAGCAGCATCATGCGCTCGCTCAGCACTTTTGCGATATCGAGCACGTTGTGGGGGTTGACCTGAACATGGGGGTTGCCTTCGGGATGAATATCACCCCTGGCGCGATCGAGGTCGCCGGTCGCCTCCAGTCTTTCCACCACGCTGCTTGCCTCGAAGTAACCGCTGCTGCCGGGAAGCACGTCGCGGTTGTTCGCCTTCTGCATGAGCATTGGCAGCCAGCCGATCTCCAGCTGTGCGCCATTGCAAACGATGAGGTCCGCCCTGCGCACCTTCGCGATCAGGCTTGGCCGCGCCTGGATGTAATGCGGATCCTGAAAAGCGGTCGTCGCACTGCTGGTTTTGACATGCTCCCCACCAATGGTTTGCGCGAGGGACGCCCAGTCCGATTCGCAGGCGAAGATTCTGAGATCCGCGCTGCTGGTTGCAGACAGCAGCAGTAACAGCGCAGTGGCAAAAATCCTGTTCATTCCACGTTAGCCCCTAAAAGGAATGCGCTCCGTGCGCACCGATGCTGAATATGTACTGAAGACCGAACTCGTTGTCGTCGAGGATACCCGCTTCGTCTCGCGTGTACTGAAAGCGCAGGCGGCTGAACTCGCTGTTGGACCAGTCGGTCATCAAACTGTATCGCATCGGATCATCGTCCGGGACAGCGAGCAAGGTGCCGTCGAACGCGGAGCCGGGACTGTTTGCAGACAAACCGTCGATACGCGCACCAAATCGCCAGCGCGGAAAGGGCTGGTACACACCCTGCAAATACCAGCCGCGCTGGCGAGTGTCATAAGCAAGTACTGATCCGCCCGGCAGCGTATAGCTGCCGTCTTCACGACGCCACATGTATTCTGATTGAATCACCAGGTTTTTCTGCTTCCAGTTGCCATTTGGCGCCCATTTCCACACGAATTGCGCGGTCATCACGGCAGAATCGCCGGTGAACAGCAGTGGATCGTCTTCATCGCCGGACGGCCTGTCGATGGCCGACGCGTCGAGATATGAAACCCCCGCGAGCCAGCTGTTGTCGGTGCCCACGTCGCCACCGACATTCACGAAAAGACTCTGCGCGCCAAACCCGGAATTATCCGAGCCCTCTGAGGGATACCGACCTCCGTTAAGCAGTTCCGTTCCAAACTCCATGTACAGATCGGTGGGTGCGACCCAGCGCACTTGCAGCCCGTCGTCGAGATACTGATCACCAAGGAACGCCTGGTAGGGCAGCGGCTGATCAGCAAAATCCCAGCTGTGCTGGTGCTTGGCGTTGAGATAGCCAATGCCCGAGAAAAACCGCCCAAGACGCAGTGACAGTCCCGCTGGCATGGCGGTGGTTTCTATCCACGCTTCTTCAACCTCGATCTTTGGCTCGCCGTCTTCAATCACAATGGGCGCGGTGAGCCAGGCGGTGAACTTGTCATCGACATTCGCGCTGATGTCGATCTCAGTCTCGCCGATGGACATGCCCTCGCTGATAGGACCGGCCTCGCCGCCGATGGGGAATCCCGGAATGTAAAAGGAATCGGGATCGTCGCCGTGGCGCCAGGCGTTACCCTGGAAGATCACGCCGATGGCCGGATTGAAGGCGGCGTTTCCGGATGCCGCCGCCGCGGTTCTTGTGGCGCCCATCGACGCGGGCTGCGGAGCGGCCCTTGCCTGTTTCGCGTTCTGCTCAGCGACTGTCAGGCGACGCTCGAGCTCGGCAATACGGCCCTCATAGTCAGAGCGTAGTTCTTCGATTGCGGCGCGCAATGCGTCGAGATCAGCATCCGCAGAAAACGCGTTGACCGAAACACAAAGCGCCAGCGCGGCGACAATAATCTTGAAATAGCCCGATTGCATTTCGTTACCTCCAGTGATTCAAAGTAAGGGCTGTACACGTATCTGATACGCGGCCTCTGCGAACCGCATATTGTTTATCACTTGCTCCTTTTTACAACAAGCACGAGCCGCTCGAGCAACATGAAAACGCGGAATTACGCGGGTACGTCAGAATTGAGCGCTATTGTATTGTGCAGGCTTTACTGCGCACTAAAGCCGACGGAATCGGGTAGCGCCGCGCTCATCATCTTGCGCAACGGCTGCATTGATTTAGGGTCCAGCAGGTTAAGCGCGGGCAGCCCTGTAAGCTTCTTGACCAGGGCAACCCCCGCCGTCGTGTTAGTCGCCGGCCCGGTAATGACGTGGGGATGCAATCCAAAAGCCGTTTGCACCCCTAAAACCGAATAGGGATCCGACGCACACAGCAGCACGAAGACAAGGTGATTCCTCAACGCATGGATGGCGACCGCGCCATTGTAGGGCTCCATGGGCGACGCACCTGCCTCAGCCACGACAACGTCCGGTTTTGCAGCTGCCATGCACGAAATCATATGGCGCATGGCCTCTTCGAAACGCTTCTGCGGCACCACCGTTGAAGGCAGTCCGGCGTCGACGAAATCGAATATTGCTGCGGCGCCCGAGTCGCGAAAAGAAAGCATGTCGCGGTAACGTGCCGCTCCCGTGAACTTGGCGCCCACCACGCGCAGGCCCGCGTTGCTTAACTCGTGGACAACAACTTTGCCGGCTGTGGTTTTGCCCGCCGACATGGAGGTGCCGACCATCAATATAACGGGGGTGTCCAGAGCCAGGTCCTCAACAGGCGCGATGAAGTCTCTCATTGCCAGCGTCTTGCCGCCGCGCTGAACGTGCCCCTCATACTGCATAGTCATGAGCGGTGGCAGGAGCAGCGAGGTTGACGTGGCCTTGCCAAACAGGCCGGCACTGGTCAGCGCATGCAGCTTTCCATCGTCGGCAATGTCTTCCCAGCTGCCTACGCCCTCGAGGGTCGCGGCGCGCTTGCCCAACGCGCCGATGACCAGATCGCCCTCCATCATGTCGACCATCCGGCCGCTGGGTATTTCGATTTTGTACAGGGAGTTGGGTTGACCGGTCACCCTTGCCGCGACGTAGTCCCCGTGACCCCAGTCGCCGCGCTCGATTGCCGATACGTCGAAGTCGACATCGTAGAGATCGGTAATCCGCGTGCTTGAGCTCAGAAAACAACCGTTGTTTCTGTCTTTGCCGCTAATCATGGCTGCACCTCATCAAGGCCAGGTGACATTATCAGCAGGGCCAGCAAGATGGTGCGCTTGATCGTGTCATCAAGCAGCAGGTGCTCGTGACGCGCGTGCGCGCCGTCACCCACGGCGCCCAGACCATCCAGCGTGGCCGTGTATTGACTGGTCGTTGAGCCATCTGATCCGCCTCCGGCGAGGCCCTGCGTCAGTTCGAAACCAAGGTCGCGCGCATATTCTTGCGCCCGCTCGTAAAGCCTTGTGTTCGCGGGCGTCGGTTCTAAAGGCGGGCGCCCGATAAATCCATCGATGTCGAGAGAAACACCCGGTGTCGCAGGCTCGATGGCACGAATCTTTGCATCAATGCTCTCCGCATCGACGTTGGTTGCCACGCGCACATCGATGACCGCCTTGCTTTCAGCTGCGACCACATTGGGGCGAATACCACCGTCGATGGTGCCGACGTTTACCGTGATACCTCGGGCAGGATCGTTCAACTTGAAGAGTTCCTGAATGACGTGTGACAGCTCAAGAATAGCGCTGGCGCCACCTTCAGGATCGAGCCCGGCATGCGCCGCCTTGCCTCTCACTAGCACGGTGTAGCGGCCAACGCCTTTGCGCGCCGTCTTGATCGAACCGTCGATGCCCAGCGCCGGTTCCATCACGAACACGCGCTCTACGCGCTTTGCAAGCATTCGAATGTACTTGCCCGATTCATGGCTGCCTATCTCCTCATCCGAATTTAAGAATATGACCGGCGTAACCTCGGGCTTGAGACCAAGATCGCGCAGAGCGCGTAGAGCAAAAATAATCTGCACAATGCCGCCCTTCATGTCGAAGACGCCAGGGCCTCTGATCACGTTTCCGTCGACTTCGAAAGGCATGCTCTCAATCGTCCCTGTCGGCCAGACCGTATCGAAATGACCGAGAAGCAGCTGCCATCTTGCATCCCCGTTTCGCTTTCTCGGGCGCGCGAAAAGGCTACCGCCACTCGTTTGTCCGCGACCTGTACGAACCCGCATACCCAGCGCACTAAACTCTTCGGCGAGGATTTCCTTGACCGGCATCTGCGACGCCGCGCTTGATGATGGCGACTCGGCGCGCACAAGCGCCTCCAGCAGCTCGGTCATCTCGCCGCTCTTATCTGCAAAATACTCAGAAACAAGTTCCCGATAAGTGCTCGTCACTCGCAGCTCACTTTTTCATGCCTTCTGGCAGAGGAAATCCATGGGTCTTTTCTATGTGTGCAAACCGCGCGGGGTGGAGGTACGCCAGCAGCGGTGCGCTGCTGATCAGGTCCTCGTCTGCATGATCCGAGGTGCGCAGCGCATCCTTGTGTACATGTGCCGCCTTAACCGAGCCTGTTATCAGGCTGTTGTCGCCAAAGCCATCGATGATCTTGAATGTCTCGCATTCCAGATAAATGTAGCCCTCGGCGATGAAGTCACCGTCAACCTCTTTGGCCCTAAGAGTGTCAAAGGTCTGCAGCACCGGTTTCGTGTCTTCATCGCAGCGTGGTGTCGCTGCAAGGCTCGCAAACAGAACCTGTGACGGCCGGGGATACGTGACCGTAAACTCGCCCGTGCGCTGAATATTCGTGTAGGTCGAATGCCTCGGGGTACAGACAAACCCGAAGTAATTTTTCCAGCCCATCGGCATCGCCATGTGCTTGGGCGCGAAATCTGTTTGACCGTCCGGTTCTTTGCTGCCCACCAGGACCAGGGGAGCAAGCATGAAGAACCGCTCCCATATCGGGTCTTTGACCTCCAGCCTGACTGTGTCTGAATTGAGTGAGTTGCTCATCTGGACTCCGCTAAGGTGTTATTTCTTTAAGACTAGGCACTCGGCGACGCCCGTGCAATCAGAGTATTTACCTATCTTTTCGCCCCCTCATTTATGATGGCGACGATGAAATGCAAAGCAAAAAGAGCGGGGACAGCTTGAATCAAGGCGTGTGATGTACGACGCTCATACCTGATCTCCCGAAGAGGAATTGCCATGCTTCTCAGAGTCAGCGCCATTTTATTGTTCACCGTGTTAAACCTGCAGGCTTTCGCGGACGCAGAATTGACCACGGTGTTTCGCAACGTGCGCGTGCTGCCCATGACGGGTACAGGGGCACTCGAGAACGCAACGGTAACAGTTACCTGTGCGAATATTGTCAGCGTAGTGGAAGGCGCGGGCGACACCCCGGGGGTCGCGAATAGCCAAAGCGGAAGCGGCTAAAGAAGAGTAGTGGCAATGCTGCTAGGGGCCTGCGGCAAGAATGCTTTGACCAGGCCCGGATTCCTTCGGCAATCACGTATTCATCCTCATTTACCGATAAACGACAATTGAGAGTTGGCCAGCGACGAGACTTGTCTTATGAAGCATGCATCAGATTCCGATCAAATCTCCTCTCAGACCGAGACAAGCGATCACGCCGAAAAAGACGAGCTGTTCGAAGATTCCTCTCTCGACAGTCCGCTTCCCCTGAACCAGATTCGGCACGACCCGGAGCAGATCCGCGACCTGTTTCGTGAAGGCAAGTACCCTTACAAAACAAAGATCAAAAAGGCTGCTTACGAACTGCACAAAAAGGAGCTGCAGGTGGAGCTGCTGAAGGTGCAGAACTGGGTAAAGATGACCGGGCAGCGCATCATTGTTCTGATGGAGGGGCGTGATGCAGCAGGGAAAGGCGGCACGATCAAGCGCTTCATGGAACACCTTAACCCGCGCGCTGCACGCACCGTCGCCCTTGAAAAGCCGACGACCCACGAGCAGGGCCAGTGGTATTTTCAGCGCTACATAAAGCACCTGCCCACGGCAGGCGAAATGGTTTTCTTTGATCGCTCCTGGTACAACCGCGCCGGCGTCGAGCGGGTAATGGGTTTCTGCACGTCCCTCGAGTATCTTGAGTTTATGCGTCAGGTGCCTGATCTCGAGCGCATGCTGGTGCGTTCCGGCATCAGGCTTTTCAAATACTGGTTTTCAGTAACTCAGGAAGAACAGCATCGACGCTTCACCGCGCGCGAGGGCGATCCTTTGAAACAGTGGAAGCTGAGCCCGATTGACAAGGAGTCGCGCGACAAGTGGATCGAATATACCCAGGCAAAAGAGTCCATGTTCTTCTACACCGATACGGCCGATGCGCCCTGGACGATCATCAAGTCTGACGACAAAAAACGCGCGCGCTTGAACTGCATGCAACATTTCCTCTCGTGCCTGAACTATCCCGACAAGAACGAGCACGTCGTTAAGGGCCCCGACCCGCTGATAGTCGGCGTTACCTCTCAGGTTATTGAAAAAGACCGGCATCTGTGGGACTGACGACCGGGTCAGAACGGCTTGCGCAGACGTAGAGCAAGCAGCCGACGCTGACTCGCCGTTCGATCCAGAGCTTTTGGATAGCCCGGGCAATAGGGGCGATCAATACTCTAACTTATTGTTATTGAGACATTTGTGCTTAGTCGATAGCCATCGACCAACTGGATAATTGACCTGAAGCCATTTCCGTTCGCGATACGGTTCCACGTTACGAGCGGGCCCCTCGGATTTGTCACATTGATACTCCGTTGCCCGCCGGCCGGATAGCATCGCCTGCGCGGATATATCATCGCCCCCATGCCCTGCTAGAATAGGGCCAGGGAAGCGGCAGGCCCGGGCAATCCGGGCCGATAAGTAAATTAAGCGGAGTCTTCATATGAGAATCGGTGTCCCCCGGGAGATTTTTCCGGGAGAAAAGCGCGTGGCCACAAGCCCGGATGTCGCGAAGCAACTTATCAAGCTGGGATACGAAGTCTCGGTGGAGTCCGATGCCGGCGCCGCGGCCAGTTTCTCGGATTCGGCCTTCACGAAAGCCGGATGCACAATGATCGGCTCGGCAGCCGATCTGTGGGCAAACTCCGACATCGTGATCAAGGTGCGCGGCCCCGATGAGGGTGAAGTAAAGCTATTGCGCGCTGGCCAGGTGCTGATCAGCTTTCTGTGGCCGGCACAAAACCCTGACCTGCTCAAGACCCTGACAGAGCGTGGTGTGACCGCGCTGGCCATGGACAGTGTGCCGCGCATATCCCGCGCACAGAAAATGGACGCGCTGAGTTCGATGGCCAACATCGCAGGCTACCGCGCGGTGGTGGAAGCGGCGCAGCACTTCGAACGTTTTTTTACCGGGCAGATCACTGCCGCGGGCAAGGTGCCCCCTGCCAGGGTTCTCGTAATCGGCGCCGGGGTTGCCGGCCTGGCCGCCATTGGAGCGGCGAAGAGCATGGGGGCCATTGTGCGCTCTTTCGACACCCGGCCCGAGGTGAAAGAACAAATCGAAAGCATGGACGCCGAGTTTCTGATGCTGGATTTCGACGACGAGGACGGCTCGGGTGAAGGCGGCTATGCCAAGGTGATGAGCGAAGAGTTCATCAAGGCAGAGATGGCGCTGTTTGCCGAGCAGGCCAGAGAGATCGACATCATCATCACCACCGCACTGATTCCCGGGAAGCCGGCACCGCGACTGATCACCAAGGATATGGTCGAGTCCATGCAGGACGGCAGCGTGATCGTGGATCTTGCGGCTGAACAGGGTGGTAACTGCGAACTCACGCGTGCCGGAGAAGTTATCAGGCACGGCAAGGTGACGATCATCGGTTACACCGATATGCCCAGCCGCCTCGCCACCCAGGCCAGCCAGATGTATGGCACCAACCTGCGCCATCTGCTAAGTGACATGACACCGCAAAAAGACGGCCAGATCGTGGTCGACATGGAAGACGAGGTCATCCGCGGCGCGACGATTTGCAAGGACGGCGAGACGACCTGGCCACCACCTGCGCCCAAGGTGTCGATGGCGCCCGTCAAACCCAAGGTTGCCCCGCCTCCGGTTCCGGAAGAGAAGAAGAAGTCAGTAGCCGGGCCCATCATCGCCATGCTGGCAGGCGGTGTGGCGTTGCTGGGTCTCGGCGCGGTAGCGCCACCTTCCTTCATGGCGCACTTCACGGTGTTCGTGCTCGCCTGTTTCATCGGTTACATGGTGATCTGGAACGTGACCCCGGCCCTGCACACACCACTGATGAGCGTGACCAACGCGATTTCCAGCATTATTGTCATCGGCGCGCTGTTGCAGATCAGCTCGGATAATCAGCTGATCAAGTGGATCGCGGCGGGTACGGTCTTGATCACCAGCATCAATATCGCAGGCGGCTTCGCGGTCACGCGTCGCATGCTCGAAATGTTCAGGAAGTAAGCCACCATGATTAATGCCGGAATCATTACCGTGTCGTACATCATTGCGACCATCCTTTTCATCCTTGCTCTGGGCGGACTCTCCAACCAGGAAACCGCAAGGCGCGGCAATTGGTATGGCATATCAGGTATGGCAATCGCGCTGATCGCGACGGTGCTCGGCGTGGTGACGCAGCACTACGTGATCCTGATGACTGCCCTGGTGATCGGGGGCGCCATCGGGCTGATGGCGGCGCAGCGCGTACAGATGACGCAGATGCCCGAGCTGGTTGCCATCCTGCACAGCCTGGTAGGGCTGGCAGCAGTGGCCGTGGGTTTCGCTAACTTCCTCGACGCCGAGTCACACTTTGAGGGCGTAGAGAAAACCATCCATGATATCGAAACCTACCTGGGTATCCTCATCGGTGCCGTCACCTTCTCCGGTTCGGTCATCGCCTTCGGCAAACTCTCGGGGCGCATCGGCGGCGCGCCGATGCTGTTACCGGCGCGGCACTGGTTAAACCTGGTCATGCTGCTGATGGTGATCTGGTTCGGTCGCGAGTTCGTGCTGCAGTCAGCGGCAGGCGGGGGCATCGAGCCTCTCATCGTTATGACGGTGATCTCGCTCCTTTTCGGTATCCACATGGTCATGGCGATTGGCGGTGCAGACATGCCCGTGGTGGTCTCCATGCTCAACAGCTATTCGGGCTGGGCGGCGGCCGCGACCGGCTTCATGCTAAGCAACGACCTGCTGATCGTCACCGGCGCGCTGGTGGGTTCCAGCGGCGCCATCCTGAGTTACATCATGTGCCGGGCCATGAATCGCAAGTTCCTGCACGTAATTGCCGGGGGCTTTGGCACCGGCGGCGGCACGACTGCAGCGGCCGCCAGTGGCGAGCAGGGTGAGGTCGACCCCATCGAGTCGGAAGAAACCGCTGAGCTTTTGAAGGGCGCCAAAGAGGTGATGATCATTCCGGGCTACGGAATGGCGGTTGCCCAGGCGCAGCACATCGTTTACGAAATCACCCAGGCGTTGCGGAACAAAGGCGTCAATGTCCGTTTCGGCATTCACCCGGTGGCGGGTCGCATGCCGGGTCATATGAACGTGCTGCTGGCCGAAGCCAAGGTGCCGTACGACATCGTGTTCGAAATGGACGAGGTCAACGAGGACTTCCCGGACGTCGATGTTTCGCTGGTGATCGGCGCCAACGACATTGTTAACCCCTCTGCACTCGAAGACCTGGATGGGCCCATCGGCGGCATGCCGGTCCTCGAATGCTGGAAAGGCAAGGTAACCATCGTGATGAAACGAAGCATGGCCACTGGCTATGCAGGCGTGCAGAATCCGCTGTTCTTCAAGGAGAACACCCGCATGCTATTCGGCGATGCCCGGGAAAGTCTCGACCGCGTGTTTAAAGCCATCTAGGGGACGCAAATGGCGCCAGGCTTTCGTCCAATGCCCGGTCTGCAGGCCGCGGTGAGGAGGTGGCGCGGGAACGGCATGCGCAGACTTGGCGCAAACAGCCGACGCTGACTCGCCGTTAGTTCGTTATTGTCCATGTGGCGCAAGGACCAGGTAAAAGATAAGGCTGGAGCGGGAACGGCGTGCGCCCCCCACTGGCAATTCGCTAATCCCAACTCGCCGTTAGTTCGCTTAAGTTATTTCTGAGCACAAGCCGAATAAGCGAAAAGGCTGGAGCGGGTGAGGGGAATCGAACCAACCGCGTGCGATGCCCCCGCTTTGATCTACCGTCGTCTCCTTCGCGGTTAGCTGGAAACCATCAAACAAATTGAAAACCGACCTGACGCCGATTCCGGGCACGATTTTATGATTGGAGCGGGTGAGGGGAATCGAACCCCCGTCTTCAGCTTGGGAAGCTGAGGCCCTACCATTAGACGACACCCGCTAATCCTACTCGACGATAGTGTACTCATGGTGCCGACTGAACCCAATAGTCTTTCGACACTGGTTGCGGTTACAGATTGAGTCAGGGCGCGCTGGGGGGCTAGTAGGGCTATTGCCGACCAGCATGACCGAATGGACGTATTCTCCTTCAGTGGTGCCTGGCAAACACGTCTTTCTTAATCGACGAAAACCACTCAGAAAGGGAGTTTTTGGAAGCCGCCAAGGGCTCGGCCGGTAAGTCGACGGCTGCGTCTCCGGGGTGCCAGCTTTCTGGCAACGCCACCCCTTCGCGATCTGAAGTCTGCGCTGCTTGCAAGACTCGCAGAATTTCGTCCAACGAGCGTCCTACCCATATCGGATAGTGTTGCAGCATGCGCAGTCTGCCCTCGTCATCGATAATAAAGGTCGAACGCACGGTGCAAGTTGTGCTGCTGTCCGGATGGATCATTCCGTACTTGTTTGCAATCTTCCGGCCCTGGTCATCGATTATGGGAAAGGGCACTTTGATCCCACAGCTTTTTCGGATCGCATCCAACCATGCGACATGTGTGTACTGGCTATCTACAGACAGGCCGATAATCTCGCAGTTGAGGGCTCGAAACTGTTGATACAATTCCGCAAGTCGTACTATTTCGCTGGTGCATACCGGGGTGAAATCGGCCGGGTGTGAAAAAAGTACGACCCATCTGCCACGATAATCTGAGAGTCGTATAACGCCTGAGATGGTTGCCACCTCAAAATCGGGGGCCAGTTCATTCAGGTGCAGCTCGTGATAATTCCTCTTTCTTTTGCGCGCCATTGCCGCCTCCTCACAGCGCTGCGGGCGTTCCCGATCCACGGGAGCCCGCAAACTCCTGTCACGACTAGTTTTGACCAGAGTATTGATCGACTAGTCTTATTTAAAGCTTGGCTCACGAAACGAGGTTCTGCCACAATTTTTGCCGCAAATGGGTGGTTTTTCTCGTTGTGGCCCGAGGGTGGGTGTTGCTAACTCGCTAATTAATATCATAAAAATTTATTGGCGCTTTCCGGGGCCCTTATCGCCCGAAAGCGCCCCCGACGGGGGGTTTTGCAGTGCAATATTCGCTTGTCGCCTGCGCTTTGAATCATCCGTTTATGGCAGCGGCTGCACCTTGTAGAGTCTCGCAACGGGAAAACCTCGCCCCTCACTCACCTCGATGCTGACGTTGTTGATAATCTCATAGCCGTCTGGCAATGGGTCGCCAAAGAAAAGCTCTACCAGCAGGCGCGGGTTGCGCATCTGAATGCTCTCGACGTTTTCGATTTCAACCAGGCCGCCCTGAATATCGAGGGCGCCCCAGAGAAACGCCAGCAGATAGACCGGCTCGTTGAGCGTTGCGCGAAAGCTCCGGGGGGACTCGTCAAACTTTGCCGCGACCTGCCCCGCCTTTTCAAAATGCTGCTCGGTCAGCAGAAAATTATTGGCGATCACCGGGCAGTCGGAATGAAAGCGCACATAGTGGCCGAGCTGATGCGAAACGATAACCGTGGCCGGGCGCTGCCGGCACTCACGATCGAGGTCTGCAAACAGTGGGGCCGCCACTTCATAAAAGTGATCGCCGCCTGCATGGTAGCGGGTGAACAGACCCCCGGCGAGGCCTGGCTGCAAGGCAGCGGCCAGGGTTGCGGCAACGGCCAGCGCCACCAGCGGCCGCGACCAGTTTCGCCTATCGCTGATCCCCTTGAGCAGAACAAGCGGCCCGAGAATCATGAATGCGAGGCCAAAATAGTTGAGCCTGAACTGCATGAGCAGCAGGCCGAGACCAAACACTGCGAAGACGCCAAAAGCCGACTCGGCGGCGTCCGTCCCTCGAACCAGTCGCCACAGGAAAGCCAGTAATACGAACGGGGCAAAAAGCAGCAGGCCAGAATAGAAGCCGAGGGTAGCCGTCAGGCCCCAGTCCCCGGCGATCATGGCAAAGGGACTCGCAACTTCCAGTATTGAATTCGCCTGAAACAGCGCGCCGCTAAGAAACTGGCTGCCAAGCACGATCTGGCTCAACACCGGGAGGGCCAACAGCACAACCAGCCCGCACAGTAGCGCGACCTGCTTCCTGCTAACGCCGCGCCAGGAAAGGAAATACAAGATCAAGGCTGACGCAAATGCCGCGTAGAGATGAAAGCCGGACAGAGTGCCCAGGGAAAACTGTCCATCTCTGAATGGTTCCGACGGCAAGATCACGAGGATGCTGGTAACAAACAACGCGAGCCCGGCAGCGCGCAGCTGATTGGACATCGGTGCCACGCTTCGGAACCACAGGACACCAACGGCCACAACCAGCGGCAGCTGCAGAATAAACAGCGCATGATGGGCGGCGGGTGCCAGGCCCAGCGCGATGCCGCATGCGGCAGCGTTCACGACGCTCTGCCTGTCGAACCAACGCACCGTTCGCCAGCTCGCCAGCAGCACGAATGTCAGTTCCATAAAGTGATGATCAATTCGGCCGACGACATGCAGCATCTGCAGGAGTGGCAGAAGCGCCATGGCCAGGGCAGAAAAAGCCAGCAGCTCGAGGGGCAGCTTCATCGTCCGGCCCACCGCAAGTAACAGCGCGACGTTTACCGGCACCCAGAAAACGGGGACGTAAACAAGAAACTTCATTTTGTCCAGGCCGGGGTTGATCCACAGCGCGGCCTTTAAAGCGATCGCCAGCACATAATCGTAGCCCCAGGACCACGAAATCCAGCTGCCTTCTGGCAGGTGAATCATGCTGTCGAACTGGTAAAAGCCCCGCTCACCGACGGCATCAAGAATCCGGCGGGCGTGATAAAACGAATCGTTGCCGAATGGTATGAACTGGCCGTTGATCATTGCAGCGTCAAGCTGCAGCGAAGCGAACGCCATCGCCAGGAAAGACGCGAACGCCCAGATGAACACGACGAGAACTGGTTGTTTCATGTAATGTTCTGCTTCCATTGGCCAAGGCCGAGTCGAACGCTAACCCGTATTCATCCGGAAACCAAGCAAATGGCCGAAAATCGCAATGCTGATGACAAACCGGCTGCCACGGATGCAGCGCGTCGCCCCATCCGCAGCTTTGTTCGCCGGGAGGGACGGCTGACACCCTCGCAAAAACGTGCCCTTGTTGAACTATGGCCTCAGTACGGCATTGATTTTGCGCATGGGCTGCTTGACCTCGACCAGGAGTTCCATCGCGACGCGCCGGGTCGGCGCGTGCTCGAAATCGGTTTCGGCAACGGCGCTGTGCTCGCGCAGCTCGCCGTCTCGCGTCCTGGCGATGACTTCCTCGGCATCGAGGTGCATCGACCAGGCGTCGGCCATCTCCTGCAGTTACTGAAGGAAACCGAATGCAATAATGTGCGGATCATCCGCGACGACGCAGTGGAGGTGTTGAAAGAAATGCTGCCGCCAGAGTCCCTGGACGAGGTCTTGCTTTTCTTTCCGGACCCCTGGCCGAAGAAGCGTCATCACAAGCGTCGCATCGTGCAGCCCGCGTTTATCGAGCTGGTGGCAAGCAAATTAAAGCCCGGCGGCGTTTTTCATCTCGCAACCGACTGGCAGAACTACGCTGAGCAGATGCTCGAGCTTATCGACAACGCCAGCGCCTTCGAAAACGTGGCCGGAGCTGGTAAATATTCGGAACGACCGGCATCAAGACCTGAGACCAAATTCGAACGTCGCGGCCTGCGCCTCGGCCATGAGGTTTGGGACCTGCTTTACCGCAAACGCTGAGGCTTACAGTAGAAAACTACCGCGCACGCCGTCGATGACGTATTGCACAGACAGGGCAACCAGCACGACGCCCAGCAGGCGACTGATTACGTTGGCACCCGTGACCCCTAACAAGCGCATGACGACGGGCGTTAAAAGCATGAAGGTCAGCGTTAACAGCAGCACCAGCAGCAGCACACCCAGTATCCCGACGTACATGACCGGATCATTATCGGTTTCTCCCACAAGCAGCAGGACCGTCGCCATTGCACCGGGCCCGGCAATAAGTGGGAACGCGAGTGGAAATACGGAAATGTCTTCCTTGTAGCGCGCCTCTTCCTGCTCGCGCACAGTGGTTGAGCGCACACCCGACTGGCGGGCAAAGACCATGTCCAGTGAAATCATGAACAAAAGCAGGCCTCCGGCAATTTTGAACGCGTCTAAACTGATGCTCATGGCACCGAGGAACCAGTTTCCGCTCAGCGCAAACACGAAAAGGATGATGGCTGCAAGAAAGGTGGATTTCAGCGCCATTTTGCGACGATAGCGTACGCTCGCACCACTCGTAAGCGCGCCGAACATGGGCACCAGGGACAATGGCTCCACAACCACAAACAAGACGACAAAAATCTTTATCAGCTGTTCAGTCATTTACATAAGCCGGCTTGTGCAATGCGCCTTGCGGCCCACCGGTGATTAGAATATACAAGAAGGGCAGCGCACGCTGCGCTGCCCCCGATAAAGCCGCGAATCATAGCAGCCCCGGGGAACGCGAGGAACAGCCAATGACCGACATTCTTCCGGTTATAGGTAACTGGTACCGGCGGCTCGGCGCCGACCTTTTTGAGGTCGTGGCCGTTGACGACGACGACTGCACAATCGAAGTCCAGTACTTCGATGGCACCGTCGCCGAAATCGATCTCGAATCCTGGCACGACATGTACCTGGAAGAGGCCGAACCACCGGAGGACTGGACAGGGCCGATGGACGTTGATCGTGAGGATGCCGAGCCAGGCGGACACGATGTACCGCAGCGCGACTTTGCAAACCCACTGGATTTTTTTGATCACGTCTGAGGACTAGGGCAAGCCCTTTTGGTCGCCACGAGCCACGAACACGACCACCCGGCCGTTCTCTACACTTGTTTCGATTTTTGTGAGCGCGTCGCCCTCGCAGGGGCCGGCAACGCAAAGTCCCGTGCTTATTTCAAAGTTCGCGCCGTGGGCCGCACACATGATCAACGATCTGTCTTTGGTCAAAAACCTGTCCGGCCCCCAGTTGAGCATGCGCCCCGCGTGCGGACAAACGTTCAGATAGGCGAACACCTCATCGTTTTTACGCACCAGGAAACCGTGCAGAGGCCAGTCGCCCTGCTCGATCACAAAGCCCTTTGAGCCCGGATCCTCAATGTCTGCGAGTGCGCAAACGTCAACGCCCTCGTCAGGGTTTTGCATCGGCTGCACTCGCGGGGACACGCCCCTCCTTCTTCATCAGATAGAGCACCAGGATTATCGCTGGCGCCCCCAGCGCCGCAGCGTAAAGAAAAAATACTGTATAGCTGGTGGCGTCCACGATGACGCCCGAAAAGCCGGCGAGGAACTTGCCGGGCAAGGTCATCAGCGAACTGAACAGCGCGTACTGCGTCGCCGTGTAAGCGCGATTGGTAAGGCTTGAGGCATAGGCGACCAGCACTACGCTGGAGATGCCCACCGTCAGGTTGTCGGCGCTGATCACCAGCGCGAGCAGGCGCAGGTCGGGACCGTACTGGGCCATAAGCACGAATAGCAGGTTGGTCGACGCCACCAGGATTGCCCCTGCCAGCAGTGAACGCATCAGACCTATGCGAACCACCATGATGCCGCCAACGGTGGACCCGACGATGATCATGATGAACCCGAAAACCTTGGCGATGCTGGCGATCTCGCTCAGCGAAAAACCAAGGTCGATGTAAAAGGGGTTCGCCATGACGCCCATGGCGATGTCCGAAAGCTTGTAGAGCCCAACGAGGCTGAG
Source organism: Gammaproteobacteria bacterium (assembly GCA_013003115.1). Classification (GTDB taxonomy): domain Bacteria; phylum Pseudomonadota; class Gammaproteobacteria; order Steroidobacterales; family JABDLF01; genus JABDLF01. The sequence goes on from JABDLF010000078.1 coordinate 19,665, forward strand.
AATAACGAGCGCCTGCAAACCGTGCCGTGAGAAGAAATCGACAAACGGCCCGATGATCGCAGCGCTGAACCACGCTTCGAGGCGCTGCAGCACGCCGGGCAGCTTCGCAGTGTCTTCGAAAATCTTCTGCAGCCGCCGCTCCATGTCCAGCGTCGCTTCACTGACGCCGTGCTCGGGCTCGTCCACAATGAGCGTAGTGATTACGCCCACGGACATGAGCGCGGCCATGACCAGGTAGGCCGTGGTCCAACCCGCGAAATCAGCGATATAGAGCGCGCCGGCACCGGTCACCAGCAAAGCCAGCCGATAGCCAAATATGTAGGTTGCCGCCATCGCACCTTGGCGACGTACATCCACCGCCTCAATACGCCACGCGTCAATTACGACATCCTGCGTCGCAGCCGCGAAGGCAACAAACAGGGCGAGAACCGCGAAGCGCACCACGTCGTTGATGGGGTCGGTGACCGCCATTGCGGCAATACCTATGGCCAGGCAGACCTGCGCAAGCAGCATCCAGCCACGGCGTTTGCCGAGCGCTGCCGTTAGAACGGGCAACGACGCGCGATCGATGACAGGCGCCCACAGCACCTTGATTGAAAAAGTAATCCCAACCCAGCTGAAAAACCCGATCGTGCTGCGCTCCACGCCAATATCCCGCAGCCAGGCCGTCAGGGTTGAGAACACTAGAAGCAGGGGAATGCCGGCCGAAAAGCCAAAAAACGCCATGGCCACGACCTTCGGGTTTCGATAAACCTCGAGGGACTCGCGCCAACTTGTTTTCGGCTCACTCACGGCTCAGATGTCGCCCGCGTAGTCCATGATGAGTGGCGCGTGGTCAGAGAAGCGCTCGTCTTTATAGATAGACGTCTGCAGAACAGTTTTCCCGATATCGGGCGTGGCCACCTGGTAGTCGATGCGCCAGCCGACGTTGTTGTCCCAGGCGCGGCCCCTGTTTGACCACCACGTATATTGATCCGGCTCCTGGTTTACGTGCCTGAAGGTGTCAACATATTTAGCCCGCTCGAAAAGCTCATCCATCCACGCGCGCTCCTCGGGGAGAAACCCGGAGTTCTTCTGGTTGGCCCGCCAGTTCTTAAGATCAATGCGCCTGTGGGCGATGTTCCAGTCGCCGCAGAGTATGTATTCGCGACGACGGCGGCGCAGCCGCTTGAGATACGGCATGAACAAATCGAGAAAGCGAAACTTGGCCGCCTGGCGCTCTTCGCTGGAAGAACCTGACGGCAAATACAAAGAAGCGACGCTCAGACCACCGAACCGCGCCTCGATATAGCGCCCTTCCCGATCGAACTCCTGCCACCCGTCGTTCCCGCGATCGGCCCTCGCCAGCCCCATGATCACGCGGTCGGGCTTTTTGCGCGCATAGATGGCAACACCACTGTAGCCCTTCTTCTCAGCGTCATGGTAGTAGCAATGGAAGCCACTTGGCCGAAACGCCTCGTCGATGAGCTGATGCTCCTGCGCTTTGGTTTCCTGCAAACAAACTACATCCGCCGACTGCTTGTGAAGCCACTCGAAAAAGCCCTTGCGCGCGGCCGCGCGGATTCCATTCGCGTTAAGACTGATAACCCGCATTTGTTTCCCCGTCAAAAAGTGCGTGTATCATACCGAACCCGGTGGATACAGCTCGTGGCGGGGCAAGAATGCAATCTTATCAACGCGACTTTCTCCAGCTTGCGATCAAATGTGGCGTCCTGCGCTTCGGTGAATTCACACTGAAATCAGGTCGCGTCAGTCCCTACTTCTTCAATGCCGGCAACTTTAATTCGGGCAGTGCGCTGGCCGCCCTGGGCGACTATTACGCGCAGGCAGTCGTCGACTCCGGCATCGGTTTCGACATGCTGTTCGGTCCTGCCTACAAGGGCATCCCACTGGCGACAGTAACGGCCACCGCGCTTGCCCGTCACCACCAGATTGACGCGCCCATCGCCTTCAACCGCAAGGAAGTAAAGGCACACGGAGAAGGCGGAACCACAATAGGCGCTCCGCTGGAGGGCCGGGTGCTTATCGTAGATGACGTGATTACGGCGGGCACAGCGATTCGCGAAGCGGAATCGATCATCCGCAAGGCAGGCGCTGAAATCGCAGGGGTGGTTATTGCCCTTGACCGGTGCGAGCGCGGCCAGGGCGATGTCTCAGCGGTCGCGGAGGTGGAACGAAGTCTGGGCGCGAAAGTCGCAAGTATCGTGCGCCTGAACGACCTGGTGAACTTTATTGGACAAGATGGCATTCTCGGCGAACACCTTGATGCGGTTCGCATTTATCAAAGAAGCTACAGCGTATAGTTAAGTGATGAGATGGGCGTTTTATACCCCTCCCGCGGGACCCCAAATGAGGCTACAGGCTGCCTCGCGGGTCGCTTTATGTAAAAATCGAGGCATGCTGCGAGCACTGATCTTATTGGCAATCGCCGTTTTTTTTGCTGCACCGCACAGCGCGATGGCCGACGGCAAGATGTACAAGTGGACCGATGAGAACGGCGTGGTTCACTACGGCGACCATGTGCCTGCCAAACATGTAAAGTCCCGGGCCGAGGTGCTCAACTCCCAGGGCGTCACCGTCAGTGTCATCGAGGCGGAAAAGACATCAGAAGACCTGGCGGAAGAAATACGCCTGCGCGGCCTCGAACAGGAACGGCTGGCCGCAGAGGCGGCGCGACGCGCTTATGACCGCGCTTTGCTCGACAGCTACGAGTCGGTGGATGACATTCTGGCCACACGCAAGCGCCGTCTTGACGCCGTGGACGGGCAGATCGTTTTTACGACCCACCACATCAGCCAGATGAAAAACCGGATCGCGTCCATTGAGGGCGAGATCGGGCGTGTGACCGGAGGCACCCGCAAGGTGCCCAAGCGCCTGGCAGACGAACTCACCAGAGCAAAGAATTCACTGCAGGAACACATGGAAAACCTCGAAGGGCACTATCTGGACCAGGCGCGCATCCGCATCAAGTACGCCGAGGATATTGAGCGGTTCAAGGTTTTGCGCGGCTTGACGGAAGAAAAAATCGTCGAAGCGTCTGCTGCCGACTCCTGACGCGCGAGAGCTTTAGCGTCGCTCAGGCGACGCCGGAGTGACCGAAGCCGCCATCGCCTCGATCGCTGGCTTCGAACTCCTCGACCACGTCGAACGCCACCTGCCTGACAGGCACAAAGACCATCTGCGCCACGCGATCGCCCGGACTGATCACGTGCGCTTTCTGTGACCTGTTCCAGATCGAGATAAAAACCTGGCCCTGATAATCGGAATCTATCAAACCCGTCAGGTTGCCAAGCACGATGCCATGCTTGTGACCCAGCCCTGATCGTGGCCAGAGAACCGCCGCAAGAGACGGGTCAGCAATATGAATAGCCATCCCACTTGGAACCAGCGCACTTTCCCCGGCACGCAGTTCAAGGGGTTCATCGAGGCATGCGCGCAGATCGATGCCCGCGGATCCTTCAGTAGCATAAGACGGAAGGGGAAACTCGTTTCCCAGTCGCGCGTCGAGAATTTTCATCTGAATGCGACTCATGCGCGCTCACCTTTCGCGCGCTTGCTTCTGTAGAGCCTCGCGACCGAGCCTATGAGCGCCATGGCCAGCGAGCGCTTGCTCTGTAATGGCAGCGTTTGTTCGCCCTCATCCCAGATAACAGTCAGCGCATTGTCGTCCTGATCAAACGCCTGATTGTGGCCAACCTGGTTGGCCGCGATCATGTCCAGATTCTTGTGTACAAGCTTGGCCCTGGCGTTATCGGTCACGTTCTCGGTCTCTGCGGCGAAGCCAACGGTAAAGGGGGGCTCTGGCTGGCCTGCCACCGTTGCCAGGATGTCGGGGTTGCGGACGAGTTCGATGCTCAGGCCATCTCCCGCCTTCTTGATCTTCCGGGGCGAGACTTCCTTTGCCCGGTAGTCCGCCACGGCCGCCGCCGCGATGAAAATATCGGTGTCTGGCACGTACTGCAGAACGGCCTTTTGCATATCTTCGGCGCTGTCGACATTAACGCGCCATACGCCCTTTGGTGTTGAGCGATTCACAGGGCCTGAGATCAGCGTTACCCGCGCGCCCGCGTCCCGCGCCGCACGAGCCACCGCGAATCCCATTTTTCCGGAGCTTCGATTGCTGATATAGCGCACCGGATCGATTGCCTCCCGCGTCGGCCCTGCCGTTACCAGGACCCGCAGGCCCTCCAGTGGTTCAGCTCTGCTCAATCATCTTCTCCAGACGCTTCACAATTTCCATCGGTTCGAGCATGCGCCCGGGCCCGACCTCGCCGCAGGCCTGATCCCCCTCAGCGGGACCCAGGAAGTGAACTCCCCTCGATGAGAGCGTTTTGCAGTTAGCCTGCGTGGCCGGATGCGCCCACATTTGCCTGTTCATGGCCGGCGCAACGATCAGCGGCGCCTCGCTCGCAAGACACAGCGTTGATAACAGGTCGTTCGCCAGGCCGCAGGCATGCCGGGCCAGGAAATCGGCACTGGCCGGTGCAACCAGCAGACGGTCGGCCCAGCGTGCAAGCTCAATGTGGCTCATGGCAGCCTCGGCGCGCGGATCCCACATGTCTTCGCGCACCGGCCGTCCCGAAACCGCCTGAAAAGTCATCGCCGTAACAAACTGGCGCGCGTTCGCCGTCATCACGACCTGCACGCGCGCGCCTCGTTCGCGCAGGCGGCGCACAAGATCCGGGCTTTTGTAAGCAGCGATGCCGCCACTCACGCCAAGCAGAATTCTCTTTTCTTCCAATACCGACATCAATAATCCCTGACCCGGCGCCACAGGCCGGCCCCATCAGAACCTTGCCAGTTTGGGACTTGCTTCTTCGTCGTGCAAGACTCGGCGATCATCGATGGCTGACACAGGGAAGTGATGTAATGCCAATCAGCGACTGGCCGCCGGGCGAGCGGCCGCAGGACAAATTCGCCCGCCACGGCGCCGACGCGCTCTCGGATGCCGAACTGCTGGCCATGCTCATTCGGACCGGCGTCAGGGGGCGATCCGCCCTCCGCATCGCTCAGGGGCTGCTGTCACATTTCGGCGGGCTACGGGCTTTGCTGCACGCCGAACGCACAGATCTTCCGCCATGCTGCGGCGTCGGACCGGCTCGTTTCGCCCAGCTGAAGGCCGTTGTGGAGATCGGCCGCCGTCAGCTCAGAGAACAAATGACCCGCGGCAACCCCCTCGAAAATCCCCGCGCCACCAGGGATTACCTGCGCGCACGACTGCGTGACGTGCCGCATGAGCTTTTTTGCTGTCTGCTCATGGACAATCGTCATCGTGTCATCAGCTTTACCGAGCTGTTTCGCGGGACCATAGATGGCGCCAGCGTTCACCCGCGCGAAGTGCTTAAGCACGCACTCAAGGCGAACGCCGCCGCTGTCATTCTGGCGCACAACCACCCGTCGGGCGTTGCCGAGCCCAGCCGGGCGGACGAACTGATTACCCGGCGCCTTCGCGACGCGTTATCGCTGGTCGACATCCGGCTGCTGGACCATTTTGTGGTGGGCGAAACCTGCTGTGTTTCCCTTGCAGAACGGGGACTTATATAACCCCGGGACGCCCTGCGCCCGGGGGTCGCGGTCTTGCGCCACCCGCACCGGGCTGGTATAAAGCACGGCTCTTTGTCGATCGGGTCTGCGTCCCGGCGGCAGAATCAGGGCGAAAGCCCGGTAACCAAAAGCAACGAGTAGAGAGATGTCCAGAGTCTGCCAGGTAACGGGCAAAGGCCCGGTAAGCGGAAACAACGTTTCCCATGCGAACAACAGAACGCGCAGGCGCTTTCTGCCAAATCTGCACACACACAGGTTTTGGCTGGAAAGCGAGAAGCGTTATGTGCGCCTGAAAATCTCCGCGAAAGGCATGCGGATCATCGACAAGCTCGGCATCGAAAAAGTCGTGAGCGACCTCAGGGCGCGCGGCGAGAAAGTCTGAGGAGCCTGAAATGCGCGAAAAAATCAGATTGGTATCCAGCGCCGGCACGGGTCATTTTTACACGACCACCAAAAACAAGCGCCTGCATCCCGAGAAAGTTGAGATCAAAAAATATGATCCACGGGTGCGCAAGCATGTCACCTACAAGGAAGCCAAGATCAAGTAGGGCGAGCCTGCATCTGATCCCATAAAAAAACCCGCCGGCTGGCGGGTTTTTTGTGTCGCCAGGTTTCTTTGCTGGTCAGGCTGTCGCAGCCGCCGGCTGCATGGAGTAGCTGCGCAGCACGCTGGCCAACTCCTGCAAGGAACGGATGCCACTCGCTTCGGCGCGCGCACACCAGTCGCGTAGCTGCGCGAGCAAACGATCATTGCTGACATTTGCGCCGTTCCACAGGGCCTGCAGTCTTTCGCGGAACTCATGCACCGTACGCAGCGCCTGGCTGTCGTCCAGCAGTGCACCAAGTCTCTCCCTGGCAGTATCGTCCAGAAGGCTTTGTTCGCGAATGAGCAGCTTGCGCGCCCGCGTCAGGGCGCGGCGCCAGCTGGGGTCGCCCTGGGCCGCCTCGGCCTTCAGAACGGGCAGCGTTACCCGGCGCGAATAATCGCGCAGTACGTGCATACGATTGACGATCACAGCGCGTACGGTTTCGAGGTCGATTGGCTTTGGTTCTTCGGCGAAAACGGGGGTTGGCGCAACGCGCCGCACTTTGGCCAGCCCGAAGACGGAGAGCACCTTGATGTAAAGCCAGCCAATATCGAACTCCCAGCTGCGCACCGAGAACTTTGATGAACTCGGGAAAGCATGGTGATTGTTGTGCAGCTCCTCGCCGCCCAGGAAAACGCCCCAGGGAACAATGTTAGTGGCCGCATCCGGGCACTCGAAATTGCGGTAACCGCTGTGGTGGCCGACGCCGTTAATAATGCCCGCTGCAAACAGCGGCATGGAGATCATCTGTACGGCAATAATGATGATGCCGGGAACCCCAAACAAGAACAGGTCGATCAGCACCATGAGGGCGATGCCGCCAAAGGTGTATTTGCGATAGACGTTTCGTTCCAGCCAGTCGTTCGGCGTTCCGCGTGAATACTTCGCAAAGGTCTCTTCATTGGTCGCCTCTGCGCGATAAAGCTCGGCGCCTTCCAGAAGTACCTTTTTCAGGCCGTAAATCTTGGGGCTGTGGGGGTCGTCCTCAGTCTCGCATTTCGCGTGATGCTTGCGGTGTACAGCAACCCACTCACCGGTACCCTGCCCGGTGCTCAGCCACAGCCAGAGCCGGAATATATGGCGCAAAACCGGATGCAGGTCGAGCCCGCGGTGCGCCTGGTCACGGTGCAGGTAGAGCGTTACGCCCATGATGGTGAACTGCACCATCAGCACGGCGGCCACAACGTAGCCCCAGAAGCTGAGATTCAGGTAACCACCGTAATAAGTATTGAGTAGTTCGAGCACGCTGCCCCCTGCCTCGTCATTGAGAATGGATGGCAACTATAACGGAACGGCCCTGCGGCGCAAAGGAAATGGCGCAGAACCTGAAAACCTGCTTTATTTCAGTGCATTGCATCATTTTTTTCGCGTGAATCCCGCGCCCACGCTGGGGGGACTTGTTGTTCCACAAGGCCTTGTGAACACTCGCTTTTACACCCCCCGGACCGCTCTCGGCACCGAATCTCGCTGACCTGAACGAGGTTCCGATACAATCGCTGGCCGTTGGAAAAAGGTGCGCGAGGCATGCCTGAGCTGCCAGAAGTTGAAACCACCCGCGCAGGCATTGCGCCCCAAATCACGGGGCGCCGCGTCAGCAAAGTGATCGTCCGCGACAGGCGCCTGCGCTGGCCGGTGCCGCCAGCTCTCGCGCGCGAGTTACCGGGGCAGCGCGTGCATGAAGTCACCAGACGCGCCAAGTACCTGCTGCTGAAAGCGGACACCGGCAGCGTCATCCTGCATCTCGGGATGTCTGGCAGCGTTCGGATTCTCACTCGCAGTCTTGCCCCGCTGCCGCACGATCACATTGATATCCGGTTTGGACGAGCCGCCATCCTGCGATTCAACGACCCGCGCAGATTCGGCTGCGTGCTGTGGACGCGGCGCGACCCTTTCAGCCATCCGCTGCTGGCGGATCTCGGGCCTGAGCCACTGTCTGCAGATTTCGCAGGCGAAAAACTTTACGAGTCGTCGCGCGGCCGCAAAGTGGCGATCAAAAACTTCATCATGAATGCCCAGGTGGTCGTCGGCGTTGGCAATATTTATGCCAGCGAAGCGCTGTATCTCGCAGGGATTCATCCGCGACGCCCGGCGGGCCGAATAAGCCTTGCCCGATTCAACGAACTTGCGGCGCAGGTGCAAAGAGTGCTGCGCGCTGCCATCCGTGCAGGCGGCACTACGTTGCGCGACTTTACTGACAGCGACGGCCTGCCCGGCTACTTCTCTCAGTCGCTCAAGGTGTACGGCCGCACGGGCCTCCCCTGCAAGAGATGCGGCGAAGCTATACGACAGGAAGTCATAGGTCAGCGCTCGACGTTTTTTTGCCCGCACTGCCAGCGCTGAGGCGGCCGACAGGCTAGTCCTTGGCGCGCAGCTCCCTTTGCCTGATAAGCGCCGCCTCTACCGCCGGATGTACAAAGCGCGACACGTCACCGCCAAGCATGGCGATCTCGCGAACCAGGCTCGAAGATATGAAGGTGAATTTTTCGGTCGGTGTCAGGAAAACCGATTCGACGTCAGGGTTGAGCTGCCGGCTCATTGTAGCCAGCTGAAACTCGAACTCGAAATCCGCAACGGCCCGCAGACCGCGCACCATCACGCGCAGATTGTTGTCCCTGGCGAAGTCAGTAGTCAGGCCTGCGTAACCCCGGACTTCGACGTTGTCGATATCGCCGAGCACCTCCGCAGCCAGCGAGACACGCTCCTCGAGGGTGAACATAGGTGTCTTGCCGGGGTTGGCGGCGATCGCCACCACCACGTTGTTAAAAACTCCTGCGGCCCGCCGGATAAGGTCGTAGTGACCGACCGTGATCGGGTCGAACGTGCCTGGGTACATGGCATTGACTGGCATAGCGTTACTCCGCCTTATCGTTTGCGTCTTTGTGCGCTTCGGTCTCCGCGAGGCCGAACTCCACGGCGCCCGCCTTGCTCGCCCGCCTTAGCGCCCAACCCGCAGGCAGGCTGCTGGCAAGCTTACCGGCGGCGGCCTCGACGTAGACCAGCGCGTCTGATTTGAGCGTGCCGTGCTCCGCGAGCGCCGGCAAAACCGACTTTAGCAGAGCCTGATCGAATGGCGGATCCAGGAATGCGAGGTCGAAAGTATCAGTATTGGTTCGCAAAAAATCAAAGGCATCAACGCACTCGACACGAGCGCTGGCCCCAAGTTGCCCGAGATGCTCGCGGATCATGCTGGCATTCACCGGATCGCGCTCAACAAACACGGCCTGCGCAGCGCCTCGCGACAGTGCCTCCAGGCCCAGCGCTCCGCTGCCCGCGAAAAGATCAAGGCAGCGGGCACCAGCTATATGGTTCTGTAACCAGTTGAAAAGCGTTTCGCGGACCCTGTCCGGCGTCGGCCTGATGCGTCGCTCTGCCGGAAACCGGAGCCTGCGACCTCGCCACTCGCCGCCGATGATGCGAAACCGGTTGCGCGTGCCTGCGTGCTTTTTGCCGGGTGCTTTGCCATTCATCAGTGACTTCATCGAGCGCGGTACAACCGCATTGTCCCGGGTGCTAGCATACCGCGAGTTTACACCGCACCGGCACAAACCCGGGGATCAACTGATTGAGCAAAAATAAAGAAGCAGCAAGTAAACCGGGTTTCTTCGGGCGGCTCAGGCAGCGTCTCAACAAAGGCGACTCGTGGCTGACACGCGATATCACGGAACTGATGCCGGCCGGTCGCATCGACGAAGAACTGCTTGAGGAGCTCGAGACGCGGCTGCTGGTCGCAGACGCCGGCGTCGAGGCCACCAACAGGATCATCGGCAGTCTCAACAGGAAGGTGGCGCGCAAAGAGCTGCAGGACGCCGATGCGCTGTTCAAAGCGCTGCATGCATCCATTGTCGAAATTCTGAAGCCCTGCGAATCGCCGCTTCGAATCCCGGAAACCGACGGAACCTTCGTGATCCTGATGGTAGGCGTGAACGGCGCCGGCAAGACTACGACTATCGGCAAGCTCGCGAAGCGCTTCAGGGATCAGGGCCTGAGCGTCATGCTCGCAGCGGGCGATACCTTCAGGGCCGCAGCCGTTGAGCAACTGCAGGCGTGGGGCGTCCGCAACGATGTGCCCGTGGTTGCACAGCAGACTGGCGCAGATCCCGCCGCCGTGATCTTTGATGCCATGCATTCTGCAAGCGCCCGCAACGTTGACGTGCTACTCGCAGACACGGCGGGCAGGCTGCACACGCAGGACAACCTGATGGAGGAGCTGAAGAAGATCCGCAGGGTCATTGCCAAGGCGGATGAGGGGGCCCCGCACGAGACCATGCTGGTGCTTGATGCCGGCATCGGTCAAAACGCCCTGGCGCAGGCAACGCAGTTTAATGATGCCATCGGGCTCACGGGCCTCGTGGTAACCAAGCTCGATGGCACGGCAAAGGGCGGTATTCTTTTAGCCATCGCCAGCAAACTGGGCATCCCTATTCGCTACGTTGGCGTGGGCGAGTCTGCGGATGACCTCGGCGAGTTCGAGGCCGCAGCCTACGCAAGCGCATTATTGGGCGAGCAGCCAGTGGTGACCGACGCGTGATCATTTTTGAGAATGTCGCCAAGCGCTACCCCGGTGGCCAGGAGGCCCTCGCGGGCATGAATCTGCGGGTCGAGAAAGGGGAAATGGTGTTCCTCACCGGTCATTCGGGCGCCGGCAAAAGTACGTTGCTCAAGCTTATCGCGCTGATCGAACGCCCGACGCGCGGGCAGGTTTTTGTCAACCGGCAGAACACCAACGGCGTTTCGCGCGGCCGTATCCCGGGTTTCAGGCGGCAGCTTGGCATGGTGTTTCAGGATCACAAGCTGCTCAGCGATCGCACGGTTTTTGACAACGTCTCGCTGCCGCTGATCATTGATGGTCTCGGTCGAAAAGAAGTCGGACGGAAAGTACGCGCCGCGCTCGACCAGGTGGGACTCCTCAGCAAGGAAAAGAAAATGCCGCTTGCGCTTTCAAGTGGCGAGCAGCAGCGCGTTGGCATTGCGCGCGCCGTTGTCAGCAAGCCGGTCGTGCTCATCGCCGATGAGCCCACTGGCAATCTTGACCCGGAGCTGTCGTCCGAGATCATGAATCTCTTCATGCGGTTTAATGAGGTTGGCGTCACCGTGGTGGTTGCAAGCCACGACCTGTCTCTCATCGGCACGCTCGGCAAGCGGATCATAAAGCTGGCGGCCGGCCGCATCGATGATGCCGGTAACGGGGTGGCTCGCTGATATGCGTGGAAGAAGAAAGTCACTATGGTCAAGAGCCGTCAGCGCAGTGAGCATAAGCCCGAGAGTCTGGGCCAGCAGGCACGCGCAAACGCTTGTGGGATCCCTCGGACGGCTTTATCAGCAGCCGTTCTCGACGTTCATGACCATTGCCGTCATTGGCATTGCGCTCGCCATGCCTGCTGGTCTGCACCTGTTCGTGGTGAACGGCACCAACCTCGGCGGCCGCTGGGACAGCGCTGTCGATATCGCGGTTTACCTGAAGTCAGGTACCAGCCTGACGGACACTGAAACGCTGGCGGGAACCTGGCGCGAGCGCGATGACGTTGATGACGTGGAGGTAATAACGGCAGACCAGGCGCTCAGGGACTTCAAGGCCGGATCAGGTTTTGCCGATGCGTTTGAAGGCCTCTCTGCAAATCCGCTGCCAAACACCATTGTTGTCCGCCCGGCGGTGGACCGGTTAAGCGCAGATCAGGTGGCGCAGCTCGAACGCGCGCTCGCGGCCGCGCCCCAGGTTGAGCTGGTGCAGGCTGACACGCAGTGGGTGCAGCGCTTCTTCGCCATCGTCGAGATTGTCGAGCGACTGGTGACCCTGGCGACGCTTGCCCTTGGTCTTGCCGTGCTGGTCATCATTGGCAACACGATCCGGCTGGACATTTACAGCCGTCGCGAAGAAATCGAAATCGCCAAACTCATCGGGGCCACCGACGCTTTTATTCGCAGGCCCTTTCTGTACAGCGGTGCCTGGTACGGTCTCGGTGGCGCACTCATCGCGCTGCTCATGATCAGCGCGTTGCTGGTTTTGGTGCAGGGACCCGTGACCCGTCTCGCAGGCCTGTATGGCAGCAGCTTTGAGGTCGCCGGTCTCGGTGCGGGTATCGCCCTGACGATGCTACTTGCCGGGGGCGGCCTGGGTTGGCTGGGGTCCTGGATTGCAGCGGCCAGGCACATCCGCAGGCTGGAGCCTTCCTGAGCAACCAAAAACCTCCAAGTATCTGAAAGTATAACGTTTTATGCGTTTCCTTCGACCGGAACTTATGCTATATTTAGCACTCGAACCTTATGAGTGCTAATATTCGTTTTTGCTGGAGGAAAGCCATATATGACCACCGCACTTGCACTGAGAGACCATTCGCTAGCGCTGACCGGCCCGGTCGGGAGCCTGGACGCCTATGTGCAAAATGTTTCCAGCATCCCCGTATTGTCTCGGGAAGAGGAACAAGAACTCGCCATGCGCTTTAAACAGCATGCCGATCTCGAAGCGGCGCGTCAGCTCGTTATTTCAAACCTGCGGTTTGTCGTTCATATCGCAAAGGGCTACTCCGGCTACGGCCTGCCCGTGGGCGATTTAATTCAGGAAGGCAATATCGGCCTCATGAAGGCGGTGAAGCGTTTCGATCCCTCCGTGGGCGTCCGCCTCGTTTCTTTTGCCGTGCACTGGATTCGCGCAGAAATCCACGAGTTCGTGCTGCGCAACTGGCGACTCGTGAAGGTTGCAACGACCAAGGCGCAGCGCAAGCTGTTTTTCAACCTGCGCAAAACACGCAAACACCTGGGATGGATGAGCGAGGACGAGCGCCAGGCGATCGCGAAAGATCTGGGCGTCGCCAAAAAAGATGTCGTCGAAATGGAAAAGAGGCTGGGCTCACGCGATATGTCCTTTGACCTCGGGCCAGGTGATGATGAAGAGCGGACCTTTGCGCCCGCCGCCTACCTGGAGTCGCCAGACGCCGATCCGGCCGTGGCATATGAAGAGGAAGACTTCATGGCCGACAGCCAGGCTCAGCTCGCAGCCGGCCTGGAAACTCTGGACGAGCGCAGCCGCGATATCCTGACAAGGCGCTGGCTGGCCGACGACAAGGAGACCCTGCAAACGCTGGCAGATGAGTACGGCGTGTCGGCTGAGCGCATCAGGCAAATAGAGGCCAACGCAATTCGCAAGCTGCGCACCACAATGGCCGCCTGACCCCGCCACACATTTCTATATGGAGCCCGGCCTCGTGCCGGGCTTTTTTTGTGCTGCGAATGTAAAACATGATCGACTCGGCGGCACAAAAGCGTCACTGCGGTTGACGCTGGCAGCACGACGAACCTAACATGCCTGTCCCGGTTCTGCGCATCGAGGCGGCAGTCATGCTGCGGCGCGGGCCCCTGAATAACAGTTAAGCAAAGGAATTCGATATGTCAGTTGCAAGAGTCAGCGAAATTATCTCCTCTTCACCGAAGAGCTTTGACGACGCCATCGATGTTGGCGTTCAGCGGGCAACAAAAACCCTCAGCAACGTGAAGGGCGCCTGGATCGAAAACATGAAAGTTGTCATCGAGGACGGCAAAGTCAAGGAATACCGCGTCAACATGAAGGTGACGTTCGTATTGAACGACTGAGGCTTTATGCGAAAAAACCCCATGTCGTTGCCGGCATGGGGTTTTTTTATCTGTAGGTTTTGCCTGCGTGGCGAATCCACCCGCCGTCCCGGCGCCCGCCCGGGTCATGATGGGTCCAGTGCAGCACGCCGCCTTTGTCAGTCCATTCATACTCGCCGCGCATCACAACGCGGTCACCTGCCTTTAGCGGCACGCGCGGCGCAAGATCAATGTTGTGGGCAATGAGCAGCGTATGCCCGGGGGCGACCTCAACAATGAAACGTTGATGGCGATCACCTTTGTTGTCGTCCGCGAGCGTCCGCGTCACCACGCCGCCGGCCTCAAGCCATTCGTCTGAGCGGCGCGCTGCGTAGGCCCGTAAGACCGCTTCGCCACCGATGTCCTGCGAGGCTTCCGCACCGGTCGCAGGCGCCTCATCCCGGCCAGCAATAAATCCGCCCGCGGCACCCAGGGCGAGCAGCACGAGGGCTGCCACGATATTACGCGGCGACTTCGGCAGCATGGTGGGATTGCGACGACTCATCGCCCGGACGGCCTCAGGCGCCTTCCACTATGGGGACAAGCCTGAGTTCCACTCTGCGGTTCTGCTGACGGCCTTCGGCTGTGTCGTTGCTGGCGATGGGTTCGAGCTCACCGAAACCCATAGTGATGATACGAACACCATTAATACCGCGTGCATGCAGGTATTCGCCCACCGTGCTCGCACGACGCAGGGACAGGCTCTGGTTGTACTCCGTTGTGCCGGTGCTGTCGGTATGGCCGGAAACCTCGACGACGGTCTTGTTGTACTCCTTGAGCACCAACGCAACGGAGTCGAGCACCCTGAAAAAGCCGGGATAAAGATCCGAGCTGTTGGT
>JABDLF010000081.1 GCA_013003115.1 Gammaproteobacteria bacterium
TTGCGAGCTAACCGTCGGTCTTTTAACGGCCGGCCCCTCGTTCGCATCGAAAACTTGTACACGCCTTATACGAATTTGTGAGTTAAAACACCCATTTACGAATCGATGCGATATGCTTTAAAAATAAAGGCATATCGTTGATCGGTGTACCCGCAAAGCGTACGGAATTGGCATGGTCGCCAAATGATCACGAGCGAGTTTGATGAAGCCAAAAGTGCTGCAAGCCGAAGGAGTGGCTATGCTGGTTGCGATAACAAGAAGGTTAAGCCCGTCCATCGGGCAATGTGAACTTACGCATGTTGAAAAACAGGCGATCGACGTTGAGCGTGCCGATCAACAGCACCGTCGCTATGAAATGGAGCTGGTCACGGCCGGATGTGGCATCGATCGGCTTCCTGCTGAAGCCTCATTGCCAGACTCCGTATTTGTTGAAGACACTGCGGTAGTTCTTGATGAGCTAGCTGTCATGACGCGACCAGGTGCCCGGTCACGGAGAGGCGAGATCAAATCGGTCGCGGCGATATTGGGCGCATATCGAAAGCTCTCATATATCGAGGCGCCGGGCACGCTGGATGGCGGTGACGTGCTGAGAGTGGGAAGGCGGCTGTTTGTTGGCAGCGGTCATCGCTCAAATGAAGAGGGCGTTGCGCAGCTCCGGCGCCTGTTGAAACCACAAGGCTATGACGTTGTGTCAGTGCGTGCCACGAATTGCCTGCATCTCAAGTCTGCCGCCACATGCCTCGGCAGCACAGCGCTGCTGATCAATCCTGACTGGACCCATCCGTCGCAGTTCGATGGCTGTGAACCTATCGAAATCGATGCGGCAGAGCCCGGGGCGGCCAATGCGCTGGCCGTTGGCGATAGGATTATCCTTGCGGCTGCCTACCCCCGGACTCGCGCGATGCTTGAGAAACGCGGGTATCTTGTTTCAGCGGTTGACATCTCGGAGCTGGCGAAGGCGGAGGGTGCGGTTACGTGCTGTAGCCTTGTGTTTGAGCGCCAGCCCTGAATCGCGCAGCTGGCTGGCGGCAGAATCCTGGCTCTAGTCGCCGGAAGGATAGTTGAGGATGCTGAGGCGGTTCCCGCCCTCCTTCCTGGCCTTGTCGAGGGCTTTTTCGGATAGCTTGAGCAGACTCTCGAGGTCGGCGTCTTCGGCATTGGCGAGGGAGGCTATGCCGATGCTTGCAGTAATTGTGCCTGAATAGTCATCAACTTCTACTGGCTGTTCATTCACGCGCGTGATTATGCGATGAGCAATGCCAGCGGCCCGGTTGGTAAAACAATCGCCCAGATAAATCTGAAAATCGTCTTCGCCACGGCGGCCAAGCAGGTCCTGTGGTCGAATGGTGGCGCGAATTCTCTGGGCAAGCTCCATCAGCACCAAGTCCGCTGCATGACTGCCGCATTCCTGGCTGACATGCCCGAAATTGTCAATTTTGAGTGTCACAATGCTGACCGAGGATTGCTCTCGCCTGGACCTTGAGAACTCCTTTTTGAGTAAGTCATCGAGACCGTTCAGGTTCCAGGTCTTGGTAATCGGGTCGATCATGTTCTGGCGCTTGGCTGCCCCCAGCTCTTTTAGCAGCTCGAGCTGCACCTCGCTCAGGGCCGTTACATTTATTTCGTTTTGCACCCACAGCGCCATGCTTTTCAGATCTTCGCGGTCGCTCGTGCTGAATGGACGTGGTTTGTCATCGATCAGGCAAAGCGTTCCGAGCTTCTTGCCCTGATACTCGACCGGGTGTCCCGCGTAAAAACGAATGTTCGGCGCACCGGTAACAAGGGGGTTGTCTGCGAAGCGAGGGTCAGCCGTTGCGTCCGGCACCACGAGGGCGCCCTCGCTGAGAATAGCGTGGCCGCAAAAAGATATTTCCCGGGCCGTCTCTGCTGCCGAAAGGCCCTGCGCAGATTTGAACCACTGACATTGATCTGCGATCAGAGAGACGAGCGCTATCGGCACATCGAAAACCTTGCAGGCAAGGGCAGTTATCCTGTCAAAGCGCTCTTCAGACGGCGAGTACAGCAGGCCAAGCGACTCGAGGGCCTCGAGCCGGGCCTTTTCATCGGGAGGAATCTGCGGTTTCTTCACGTCGCCCCTGTAGACAGACTGACCGACATAATTCCTGAGCACGTTTTTTGGCCGGAAGATTTCTTGTCGGTCGCCTCAAAAGTATCACAATCGCCGGCCTGATTGACGAAAAACGGCGCAAAGTCTGCTGGCCGGCGATGTTCGCCGGAGTGTTTGGGCTACCTGAGTTTCAGGCCTTATAGCCTGTACAATTGGGGCTCCGCCGATTGCCCGGACAGACTTTATGAAAACGCCAGTGAACGTAACGTGTTCCATATTTCTCGTTCTGACTTTCTTCACAGCGTGCGCGAATCAAACTTCGACGACCAATACAACACGATCGGCGGCCACAGGCGCCGGCAAATACCTGGTCGTCGATACCCACATCGACCTGCCGCATCGCCTGTTTGAGGAATACGAGGATGTTTCCGTAAGCACAGAGTCGGGCGACTTTGACTGGCCCAGGGCACAGCGCGGTGGCCTGAACGTTGCCTTCATGTCGGTTTATATCCCGGCGGACTTGCAGGAAAAGGGCGGCGCAAGGGCGCATGCGGAGACGCTCATCGAAATGATGGAAAGCCTGGCTGTCGATCATTCGGACAAGTTCTCAATCGTGACCGATACCAAGGAGGCGCGGGCTGCAGCTGCGACCGGCAAAATCGGGTTTGCCCTCGGCATGGAGAATGGGGCGGGTATCGAGGATGATCTTTCCGCCCTCGCTTACTTTTATGAGCGCGGCATTCGCTACATTACGCTCACCCACTCTAAAGCAAATCTCATTTGCGATTCCTCTTACGACGAAAATCGCCCGTGGGGTGGATTGAGCCCCTTCGGTGAAGCAGTGGTCCGGGAAATGAACCGGCTTGGCATCATGATCGATGTTTCCCACTTATCAGACGAGGCGTTCTATGACGTGATGGCGATTGTTGCGACTCCGGTTATCGCATCTCATTCATCGGCGCGGACCTTTACGCCGGGTTGGGAGCGCAATATGAGTGACGACATGATCCGCGCTCTGGCCAGAAACGCAGGCGTGATCCAGATTAATTTCGGGTCCACGTTTCTGACCGCCGAGGCGAATGCCTGGAGCGCGGCGTACAGCGACAGCCGTGATGCGCTGATGGAAAAAACCGGATGGGACAGGCAGAGCGACGAGGTAAAGGCATGGCAGGAGCAGTACAAGCTGGCCAATCCTTATCCCTTCGCGACGCTGGATGACGTGCTCGACCATAT
>JABDLF010000082.1 GCA_013003115.1 Gammaproteobacteria bacterium
TGCGTACTTCAACGATCCAGCTGTGCATGCGATTGATGGCAAGGTGCTCAATGACGGGTTCCACGCGCACCTTGTAAAGGCCATTGGCGGAAACCCAGACCTTGTCCTCGAGGCGCACTGCTGTCTCGGATTCTCCGGCATTTACCGTGTTGCTCAAGGGCCCCGCGGCCAGAAAGATAAAGCTCAGCGCGGCAAGGGCAGGAAACAGGCGCTTTGGTAAGAGCCCTCGCCAGCTGCGAGCAGCAAACCAGCCGCTCATCCAGAGATAATTGAGCTGAATCAGCAGAGCGGCAATGACAAGCAGTGGCCAGTAACCGAAACCGGTAAAGCCCACGGCAAAGGGGAACACCGCGGTTAGAGTCTGACCTGATACCGGTTCATTCACCGTGACGATGCCAACGAAGTCACCGCGCTCTTTAAAATCATGCATGGCAGTAAAAACATCGGGCTGTATCGCGCCAGGCAAATGGTAGACGGTATGCGCATCAAGGTCGGCAATGGCGGCGACATGCTTAAGTTGCGTAAAGCGGCCTTGCCCGGTCACGTTCTGGATGATGCGAAAGTCGATCGGTATGTCTCCCAGACCACTGTGTTCGTATTCCATAACGAAAATGCTTTCTCCCGTGGCCGGCAGGTCTTCGCAGAATTGCTTGTGGCCGCGCTGCTGGGGCAGGTATATCTTGAAATGCGCCGAGTAGTAGCCGATGCGAATAAGGCACAGGTCTTCTTCCGGCGTCACGCTGCCGTGCGCGAGGGCTGGCGGGCTCAAAACGGTCGCAGCAAGGGCTGCCGCTGCAATCGCGATGAGGGATAAGATCTTCATAGCTTCATTCTATAGGCGCGCGGGGGCTGCAGTCAGGTTCGTTCTCGGCCGCCAGGCTCGGCAACGCGAAGGGTGCCGCCCCTCGCTGGTCTCAGCGCGGATTGACGCTTTGGCAGGACGGGCATACAAACAGGGCGCGAGCGCTGACATCGCGTCGCTCGATTTTGGTTTTACAGCTGTGGCAGGCGTGGCCTGCGCGTCCGTACACTTGAAACCGGTACTTCTGAAAACCAAGCCCCCGCTTCTTTAATTTGCTGGCGAGAGGGGCGGGCACGGTGACGCCGCCCGTGCGATAAGAGCGCTGGCATATCTTCAGGGTCTCGCGCGCCAGCCTTGTAATCTCGGGGCGGGCAAGGTCCGCCGGTCGCAGGCCGGGGTCGAGGTTTGCAGCCCACAGAATCTCCGAGCGCAGATAGTTGCCGAGGCCAGCTAGAAATTTCTGGTCGAGGTACAGCGCGCCCAGCGAGCGGTTTCGAAACTGCGACTGCTCGAGGCGCTCCCTCACGCGCGTCGCAGTCAGCGCCTGGTCGAGTATGTCCGGGCCAAGCCGCGCGAGAAACGGGTGCTCGGCAAGCTGCGCCTCGTCCATCACGCTGATGTCCGACGCGCTGTAGAGGAGGGCGCTGTGCGTGGCGGTGTGCAGCGCAACGCGCAGCTGGCGATTGGTTTTCGGCAGCGTCGGGCGCACGCGCGTATACCAGCGGCCGTAGAGCTGGTTGTGCGAATAAAGCGTCAGGCCATTATCAAAACGCGTGAGCATGGCCTTGCCATGGGTGTCGATGCCCGTGACAAGCTGTCCCTGGAGTTTGCGCGAAAAATGGCGAAGCCTGGGAAGGCCAAATTTTATGGACTCGATGCGCTGATCAACCAGCACCCTGGCAATCTGATCAGCGGCTCGGCGAATTTCGGGTCCCTCGGGCATCGGTGCATTTAGCACGAGTCGCGGCGATCATGTCGAGGCCCGTAGGGGTAAGCTGTACATCGGTGCCGCTGTAAAGCCACAGGCTGCGTGACGCAGATGGCACAGGTCATAATGGGCCGTAGAGTGAGACGCAGGTTTAGATGCAGGGTTAGATGCAGGGTTTGATGCAGAGCATTCAGGAGAGCGTGTGACTTCGGTTGCGATTATCGGTGCGGGCATTTCGGGACTCGTTGCAGCGCGAGGGCTTGGCGAGCACGCCGAGGTAACCGTGTTCGAGAAATCCAGGGGCGTCGGCGGACGCATGGCAACAAGGCGATCCGGCCAAGAAGACACAAGCCTTCAGTTTGATCACGGCGCGCAGTTTTTTACCGCGCGTTCCCCTGAGTTCCGGGCCTTCCTCGAGCCGCTGATCGCACGCGAGGCGGTTGCTTGCTGGAACGCCCGGTTCGCGGAAATGAAGCGTGGGACGTTGCAGCGCAGCTGGCAGTGGAGCGATGCGAAGCCGCATTACGTAGGTGTGCCCGGGATGAGCGCGGTGGGCCGTGCCCTTGCCGTGGACATTGATGTGCGGCTTGCGACAACGGTCGGCAAAATCGAGGAGCAGGGCGACAAGTGGCGCCTCAAGGAAAAGTCGGGCGAGGCACTTGGTGATTTCGACTGGGTCATTTTCAGCGCGCCGGCTGTGCAGACCGCAGTCTTGCTGCCCGATGCCTGTGCGCTTGCGGCCGCGACGGAAGTTTCGATGCTGCCGTGCTTCGCGCTGATGCTGGGTTTCGCCGAGCCATTGGCGCTCGAATGGCAGGCCGCACGAGTTCTGGGCGCAGATATCAGCTGGATTTCGGTCGACAGCAGCAAGCCGCAGCGCCCTGGCGGCTTTCGCCTCGTTGTGCACTCGACCAACGCCTGGGCGGCGGAAAACCTCGAATTGGCGCCCGAGCGCGTGCTGGAACACCTGCTGGCCGAGGCCTCCGAGGCCCTTGGGGAGAATGCGCGAACTGCGGCCCACATCGCGCTGCATCGCTGGCGCTACGCCAACCTCGCCCGGCGCAGCGATGATGTGTCGGTAGTTGAAGCAGACAAGCGCCTCGCCGTCTGCGGCGACTGGCTGGTGCACGGACGCATAGAAGCGGCGTTTCAAAGTGCGAGGCGCATGCTGCAGAGCCTTGTACCGTTGCTCGTGAAGTAGTCGGGTCTTTGACGAGCATGCCTTTGGAACTTGCGAGACGCTTTGCGCTCTATTCCCTGTGGCAATAACGGTTGAGCGCAGGCTTGAGTATGGGTGTTCACAAGAAAGGACTGGTATGAACAGGCGAAATTTTATGATCGCGGCCGCAGCAGTGGTGGCGGTACCCATGCTGGCAAGCCGCCTGCGTGCGCGGGAGTCGGTGGCGGTTGCCGAGGGCAGCGGCGGGAAATTTGCGCTTAGCGATGCCGAGTGGCGCGATAAGCTAAGCGCACTGCAATACCGGATCTTGCGCGAGGAGGGCACTGAGCGGGCGTGGACCAGCGACCTGCTTAAAGAAAAGCGCGAGGGAACCTATCACTGCGTGGGCTGCGATCAGGCGCTTTTTACCTCTGAGACAAAATACGACAGTCGCACTGGTTGGCCGAGCTTTTTTGACGTCATTGACGGGGCGGTGGGGACCAGGCGCGACTTCAAGCTGGTCTTGCCTCGTACCGAATACCATTGCTCACGCTGCGGTGGACATCATGGCCACGTCTTCAACGACGGGCCGAAGCCAACCGGGCTGCGCTACTGCAACAATGGCGCAGTTTTACGCTTTGCGCCAACCGCTGACTGACTTATTTTCCCGTCTTCAGTGCGCGAGCCTTCCTCGCGTTTTGTAACCAGCAGCTTTCCGTGCTAATTCTTCTCGCAGGATTGCGGCAGAGCCGACATCCTGTCCCTACATGGAAGTAAGGAGGATTAAGTATGGAATTGCTTGAACGAGCCCTGGCAAGTGCTGCGCTGCTCTTGGTTGCAGCGCACGGCTATGCAGCACCCGTACCCGGGCTTTTTATCGACCAGCTGAGCTGCGGCAGCAACTGCGTCGAAAGCCTGCGCAGCGCCGACAATCTGATTGTTGTGGCAAGGAACAGCAGCGGCGCGATATTCAGGACACTGTCATTGGCTATTCCCGGCGATGCGCGCCTGCTTTATGCCAGTGGCCGCAGATCGAAGGTGCATGACCCCGACCTTTTTACGGCAAACAATGCGGCGGGCGATGCGGCCGGCGCGTGTGCCCACACGCCCGGAATCTGCACCGAGAGTAGCGTCCGAACCTACGTTACGCCGGGCTACTACATCTTTTATACCTATACATTCGTTTTCTCTGACGGAAATCTGCTGGAGATAAGCGTAGAGGAAACCCGGACGGCCAGGGATTTCGTCAATTGAAGGACTCAGGCGACGAGTTGTTGCGCCCCGGGCGCAGGTAATCACCAATGCTCAAGGAGGAGCTCATGAAACACATTTTCTTTTTTCTGGTTTTGGCTTTGTGCGGCGTTGCAGGGCCAGTCATGGCTGCGGACTCTGCTCAATATGGTCCGGGCTATGCTGGCGGCACCCTTTGCGAGAGCAACTGCGTTGAAATGAGGCGCAGCGGCAACAAGCTGCTGTTTTTCGCCCGCAACCGCGACGGCGAGATATTCACAACCACGCATCTTTCCTTGCCGCGCGGCGCAAGGGCCGTCGCAGATTATTCTGACTGGAACGGGCAGGGCGGCACGGATTATATCTCTCGCATGTCGGGGCTGCCGGTCGGTACCACCTGTGGCGGGGTTTCCGGCGTGTGCACCGAGCACAGCTCGGTGACTTACGAAACATCGACACACTATGTCGTCGTCAGCATTACCTATTTCTTTTTCGACGGTGAACTTCAGGACATCGACGTCGATGAAACCCGAATTACCAAAAGCAAGATCAAATAGCGGCTTCAGACTCCCCCGCTGCTGTTTTGGGGCCCTCGCGGCCCCTTTTTTTGTGTTCGGCCTGGCTCGCGAATGCTGAAGCATTTAAGTTTATGGGCGAAACGTATTAGAGTAGGGGTGAAATAAATACAAGCGGCGTTTGTGCTGCATTGCGACAAGCGATACACGCGCATCCGGCCTGATATCCTATAATGACGTGACACCATCTGAGTCGGCCATACAGACCGGCGGTGATCCAGGGGAAAGCGATGAAGTGTTTGTATTATCTTTCGCCAAATCTCGATAGCACCCACGGCATATCTGATGACCTGCACGAGGCGGGTGTGAGTGACTTCTACCTGCACGTTATTTCACGCGACAAGGCAGGCCTCAAAAAAGAACATATTCACTCCAGCAACTGGCTGGAGACTCGCGATATTGTGCGAGACGGATTCATCGGTGCGTTTCTTGGATTTCTCGGAGGCCTGCTACTAGCAGGCCTTCTTGATTTTTTCCACGTATTTGGCGTCGAGCCACCGGGCATCCTGAACATCATGATCGTTGGTGTGGTCACTCTGTTTGGCGCGTGGGTCGGTGGCCTGACCGGCGTCGCCTCGAAGAACAAGAAGCTGGAGAAGTTTCAGGATGATCTGGATGCCGGAAAGCAGCTGATTCTGATTTATGCGCTGAAAGAGCTGGATGACAAGATCCGTGAGCTGATGAAAGGCAAGCACCCTGAGGCCCAGCTGGTCGCCACGGACGCGCACTTCGTGAATCCGTTCAGCAAGCTGAACTACAAGCGCAAGAGATACCAGACCTAGACCACTCAGACCCGACGAGGAGTTCCTATGGCAATTGCCGTTGTTCTGATTCTGCTCGTAGTAGGCTCCGTAATTTTCCATTTCTGGAGTCCGTGGTGGTTTACGCCCATTGCCTCTAACTGGGGCATGATCGATGACACGGTCAACCTCACTTTCTGGGTGACGGGCATCGTTTTTGTTCTGATTAACCTCTTTATGGCGTACTGCATCATTCGCTTTCGCCATCGCAAGGGAAACAAAGCGGCTTACGAGCCCGAGAACAAGAAGCTCGAGATCTGGCTGACCGTTATCACCAGCATTGGCGTCGCGGCGCTGCTCGCTCCTGGCTTGCTGGTATGGGCAAAGGTTGTAACCGTTCCCGAGGGCGCCATGGAGGTCGAGGCGGTGGGCCAGCAGTGGGCCTGGAGCTACCGGTATCCTGGCAATGACGGTGTATTTGGTACCACCTCAATCAGGCATGTGACCGCGAAGAATCCCTTTGGCGTCGATCCGGACGATCCCAACGGGCAGGACGACGTGCTGGTTGATGGCAAGCACATGCATCTGCCGATGGGTCAGCCGGTAAAACTTCTGCTTCGATCCAAGGACGTGCTGCATAACTTCACCGTTCCGCAGTTTCGCGTGAAGATGGATCTCGTGCCCGGCATGGTCAGCTATATCTGGCTGACGCCGACCCGAACGGGAAAATTTGATGTTCTCTGCGAAGAGCTTTGCGGCCTGGCGCATTTCGCAATGCGCAGCAAGGTGGTGGTGCAGGAACAAAATGACTTCGATGCGTGGTTGGCCACCCAGCCAACCTTTGCCAGTGCGACCGAGCGCATGGAGCCGGATCTGGCCAGCGGGCAGGCCTCGTACGCGGTGTGCGGCGCTTGTCACGGAGCACAGGGCGAGGGCAACGCAATGCTGAACGCGCCGAAGCTGGCGGGGCAGAACAGCTGGTATATCGAGCAGCAGCTAAAGAACTACAAGTCCGGTGTGCGTGGATACCACGAAGGCGACATATACGGTCGGCAGATGGCGCCCATGGCGGGCACCCTGGTTGACGACAAGGCTATTGCGAACGTGTCTGCCTACATCGCAACGCTGCCCGAGAAACGCGTGAGTGACACCATCATTGGTAATACCCGGCGCGGCAAGGATCTTTATCGCACCTGCGGCACCTGTCACGGAGATGATGGTCGAGGCATCTGGGCGACCCATGCCCCGCGACTAAAGAACATGGATGACTGGTATCTCAAGCGACAGCTCGAGAACTTCAAGGCCGGGATACGCGGGTCGCATCCTGATGACCCGTTCGGGCAGCAGATGGTCCTGATGTCGCCCATCCTTGGCGACGAGCAGGCGATTGACGATCTCGTTGCCTACCTCGGAGCGCTGTGACCCGGTGTGCGCAGTTACGGCACGAACGAATTGCAATAAGTTAGAGCGGGCGAAGGCCCGGAGGATTAGCTGATGGCTTACGTAGCAATAGCGGATCGCGATGACCCGCATGCCATGCATCACCCGAAGAGTTTCGTGACGCGCTATATCTGGAGCCAGGATCACAAGGTGATCGCGATCCAGTACAGCCTCATAGCCATTGCGGTCGGCCTCGTGGCACTCGTGCTCTCGGGAATGATGCGGCTGCAGCTCGGCTTTCCCGATACGTTTTCCTTCATCGATCCCGCTGATTATTACCAGTTCATCACCATGCACGGCATGATCATGGTGATCTACCTGCTGACGGCGCTGTTACTCGGGGGCTTCGGTAACTACCTCATCCCCTTGATGGTGGGGGCCCGTGACATGGTGTTCCCGTACATGAACATGCTCAGCGTGTGGGTGTATTTGCTGGCCGTTATTGTGCTGATGGCCAGCTTTTTCGTGCCAGGCGGGCCGACGGGCGCGGGCTGGACGCTGTATCCGCCGCAGGCGATTTCGGAAGGCACGCCCGGGGCCAGCTGGGGCATCATTCTGATGCTGCTGTCGCTCGCGATCTTCATCGTGGCTTTTACCATGGGTGGCCTGAACTATGTCACCACCGTGCTGCAGGCGCGGTGTCGCGGCATGACGCTTATGCGCATGCCCCTGTCAGTCTGGGGCATATTCATGGCCACCGTGCTGGGTCTGCTCGCCTTTCCTGCGCTGTTCGTGAGTGCAGTGATGATGGCGCTGGACAGTCTTATTGGCACCAGCTTCTTTATGCCCGCCATCGTGTCGCTGGGTGAAACCTCGAGCCATGAAGGTGGCAGTCCGATCCTGTTTCAACACCTGTTCTGGTTTTTCGGTCACCCCGAGGTTTATATCGTTGCTCTGCCGGCCTTCGGAATCGTTTCCGATCTTCTGAGCACCCACGCGCGCAAGAATATTTTTGGTTACCGCATGATGGTCTGGGCGATTATTGCCATCGGCGGGCTGAGCTTTGTTGTCTGGGCACATCACATGTATGTGAGCGGCATGAATCCTTACTTCGGGTTCTTCTTTGCAACGACCACGCTGATCATAGCCGTACCGACGGCCATCAAGGTTTACAACTGGATACTGACGCTGTGGCGTGGCGATATTCATCTCACCGTGCCCATGCTGTTCTCAATTGGCTTTATTTTTACCTTTATACATGGCGGCCTTACGGGCCTGTTCCTCGGCAACGTTGTGGTGGACGTGCCTCTGTCCGATACCTATTTTGTGGTTGGGCATTTCCACATGGTGATGGGCGTGTCGCCGATCCTGGTTATTTTTGGCGCCATATATCACTGGTATCCGAAGATAACCGGCAAGATGTACAACGACTTCCTGGGCAAAGCGCACTTCTGGCTGACGCTGCTTGGCACCTATTCCATTTACCTGCCCATGCATTACCTGGGTATTCTGGGCGTGCCGCGCCGCTACTTTGCCATGGGCACCACGGACTTTATTCCCGAGTCCGCCCAGGCGATGAATGCCGGGATCACAATTTCAGCAATCATCGTGGCGGTGGTTCAGGTGATCTTCATCGTGAACATGATCTGGAGCTATTTCAAAGGCAAGGATGCCGGCGGTAATCCGTGGCGGGCCACGACGCTGGAATGGCAGACGCCGCAAACGCCACCCGAGCATGGCAACTGGGGCGAGAAGTTGCCGGTGGTATATCGTTGGGCTTACGAC
Organism: Gammaproteobacteria bacterium; assembly: GCA_013003115.1. Classification (GTDB taxonomy): domain Bacteria; phylum Pseudomonadota; class Gammaproteobacteria; order Steroidobacterales; family JABDLF01; genus JABDLF01. The sequence continues at coordinate 8,600 of JABDLF010000082.1, forward strand.
TACAGCGTGCCCGGGGCGAAGGAGGACTTCATTCCTCAGAATGAACCGCCGGAGCCGGGCGTGGTTGCCGGCCGCGAGCACGGTGTGGAACATACATGACCTGGGCGCTCGTATTCCTCGCGCTGATCATGGCGCTCGTTGTTGGCTACCTGCTGAGCCAGACGATAAACCGTAAGCCATGGCTCGCCAATGATCCCTTGGAGAACCTGCCATCCGGGATGCCGCAGTCCATTAGTCCGAGCAAGCTGGGGCTCGGGGTCCTGTTGGCCGTGATTACCTCGATGTTCGGCCTGTTTTTCAGCGCCTATGTGCAGCGCATGGAGTTGAATGACTGGTCGCGTGTACAGGAGCCATCGATCCTGTGGGTCAATACCGTTGTGCTGGTGCTTGCCAGCGTTGCCATGAACCAGGCGCTGCGCGGCGCGCGCCGTGACGATGTGCTGGCCACGCGCAGGGCACTGATCGCAGCCGGACTTCTCTCGTTTGTTTTTCTCGCCGGACAGCTGCTGGCCTGGGATCAGCTGCGAGACGCCGGATTTTATATGCGCGGCAACCCCGCTGCTGCTTTCTTCTATTTGCTGACGGCCATCCACGGCTTTCACCTGATCGGCGGGCTGTGGGTTTGGGGGCGCACAAGCAGTCGCCTGCGCGGCGCCGAGAATGTGGGCGAGTTTAGGCTCAGCGTGGAGCTATGCACCGTTTACTGGCATTTCATGCTACTCGTTTGGCTATTTCTCTTCGCCCTGTTGTTGAATACGTGAAAGGAATATGAACCATGGCAAATGAACTCCCGGGGCACGGCGGTGACGCGACAGTGAATGACGGTCTCGGCGGCGTCGTCTCGGACTGGTCAGCTGACAGGCAGACCTTCCCGGTGCCGTGGGGCAAGGCCATGATGTGGATTTTTCTGCTGTCCGATACCTTCATTTTCGGCAGCTTCCTGACCTCTTACATGACGGTGCGGATGACCACCACGGTGCCATGGCCAAACGCCAGCGAAGTGTTTGCGCTGACCATCGCCGGCAACCACGTGCCATTGCTGCTCATCGCCATCATGACGTTTGTGTTGATTACCAGCAGCGGAACCATGGCCCTGGCGGTCAACTACGGCTACAGGCGCGACAAGAAAAAGACCGCCATGCTGATGCTGGCCACGGCTGCGCTTGGCGCCACCTTTGTTGGCATGCAGGCATTCGAGTGGACCAAACTGATCGTGGAAGAGGGCGTGCGGCCATGGGGCAACCCCATGGGTGCAGCGCAGTTCGGATCGACGTTTTTCATGATCACGGGCTTTCACGGACTCCACGTGTCGGCGGGCGTCGTTTATCTGCTGGTGGTAGCGCGCCGCGTAATGAATGGGTTTTATGATCGCAAGGGCACTTACGAGACAGTCGAGGTGACGGGGCTTTACTGGCACTTTGTTGATCTTGTCTGGGTATTCATTTTCGCATTCTTCTATCTCTGGTAGGGACGGACACATGTCGCAAACAGAAGGACAACAACACCCGTTAAGTATCTATCTGTGGATCTGGCTGCTCTTGTTCGTACTGAGCGCCTTCTCCTACATGGTGGATTATTATCAGCTTCAGGGCATGCTGCGATGGAGCCTGATTCTGCTTTTCATGGTTTTGAAGGCGGGCTTTATTATCGCCATATTCATGCACATGGCCTGGGAGCGCCTGTCGCTTATTTTCGCGATCCTGGTGCCGCCGCTGTGTCTGCTTGTGCTGGTTGCCCTGATGAGCGCGGAAGCCGACTACACTTTCCTTACCCGGCTCAAGCTCTTTTCTGACTGAGCGCGCAGGCGCTGCCTTCCGTATTTTGCGGCTACAAAAAAGGGCCCTGAGCAGGCCCTTTTTTTAGTTGTGCCAGGGAGGCGATGCGGTTAGCGGGCGTGGACCTTTACAGTCTGGCCGATAAAATCAAGGATTTCCCGCAGCGTATCGTAGTCAGGGTGGCGCACCCGCATCCAGGCGTTGGCCATGTAACCGGCTTCAACCGGCTGCGTAGGCGTGCCCGGTTCCGGCAGTTTTGCGCGCACGATGCAATCGCCAACGCGCTGGTTCACTTCGTCGATACCCTCATAGCCGGTGATATGGCCGTCGCAGCTGGGTCTGAGGGCAATCATTCCGCAGGCGTAGCGTCGGGAAGGCGACTGCATCGGGCGACCATGCACGAGGGCGCTGGCCCATTCCACGTAGATATCGAACTCGTTGCCCGCGTTGTAAACATCCCAGTGGCCGACGCCAGGCGGGCGGCACCCGATTTCGGAGAACTTGAGCCCCTTCGGGCCATAGAACCATTCCATGTGGGTCGCGGATGTGCCGATGCCTAAAGCGCTGATCACCTTGCGAGCCATGCGCTTGACGTCATCGTAGCCCTCGGCGTCCATGCGATTTGTGCAGACCATCTGCGGCGAAATCCAGCGTTCGCGCATGGCAACCAGAACGTTGGGGTAATAGTGCGTGATGAACTCGTGGGCCACTTCACCATTGATACAAACTGTATCCAGAAATCCTTCGTGACCTTCAATGAATTCCTCAACAGCCACTTCGTGGCCCTGATCAAGACCGCATGCGTGCATGACCGGCCCGAGTTCTTTGGCATTGTTGACCTTGTAGGTTCCCGATGCACCGGCGCCTGCCGTTGGTTTCAGAATAATCGGAAACCCGGCTTTGGCAACAAACTCGCTTACATGTTCGGGTGCAGTTGCGCGGGTCGACAGGGCGCAAGGCACCCCGGCTTCTCGCAGCGCCTGTTTCATGGCCGGCTTGTCGCGACACAGGTAAGCGGTTTTTACGCTGGTTCCCGGGATGCCGGTGGCTTCTCGTACCTTCGCCGCCGGCATGATGTGTGCTTCCACCGTGGCCTCCAGCCGATCAACCCAGGCCATGCCCTGAATCTTGCGTACGGCGGCCAGCAGAGACGGCTCGTGTACGACCGATCGGACCTGTTCGTAGTGGCCAAGCCAGCCCTTCACCTCATCGTCGAGATACTCGACAGGGCGTTCGCCTATGCCGATCACGTTGGCACCCACGGCGTGCAACGCGCGCACGAATTCGCGCTGGTTATTGGGAAACGAGGGTTCTATAAATATGACGTTCATTGTGTTTTTAGTTCTCCGGGGCGGCAGGCTCCTGAAAAGCCGTAGCCCGACTTAATTTTTCGAGCGGAGCATCGCGCGGTAGAGGCGCACGTACTCAGCGCCCTGTTTGTCCCAGCTGAAGTCCATTGCCATGGCGTTGGCCATCATTGTGCTCCATGCGTCCTTGTCCTGGTAAAGCGTCAGGGCTGCGTCAATAGCCCACCACAGACCCTCGTTGTTGTAATCGCGAAACACGATCCCTGTTCCCGTGCCCGATGACGGGTCGAACAGCTGAACCGAGTCCGCCAGCCCGCCGGTTTTGCGCACGATAGGAATGGTGCCGTATTTGAGGCTGTACATCTGGTTCAGGCCGCACGGCTCATAGGCCGACGGCATGAGAAACATGTCGGCGCCAGCCTCAATCATGTGTGCCAGCTTGTTGTTGTAGCCGCTGTAAAAACACACGCGCCCGGGGAACCGCCGCTGCAGTTCCGAAAAGAAATCAGCGTAGCGGCCTTCGCCGCTCCCCAAAGCAACGAAGGAAAAATCGCGCCGCTTGAGCAAGGCGGGAATAACCTCGGCAACCAGGTCGAGCCCTTTCTGGCCCGTCAGCCGTGCCACCAGCCCGATCAATGGAACGCCGGGCCGGTACTCGAGTCCCATCTCCCGCATCAACACCTGCTTGTTAACTTCTTTGCCTTCGATGTCGTCGATATCGTAGTTGCGGGGAATAAGGCTGTCAGCCTGCGGGCTCCAGTCGTCGTAATCCACGCCATTCAGGATGCCAATGGTTGACGAGTCGCGCGCACGAAGAATTTCCTCCATGCCCATGCCGTACTCTGCAGTCTGGATTTCACGCGCGTAGGTGGGACTGACGGTCGCAACTACGTCCGCATAGAGGATGCCGGTGCGCATGAAGTTAATCTGCCCGCTGGCGAAATCCTGCTGATGCAGTAAGGACTCTTTGCCGGCCAGACCAAGCTCGCTGATCGCGCTCGTTCCCACCGTGCCCTGATAGCCAATATTGTGAATGCTGAACAGGCTGCGCGAGCGCGAGAATAGCGTGTCCCAGTCGTACACCGCTTTCTGATACAGGGGCACCAGTGCCGTATGCCAGTCATTGCAGTGCAGGATGTCCGGAGCCCAGCCCATGCGCTGGCACATCTCGAAAACCATGCGATTGAGCATAATGAAGCGCAGGTGCTCATCGGCGCCGCCGGTATAAATGCCCGCCCGGTGATAGAGCGCGGGGCAGTGCAGCAAATAAACGGGCGTCCCGTCTTTCGGCAAAGCGGTGACATAGAAGTCACATCTGAAGCTATGAGCGCCAAGACTGACTTCAACCCCCTGCATGAAATCGACGGGATATATGTTCAGCTCATCAGTCTTGATTGACGAGTAAAAAGGCAGCAATACGCGCACGTCATGGCCGCTGCGATGCAGGTAGGCGCTGAGCGCGGCCGTCACGTCGCCGAGGCCCCCTGTCTTTGCCAGGGGTGCGAACTCAGAGGCGCACATCAGAATACGAAGGCTGTTTGCTTCAGGCACGTGTGAATCTTGTGAACATTGTTTTAAGGGAGTGTATTGTACATGCTAGCCACAAATTAAAGAGGTGTCGAAGCGATGAACGTTCTGCTCATATCCCCCGGGTACCCGGCCGATATGCCTGAATTCACGCGCGGACTCAATGAGGCAGGCGCGACAGTAATCGGGGTCGGTGACCAGCACCCGGGCGCTCTGCCGGAGCTGGTCAGGAAGCACCTCGCCGCCTATATCCACGTGCCGTCACTGTGGGACGAGCAGGCCGTGGCGAAGCGCCTCAGGGAAGAGCTGCGAGGCCGCAGCCTCGATCGTATCGAGTGCCTGTGGGAGCCGGGAATCATGCTGGCCGCCGAGCTGCGCGGCTTGTTTTCAGTTCCCGGCATGCTGCCCGAGCAGGCGCGTTGCTTCCGCGACAAGGAGGCGATGAAAAAGAAGCTGGATGAGGCGGGTGTGCGCACGCCGCGTCACTTTGCCGCCGATTCGGCTAACGCGTGCTGGGAGGCCGCTGAGCAGGTTGGCTTTCCGATCATCATCAAGCCAATCGCCGGGGCCGGCTCAGCCGATACATTCCGAATTAACACCCGCGATGAGCTGCGCGCCGCCCTCGGCCAGCTCGGACACGTGCCGCTGGTCAGCGTCGAAGAATTCGTCGATGGCGAGGAGTACACGTTCGATACCATCACCCGGGACGGAAAAATTCTCTATTACAACGTTGCCTGGTATCGCCCCCGGCCATTGATCGCGCGGAGCAACGAATGGATCAGCCCGCAGGTAATTGCGCTGCGGGACGTCGCAGATCCTGCCCTGGCCGAAGGTCTTCGCATGGGTGCAGAAGTCATTGCAGCGATGGGCTTCGAAACAGGTTTTACGCACATGGAGTGGTATCGAAAAGCCGACGGCGAAGTGGTTTTCGGGGAGATCGGCGCGCGGCCACCGGGCGCGCACCAGGTTGATCA
>JABDLF010000103.1 GCA_013003115.1 Gammaproteobacteria bacterium
TTATTTTTAAAGCATATCGCATCGATTCGTAAATGGGTGTTTTAACTCACAAATTCGTATAAGGCGTGTACAAGTTTTCGATGCGAACGAGGGGCCGGCCGTTAAAAGACCGACGGTTAGCTCGCAATCCCCCGTTGAGGCGCCACGCCAACCGGTACACAAGCGCATGTCTGGCTGCATGAATGAGTGCGTTTTCCGCATTTACTCAGACCAACCGGGATCGTCTGAGTGAAAACCCCTGCACTCTCTGGGTGTTCTCCCGGATATCTCCTCACGGCGAGTCCACGTAACTTGTGGCGTCATAGGGGGGAAAGACCGGGGGGCAGACCCGTCTCGACCGCGCTTACGCCAGATCTGGCTTTCTCCTGTCCTTAATTAAAACGATTGGATCGGAGACATCTCATGAAGTACAGGAAAATCAATTGGTGGAAGCTGAGCGCGCTGGCGGCCGCCATGACTTTGCCGGGCGCCGGCGTCGCAGCCAGCCTTTCCGCCGACTTCTTCTCAGCCAAAGGCTGGGTTGAGCCAGGCGAGGAATACCCTTTTACGATCAGCTACGATGCCGAGGGCAGTCTGGATGCAGGCACTATCACCGTTACCTTGCCACCGGAAGCGACCTTCGACCGTGCGAGCATCGATCCGGCGAGTCAAAATGGCCAGACCGTGACCTTTGATCTCGCGCCCGCGCATGGCGCTGGCAGAATCATAATCTGGGCGGATGCCGCTGACCTTAATGCGGACCCGACCATCATCTGGAAGAACCTGTCTGCGAGCGTCACCTATAGCGTTGGCAGCGAATCAATAACCGAATCCACTCTGGGCCCCAAGGTCACGACGCTGGAGTCAGCGCGCTATGGCAAACGGCCATTCCCGCTGGTCATGGTCGAGTACCAGGACATCCATCACTGCACAGGCAACAACGAGCGGGGAGGGGTTTCCCCCGACCCGTTTCAGGAATGTGCAGCCAACCACAGCGCTGAAGCACTGGACGAAGCGGTCAATTCCCGCACAAGTGGCCGCTCCCTTTGGCAGCTCTACCAGGACATGAGCTTTGGACAGCTCTCTCCCGAGGGCCAGGTAGGCCCCAATCCGGGCACCCCGGACACACTTTACGACCCGACCTATAATTACAAATGGTCGACGCTGCAGCCCAGCGGCACATGCACAGGTACCACGACAGCACCACCGTCTGGTAAGGGCGCACCTCTGACGACAGCACCGCGCATCGTTAATGGCTGGTACCGCCTGCCGGGCACCCAGGGCTACTACGGCTCGGACACCACCGGACACGCAGCGGCAGGCTCGCTGACGGGCGTAGGCCTTCTTTTCGGCATCGACGATGCCTGCGGCCCTACCGCGAAAATTACCTATGATGCGGCAGCCATTGCCGATCCCGAACTCGACTACAACGAGTTCGATACGGATAAAGACGGCGTCGTCGACTTTTTTAACGTGGCATTTGCCGGCGAAGGCGGCAACGGCAACCTCGGTACCGGCGCCAACAACGTCTGGCCGCACAAGTCAGACCTGCAGTACTACTTCACCGATGAAAACGGCGAGCAGGGCTATGTCTCCAATGACCAGCTCAAGAGCCACACCGGCGAGCCAATGTACTGGACAAGCCTCGCACGCAACGAAATGACCACGGTGCCAAACTCGATGCCGGTCTGGGTGAGAGTCGGCCCCTACAACGTAAACCCTGAAGCGGCCATCGAAAAAATGTCCGTGATCGCACATGAATACGGCCATTCACTGGGTCTGCCTGATTTCTACTCCACCGGCAGCCGCTCGACTTTCGGCTCCTGGGAGCTGATGGCGAGCGATCACTCCCAGTTCATGACGGTGTTCAATCGCCAGGAAATGGGCTGGATCGTGCCGCGTGAGGCACAAGATGGCAGCTACACGCTGACCGAATCCAAGACCGACACGGGCACCATCCACTGGAAAAAACCCAATGGCACGCCTTATGTGCTGACGGGACCCGGCATCCATAACGCCGACGCGCTCAAGTTCCCGCTGCCCACCATCAAACTGATCGATTACGTGCCGTCCGGCGTTCGCGCCTGGCACTCGGGCTCGGGCAACGATTTCGGCTGCCCGACGACGCAGGGTCACAACCTGGACTTCTTTGTTCCGGACCTGGCTCAGCACGCAGGCAGCACGGTCGAACTCAGCTTTCAGTCTCTGTACGAAATCGAGTGGGACTGGGACTATGCGTTTCTGATGGTTTCCGACGATGGCGGCGTAAACTGGACCGCGCTGCCTTCCCAGGAAGGCACCACTATGGATGGTTACAACCCCAACAATGCCGGTTGCTTTACCGATCTGAACAATGGCATCAGCGGCTCCTCCCGCGAGGCCGCCAGCGAGCGTAACTCCCTGGCCAACCCAAACCGCTACACGGGTGATTTGCAGGAAGCCCAGTGGATAACCGACCGCTACGACCTGTCCGATTATGCGGGCAAGCAGATCATCATCCGCTTCGGTTATTTCACCGATCCCGCTGTGGCAAATCGCGGCTGGTTCATCGACGACATCAACCTGACAGTTGACGGCGACAGCATCTATTCCAGCGACTTTGAGGAAGATGAGCATACGCGCATTTTCCCCGACAACTGGACCCGCGTGAGCACCGCTGACGGTGTCGAAGCGGATCACGCCTACTACGTAGAAGTCCGTGACCGCGTCTCCTGGGACTTCAACGGCAAGAACCAGTCAGAGCGCGGCGACCCCAACTGGCAGCCCGGCGTGGCCGTCCTCTACACGGACGAGAGCCACGGCTATGGCAACACCGGCGTGGACAACCCACCGGCGCAGACAATTGTTGACTCGCAGCCGACCCCGGGCGACAACACGCCCAATCTCGACGATGCTGCCTACACCGGCGCGCCGGGTCGTGATGACTTCAACGCCTGCGTCCATATCGATAACTACAGCACACCTGGGGGCGACTGGGATCTGCCCGGCGGCGCCCGCGTAGTGGTCGACTCGATTACGGGTCTTTACAGCGGCGGTGACGCCGAGAACGCGGTGAGCGGCGCTTCGGCCGACATCACGGTGACCGCGAACGCGCAGTGCGATCTTAACGTCGCCGGCCCTATGCTCAGCATCGGTAGCGGCTACGAAGACCCCGACACCAACGGCAGCTATGAGCTCACGTGGGTGGCCACCGAGGGCGCAAATGGCCCGAACCAGCTGCAGGAGGCCACCAGCCTCGGATTGCTTCTCGGCGACGACGCCGAGAACGACATGTCCAACTGGACGGTCAGCAGCGAGCCGGGCACGGAGCCGCAGTCAGCGCTGGTGGTCCCCTGGGATGTCCAGGACGGCACGGGCAACGATGGCAGCCGAGCTTTTTACACTAACGTGCCGGAGACCAATGGCCCGGATGCTGCCCGCAGCATCTCCTCCATCATGACCTGGCATCAGCCGATCGCCATTCCTGCGAACGGCGCGACCACGCTGTCATTCTATGACCAGACCGTAGGCGAAGCGGACGACGTGGGCCTCGTTGAAGTGAGAGACGTCAACGACCCCGACGCCAAGTGGGAAGAGGTCTACAGCATCTCCAACCCGATCTACATCGAAGAGGCGCCGCCCTCGCTGCCGCCCGTGCAGGCCCTCGGGCACCGCCAGGTAGATTTGACACCGTTCTTTGGCAAGACTATCGAGCTGCGTTTCCGCTACTTTGTGGGCGCCGCATCATCCATCTGGTACGCACCCTACGGCTGGTGGGTGGATGACATCCGCATCGACACGGCCAACTGGGAAGACATTGCCAGCACGACGGACACGAGCTTCACGCGCAGCGGCCTCGACAGCGGCCACTACTACTACCGCGTCCGCTCGTCCCATGTGGCCGGCGCCGCCAGCGTGCTCACCAACTGGAGCAACATTGTCGAGACCGATGTTAATCGGAGCGGCAATAACAGCGCTCCCTTGGCCGTAAACGACACTGCCTCCACCAACAAGGGCATGCCCGTTACCATCGATGTGCTTGCCAATGACAGCGATCCGGACAATGACAACCTTAACGTCGTGGGAGTCACACAAGGATCCAATGGCACAGTTACCAACAACAACGACGGCACCGTTACCTACACGCCTGCGTCGAATTTCGTCGGCGAAGACAGCTTTACCTATACCGTCAATGACGGCCAGGGCGGCATGGACGAAGGCACCGTAACTGTGATGGTTAGCGGCAACACCGCACCCGAGGCCAACGACGACAGCGCCAGCACTGAGGCTGGCACAGCGGTCACCATCGACGTGCTGTCCAACGACAGCGACCCGGACGGCGATCCTCTGACAATCAGCAATATCGGGGATGCCGGAAACGGTTCCGCTTCTGACAACGGTGACGGCACGGTTACCTATACGCCAGCTGCTGGTTTCGCCGGCACGGATCAGTTCTCCTATTCCATCACGGACGGCAAGGGCGGCGACGCCACGGCGACCGTGACGGTGGAAGTCGATCCGCGCGACAACGTTGATCCGAAGGCACGCGACGACGAAGCCGCGACCGTTGAGGGTCAGCCAATCGCCATCGAAGTCTTGCTGAACGACAGCGATGATGATGGCGACACGCTCCGCGTCTCTGCAGTCACGCAGGGCAACAAGGGCGGCACCGTGGGCATCAATGCCAACGAACAGACGGTTACCTACATTCCTGCCTCAGGATTCACGGGCACCGAAACGTTTGAGTACACGGTTGACGACGGCTTCGGTGGCACCGACACCGCCAAAGTGACGGTGGAAGTGACTGCCCGCGACGGCAACACGCCTCCTGAGGCCAAAAAGGACAAGGCCAAGACGCCGAAAAACATGGAAATCGTCATTTATGTCCTGTCCAACGACAAGGATAAAGACGGCGACATGCTGACGGTCGTTGACGTCACGGCACCTGCTCACGGCAGCGCAGTGATTAACGCGGACAACACGGTGACCTACACGCCAGCCACTGACTACGTCGGTGAAGACGAGTTCACCTATACGATCCACGACGGCCACGGTGGCTACGACACCGAAATCGTTGAGGTCAAAGTCAGCAAGAAGGACAGGGACGACGACGGCTCAAGCGATGATCAGAGCAGCGCGGATGACGGCAGTGATGACCACTCGAGCGACGATGGCTCCAGTCGGGACGACGGCTGCTCGAAGGATGCGGACTGCGACGGTGACACCGACAGCAAGGATGACGACGATGATAACGACGGCATCCCTGATGAGCAGGATGACGACATCGACGGTGACGGTATACCGAACTCGCAGGACAGCAAGGGCCACGACAACGTGCAGGGGCAGAGTGCCGCGGCACCGATGTTCGGATCAGTGTCCTTTCCTCTCGAGGTCAATGCATCGACCGCGTCGATCCTGGTAGAAACCAAGGGCATGGGCAGCGAGCTGCTGCAGATGCAGATTCTGGATTCTGCGGGCCTGCCCGTTGGCGTGTCGGTGACGAGCCTTGGTGAACTCACGACGTTTGCTCAGACCTTCCTGATCGGCACCTACACAGTGACTATCACCAACCCGACGTCCGCGGACATCGACTTTGAATATACGACGGTACGTCAGCAATTCTGAGTCGGTTTTTTTAACGACAACTGAGAGGGCCGGGGGCATACGCTCCCGGCCTTTTTTTGTGGTGCTTAGGCCTCGCGATAGACTGTGGGCCGACTTGGGCCCATAACGCCGGATGATGCGAAGCGAGTGCTCACTGATGACGTCGTGCTGGGAGAGACGTGGGCGCAGAATGAGATAGAACGCTATACTTATCGGATACCCGGCCAGGCAACAGACTACTACTATGGCTACGCCAAGCTACAGGCCCTGCGAACGCAGACCGAGCTTGTCCTGAAAGACAAATTCGACCAGCAAGCATTTCATGATTTCGTGCTCGCCCAGGGGCTGCTCCCGCCCGACGTGCTTAAAGATGCGGTGATGACGCGGTTTGTACCCTCGCAGATGTAAGCGGATACCCGCAAGAAATCGGGGCCCGGTCCTGCCGGGCCTTTTTTATTGGCCAATTGCTACAATCGAGCAGACAGACCCGGCACCGGGAGGTGCAATATGAAGCTCTGGCAAAACCTGGTGGCAATGCTGCTGGCTGTGATCCTGGTTAGCTTTCTGGCCTCGGCGCTGTGGCGAAATGTTTTTGATGCGCATTTGCCGGCTTACATATCCGGTGCGTTGGGGGGCATAACGGGCGCATTCGTCTGGTCATATCTGCAAAGGCACCGACGGAAACGCAAGCAGGCAGAAAAGGCAGCAGGAATTGAGCATTGAAAGCCTGGTCGCAGGCCATCGCGCTGGCCGAAAAAACTCCCGCTGATCGCAATCGCTACGTCGACTTCCTGCGGGCAGTATCCATCACGCTCGTCATCGTTGGACACTGGCTGATATCCACGGCGTATTACTCTGAATCCGGTTTTGAGCCCGGACACATGCTTGGCATCCAGCCGTGGACGCAGTGGCTTACCTGGCTGTTCCAGGTCATGCCTGTGTTTTTCTTTGTTGGCGGTTATGCGAACGGCGTCTCACTTGAAAGCGCGCGCCGAAAGCAGCTGGGTTACGGCGCCTGGCTGTACGCACGTCTGGTGCGCCTGCTCTCGCCCCTGCTCCTGCTTCTGCTTGCCTGGACGATACTGGCGATCGTTCTGCGAGTACTCGGCGTAAGCCGCGAGGTTATTCAGCTCGCCTCCCAGGCCTCGCTGATCCCCATATGGTTCCTCGCTATTTACATCATGATCGTAGTCGTGGCGCCGCTCACCTACAGGCTGTGGCAAAGGTTTGGAAGGTTCAGCACGATCGCCTTTGCGTCCCTGGCGATGATCACGGACATGATCTTTTTCCTCCTCGATATCCGCTGGCCTGGCTGGGCAAATTATTTCTGGGTATGGCTCGCCGTCCACCAGCTGGGCTATGCGTGGCGCGATAACCGGATTGGCAAGCCATGGCAGTTACTTGCCGCTGGCGTGCTTGGGCTTGCGACTCTCGCAGCGCTGATACTGAACGGACCATATCCGCTGGCAATGGTTGGCTCACCTGATGGGGAACTGAGCAACACGCTGCCACCGAAAATCACGCTGTTGTTCCTGGGCATCGCTCAGTTCGGCATCCTGCTCGCAATTGAAACTCCCGTGCGGAAATGGCTGGCAAAAAGCAAAGTTTGGGCTGCCACCATACTCGTTAACAGCATGATCATGACTGTATATCTCTGGCACATGACCATCATGATAATTCTGGTGGGCTTGCTCTTCCTTGCCGGCGGCTTTGGCCTCGGTCTGGAACCGGGCAGCGCCGCGTGGTGGTGGTCGAGACCGCTGTGGCTCGCCGTACTGTTCGCCCTGCTCCTGCCCGTGGCCGCAGCCCTGGCGCCGCTGGAACGGCGAAAAGGCCCCCAGACGATTCCGCAAACGCCGCTGATGCTGGCGGGCGCGGCGCTAGCCTGCCTGGGGCTCGCGCTGCTCGCGTTGTTTGGCGTCGGCGGCGGGCCCTTTAAAGGCGCCGATGTGGCGTCTCTGACACTGGTCCTCGTTGGCGCGTTTTTAGCAGGCCTCATCGGCCTCCCCGAAAAACGACGCCAGGCTTAGCCATCATTCGCCTCTTACGGGAACCCCCGTCGCGCATTTCGTCCTTATCTGCCTGTCGAGTTCGCGCGGCGAATCGAGCACGTCATAGAATGAGCGCAGGTACTGCTCCGCGTCTTTGATCACGACCACAGGCATCCAGTCGAATTCGTCCAGCAGTTCAAAAATTTCCGCGCGCTTCGTCTGAAAGTGCGCCACGACTTCGTCAAAATCAGCCTCGTCCCTGCACCAGCCCCGATATATTCGCGTGCGCACCGAGCGGGTACGGAACTGACTGGCGGGCGCTGCGTACCTGGCGTTGACGAGCCCGGAGAAGTCAAAGTCGTAGGGCACGCCAAATATTTTCTGGCCTGGCAGCTGCATGAGAACAATGTTGTGCTCGTATGCTGCGGAAAAATCGGTATTCCCGATCATGAACTCGAACAGCTCCAGCACACCCATCTCAAATGCGTCCCCTGCAGCAGGATGAAACACGTCAAGATCAACATGCCTGGTGCCAAGCCGACTGGCCATGGCATCGAAGTGCTCTACAAAAAAACCATAGCGCCTGGCAACCTTGACGGGTTTGTCAGACCGCATATACGTGAACAACGCGCTCCTCACGCGCAGCGACTTGTCTGTGAGCAGGTTATAGATCCTGTAGGCAATGAACTCCCGGTGTATGTATCGCGAATACACAGAGCTACCCCGGCAGTGGGTGGTGAGGGCGAGAATCTCCTGGCCCTCGAAAACCGTGCCGAGCGTGTCCGCGCCCGTAACATCCACGAAGAACTGCGGGAAGTTGCAGTTGTCGTCGCGCGTTCTGAAGCCACCACGCACCCGGAGCCGAACCGGCAGAACCCGCTGCGCCAGGTCGCCCTCAAGGGAAATGCTCCCCTCGTGCCAGCGATCTGACTCCCAGCTTTTCCGCGACCGCAAAGTTTTGAAATCAGCTGTCAGCGTAAGCTCAAGCGGCTCGGCGGCCGCAAACAGGGCAAGCGGCGCTTTGAGTTCTTCTGCGTCACCTGCACCTGCCACGGGGGACAGAAGCACTGCAAAAATAATCGCCACGCTGCGGGCTGATCTATTAGGCATCCTATGTTCGCCTTTCCTGCTGCTTATGAAAATCTTAGACGAAACTCGCACAAAATTGCGTCCACACCAAAACAAAGTATCCTATGCCCCGATCAGACGGCGTGTCACGGTATACTTGCCGGTCACGTCTGCCCCGCACCAAATGAGCTCACGACATGACAGCAACCCGGGATAGCATTCATGAGCCGGCGACTGAAATCCCGGCCAGCCTCCGAATCTCGGTATTGTTACCTTGCCACAACGAGGAAGCTTCGATCGCCAAGGTGATCAGCGACTTCAGAACGGCTCTTCCAGAAGCTGAGATCTACGTTTTCGACAACAATTCCACCGACCGCACGGCGGTAATTGCCGCGAAGTCGGGGGCGAGGGTCCGCAAGGAGCCCTGGCAGGGCAAAGGCAACGTCGTTCGCAGAATGTTTTCCGACATTGAATCGGATGTCTATGTGATGGCTGACGGCGACGATACTTACGATGCGAGTGTTTCGCCGGAATTGATTGACCTGCTGCTGCGGGACAACCTCGACATGGTGAGCGGGGCACGCGAATCTGATCAGCGCGCTGCGTACCGGGCGGGTCACCGCTTCGGCAACGTGTTGCTGACCTCGATAGTGCGTTTTCTTTTCGGCAACAAGTTCAGCGATATGCTGACAGGTTACCGGGTCTTCAGCCGCCGTTTCGTCAAGTCTTTTCCGGCGCTTTCCAGGGGCTTCGAAATCGAAACCGAGTTGACGGTTCACGCCCTCGAGCTGCGCATGCCGGTTGCGGAAATCACTACGCGCTACGGCGGACGACCCGAAAACTCCAGCAGCAAGCTGAATACCTGGCGTGACGGCTTCCGGATTCTGCGCACCATTGGTCGACTGCTGCGTGCCGAGCGCCCGCTGCTTTTCTATGGCGGCATCGGGCTGCTGCTGGCCGCTGTTGCAATCGTGCTGGCCTGGCCCGTCTTCGTAACCTTCGCGCAAACGGGCACCGTGCCGCGGTTCCCCACAGCCATACTGGCGACCGGCCTCATGATCCTGGCTTCTCTGAGCGTCGCCTGCGGCCTGATACTGGAAACCGTCACACGCGGTCGCCAGGAGTTACGACGCATGTTCTACCTGAACGTGCCGGCGCTGCGCTCGCGTCGCCGCGACGAACGAACAAATTCCCTGCATGCCTGAGCGCTCGGCGCACAGCATGCTTTCGAAGTTCATCGGCATCGGGAGCATTGGCTTTCTGATCGACGCTTCGATTCTGACGTTGCTCGTCAATGCTGGCGGTATGGGTGTGGTCAAGGCGCGCGCGATCAGCTTCGCGTTTGCAGTAACCGCTACCTGGTATCTCAATCGAAAATGGACATTTACAGTCTCTGAGCGCGCGAGCAAAGGCAGCGAATACGCGCGCTACCTGGCGGTCCAGACGATAGGGGCGGCAATTAATCTCGCCGTCTACCTTGTTGTACTCCATATCTATCCAGTCCTCGCGGGCATCCCGGTAATTCCACTGGCGATGGGCTCGGCGGTTGCCCTCGCGTTTAACTTCATCGCATCCAGGTACTGGGTCTTCAAAGAGCGTCTACCTGAATAAGTGACAGAGAATATCCGCTGCTTCTCCGGGGTCGATTGCCTCGAACTTATGGCCGCTCTCCTTTACCGCTTTGTTCACCGTGGCGACGTCGACTTAAAACGCCGGGTGTTCGCCGCCTGAGACCCTTTCGTATTCCCGCTGAGCCACCTGTTTGACCGAGTCGGCGGCCGTCTGTTGGGCAAGAACGTCGTTGCTAGTCACCAAGCACCCGGTCGACCCACAGCGCGCACAGGCCGCCTCACCCTGATCGCGTAAACTCGCCTCAGCCTGCAGGCGATGTTGCAGCACAGCATCGCCGGTGCCTCCGTTGGCCGCCGGCCAGCATCAAACTTGCAGGTGTGAGTGGGGGTCAATACTATCGCTGGCTTCCCTGTTCATGGATCTGATCATGCGCCCCAACAAATTTTTTATCCTGGCCGCGACCCTTTTACTCACTGCCTGCGGCAGCGATCAACCTGAGGACGTCGTCAGCGCGCGGGGTGCCCCCAAAATGACGCCCGTGGAGGCCAAGGAGTCTCTCGACAGCGTAGTTGAGGATTACTTTGAGGAATACCTCGAGCTTAACCCGATAACCGCAACGTCCATCGGCGATCATCGTTACGATGACCAGTTCCCTAACAGCATCGGCATCGCGCACATGGAACGCGTGCTCGCCATGCACCAGAAGTTCCTCGATCGCGCACAGATGATTGATCAGACGGCACTCTCCGGGCAGGATGTTCTGAGCTATGAGATTTTTGTGCGCCAGCGCCGAAATGCTATCGAGGGTTTCGACTACCCCGGGCACCTCATCCCGATAAACCAGTTTTTCAGCGTGCCCAATTTCTTCGCCATGATGGGCTCCGGTTCAAGCCTGCAGCCTTTCGAAACGGTGGAGGATTACGAGAACTGGCTCGGCCGCGTCGACGGTTTTGCTCAGTGGGCTATCCAGGCGAAAGACAACATGCGCCTCGGCATGGAAAGAGGGGTTGTCCAGCCTACTGTGCTCATGGAGCGGACTCTCCCCCAGCTGCAGGCGCAGATTGTCAGCGACCCGGAAGAAAGCGTTTTCTACGCGCCCATACGCAACATGCCCGCCGGGTTCTCGAGCGATGACCGGGAACGTCTGACTCAGGACTACCGAAACGCCATTCTCAGCAGGATCGTGCCGTCATACCAGGCGCTGCACGACTTCATCAAACACGAATATATGCGGGCAACGCGCGAGACCGTCGGCCTGTCCGCCCTGCCAAACGGCGATGCCTGGTACGCGTACAACGTGAGAACCATCACCACCACCGACCTGAGTCCCGGGGAGATTCACGAAATCGGGAAAAACGAGGTCACGCGCATTCAGAACGAAATCCGCAAGGTAATGCAAACGACGGGCTTCGAGGGAACCTTGCAGGACTTCTATGACTACCTGAATACGGATCCTGGATTTTACTATGGGTCGAAAGAAGAGCTGATTGAGGGCTATCGGTCGCTTAAAGCAGACGCACACGAAAAAGCGCTCAGCCTTTTTTATGCCCTGCCCGACGCTGACTACGAGATTCGCGCGGTCGAGCCTTTTCGTGAAAAGTCTTCCTCCGGCGCCTCCTACCAGGCGGCCAGCCCCGACGGTTCCCGTCCAGGCGTGTTTTACGTCAACACTTATGACCTGAGTGCGCGACCGAAATGGGCCATGGAATCCCTGTTTTTGCACGAGGCGGTCCCCGGCCACCATTTTCAGATTTCGGCGCAGCGCGAGCTTGAGGACCTGCCAAGATTTCGGCGCTTCGGCGGCTATACGGCGTACATTGAGGGCTGGGGCCTTTACGCGGAATCCCTTGGCAAGGAAATGGGCGTCTACCAGGACCCCTATCAATATGTCGGCGCACTGCAGGCGGAGTTGTGGCGCGCAATCCGGCTCGTTGTCGACACCGGCTTGCATCACAAAGGATGGAGCCGGGAAAAAGTCCTCGACTACATGTATGCGAACGCTGCGGTTAAGGAAGCGCGCGCCGTTTCGGAAGCGGAGCGTTTTATTGCTATTCCCGGCCAGGCGCTCGCCTACAAGGTCGGGCAGCTCAAGATTCGTGAGCTCAGAAACCGCGTCGAGAAGGCGCTCGGCAGCCGCTTTGATGTTAAAGAATTTCACGCCCTGATATTGAGCGATGGCGCTTTGCCCCTCGACGTGCTCGAACAGAAAGTGCTGCGCTATATCAGCGACAAAACAGGCTGAAATTAAAAGATTAGTCAGACAGGGAATATCCACTGCCGGAATAAGGCTGGGGCCGGCCTGGGCAGCCGGCGCCACGCAAATTATTAAATGGAGAAATAAATGTCAGTCAAATTCGCATCGCTCCTGATTCTCGCCGCGTTGCTAAGCGGCAATGCCTTCGGCGACGATGTCTTAAGCCGCACCGCTAACAACGGCAACCTCGTGATGGAGGGTATCCCTGAAATACCCCAGACGATTGTTGATGATCTGAATCGCTATCAGAACGTCCGCTCTGCGGGCTTTGTAGACTGGAGCGAGGATGGCGAGAGTATATTTGTCCGCACCCGATTCGGAGATGTCTCCCAGCTTCATCGCGTGGACATGCCCGGCGGTGCGCGCCGTCAGCTGACATTCTTCGAAGAACCCATCGGCAGCGTGAGCCGGCGGCCGGGATCGGGAGAGCTGCTGTTTACGATGGACGCCGGAGGCAGCGAATTCGCGCAAATCTTCCTGTTTGATCCGGACAGTGCCGAAACCCGGATGCTAAGCGACGGTGAATCGCGCAACGGCGCTATCCTCTGGAAACACGATGGCAGCGGCTTCGCGTTTCAAAGCACGCGACGCAACGGGCGCTCCAACGACGTGTGGCTCATGGACTCGGCCGACCCCGCTAGCGCGCGGCTTGTCCTTGAGTCACCCGACGGTACCTGGTGGGGTCCGGTTGATTTTGATGACGCCGGCAAGCGGCTCCTGATTGTCAACTACGTGAGCGCCGCAGACTCGCGCATGCACCTGCTGGACCTTGAGAGCGGCGAGATGCGCTTGCTGGCAGGCGGCGCGGATAATCCCAGCACCAACTTTGGCATTGGCTTCGACAAGTCGGGAAATGGCTTCTGGTTGATTACCGACCAGGCCGGTGAGTTCAGGCAGCTCGCCTGGCAGTCGCTGGAACCCGGCGCAGAGCCAGAAATTGTGAGCGCCGAAATCCAGTGGGACATCAGCGAGGCAGCGCTCAGCCATGACCGCAGCAAGATCGTGTTCGATGCCAACGAGAACGGCCTGTCACGCGTTTATCTGCTCAATACCCGTAAGAAAAAATATTCTGCCGTGGCAGGCGTTCCCACCGGCCTTGCGGGCAGTTTCGAATTCAGCCCTGATGACCGCAAAATTGGCATGACGCTGAATACGCCGAAAACTCCCAGCGACAGCTTTGTGCTGACGCTCGACAGGAAAAAACGCGGCGCGGGCAACATTGAAAGATGGACATACAGCGAGGTCGGCGGTCTCGAAACGGACTCATTTATAGAACCCGAACTCATCAGTTACGAAACGTTTGACGGCAAGCGCATTCCGGCGTGGCTCTACAAGCCGGCGGGTAATGGCCCGCACCCGGTGGTGATTTCCATACACGGCGGTCCGGAGGGTCAGTCGCGGCCGAACTTCAGCAGCACCTACCAGATGTGGCTACAGAAACTGGGGGCGGCGGTATTACTGCCCAACGTCCGAGGGTCTTCAGGATATGGCAAGACCTTCCTTTCGCTGGATAACGGATTCAATAGAGAAGACTCGGTAAAAGACATCGGCGCACTGCTCGACTGGATAGAAACGCGCGATGAACTCGACAGCGAGCGCATCGCGGTTTTCGGGGGCAGCTATGGTGGCTACATGGTTCTCGCCAGCGCGGTTCACTACAGCGATCGCCTGAAAGCTGCCGTCGATATTGTCGGCATCAGCAATTTCGTCACGTTCTTAGAAAACACACAGGACTATCGTCGCGACTTGAGGCGCGTTGAATACGGCGACGAGCGAGACCCTGCCATGCGTGCGCACCTGCAGAAGATCAGTCCGCTCAACAACGTTGAAAAGATTTCGGTGCCTATGCTGATCGTGCAGGGTCAGAACGACCCGCGAGTGCCCGTCACCGAATCCGCGCAGATAGTCCGGGCGCTGCGCAACCAGGGTCAGTCGACGTGGTACATGAATGCGCTCAACGAGGGGCACGGATACAGGAAGAAAGAAAATCGCGACATCTACCAGCAGGCGGTCGTGCTCTTCTTTCAGGAGCACTTACTTGACTAGGCCGGCTTCCGCCCAGGCGAGTTCAGTCGACGAGCGGCCTTCCTTCCGATTTGTAAACGACGCCGCCCTTCATGACGAAGTCGACGTTCTGCAGCAGGTTGATATGCTTCAACACGTCACCGCGCACGGCGATGATGTCTGCATACTTGCCCGGCGTCACTGTCCCCCACTTGTCCGCCACCTTCATCATCTTGGCCGGCCAGTAAGTCGCCGCACGAATGGCTTCCATGGGTGGAATGTGCATAACGTTGACCCAGACCTCAAGCTCGTTCCAGGTGGACTGGCAGTGAAATTTCATCGGGATGCCGCTGTCGGTGCCAATCAGGAGCACGACGCCAGCCTCGCGCAGTTGATGAATTTTTCGAATAAGAGTCGGCTTGCGCTTGGGCGTTAAATCAAAATAAAGCAGGTTTTTGGGCTCGGCGATGGAAGCCTTGATGTCCTCGATGGTCTCCGGCTTGAGCCCGCGGTGCCAGCAATCGTTGTCGAGATGCTCCGGATTCGCGATCACGCTGTCGTAGTTCCAGAGTCCTTCCACTGTTGGCGTCCAGTAAAGCGGCCCACCTCGAACTCGACCTGTCGCCGTCCGCTCCTTGAGTAACGTCATCACGTCTTCGGGATATTCCGGCGCCGCCGCAAGCCCCGTATGTTCAAAATTATCCACGCCGATGGCGAGACCGCGCCTGATCTCTTCGGGCCTGTGCGAGTGACCCACCACCGGCAACCCGCGCTTGTGCGCCTCATCGACAACGGCCTCTGCTTCGGCGAACGTCATCTCATCCTGGTCCACCATCTTGATGACATCGACGCCAGCCTCGGCAAGCTTGCGCACCTTGCCGCGCGCGTCTGATGCCCCCTTCACGCCCCAGCGAAACGCTTCGGTCCCGGGATAAGGCTTGTGTTGAATGAACGGTCCGCTCACGAAAAGTCGTGGCCCGGGAATTTCTCCACTGCCAATCTTGCTGCGTATCAAAATTGATTCGGTAAGCGGCGCACCCAGGTCCCGGGCAGTCGTGACACCTGCAAGCAGCAGCTGCTCCGCCGACGCAGGCATGATCTCGTCGGCCAGCTTGTTGAGATAGGCTTTATCCCAATATGCATAGTCGGAGTGACCCGTGATCATCAGATGCACGTGCATATCCCACAGGCCCGGAAGCACGCTCATGCCTTCCGTAGAAATTACTTCATACCCTTCGGGCACCGGCAGCGTATCCGTGCTGCCGACGGCGGTAATCGTGTCGCCATCCACCAGAATGACGCTGTTTGCTGTCGGACTTCCCAGCAGCCCGTCGATGAGGCGCCCGCCCACCAGCGCCTTCTTGTCGGCGGCGCCTGCCGGCAAGATCAAGGTGGCAAAGAGAACAGCCAGCAGTAGGCGCGAAACGATTATTGGCACGGCTTTCCCCTAAACGGTTCAGGATGGCGACACATGATACCGATCGCGGCCATGAATCACAGTGCTTAAGGACTCAAATGTTAGTATTCCATCAAGCTGGATCTTACTCTCGTGTCGCTGTTAAAGAAATCATTAGCGCTCTTTGAGGAAGCACTTGCGTTTCAGTGATGATATATGAGGCCCCAACAAATCGCGCTCAAAGATGTAAGCTTGAATTCCCCGGGCCTCATTGCCGGAACCGCTGTCGCTTCTGATTCTTTTGCTCCTCGGCAGTGCGGCTTTTTCCATTGTGTTGTCTTGCGACATTTAACGTGAGGGGTGGTGGACCCGGCGCGCAGGCCGGCCGATAAGGTCAAGGAAGTTATTGAAAACATCTTCCGCAACACTCCGCATAGGCGGCAGCAACTCCAATGTGTGTTCACGGATCATGTCCTTGCCTGATGCCAGCCCGGCGGCTTCGATATCTTTCTGATGGCCGGGCAGGTCCAGCCAGCGATGAACCAGTGGCGCATCTACCTCGAGATGAAATTGAAAGCCATAGGCATTTTCACCATAGCGGAAGGCCTGACGCTCACAGATCTCGCCGGTAGCTAACAGCTCTGCATCCGCGGGCAGATGGAACGTGTAGCTGTGCCACTGAAACACTTTATCAAGTCGCCCCAGCGGCGCTAAAACAGGATCAAGCTCACCAGCTTTCGTGGTGCTTATTTTGTGCCAGCCTATTTCGCTCGCGCCGTTGGCCCGAACCTCACCGCCGAGGGCATGCGCAAGCAGCTGCGCGCCCAGGCAGATTCCAAGCACCGGTTTGCCGGCAGCAACGGCCTGCCTGATAACCTT
>JABDLF010000039.1 GCA_013003115.1 Gammaproteobacteria bacterium
CCCATTTCGATCTTCTTGCCCTTTGTAAGTTTGTTACGCGTGCTGAAGACTTTGCTTACGCCACCCTTTTCAAGCTCCAGGCTTGCTTCAACGCTCTTCGCCGTGCGTTTTTCGACCGACGCATCCGTGCACCACGGTAAAAAGTCCGGGTAAGCTTCTACGTCATCGACAAGCCGGTAAATCTCCTCGGCACTGTATGGAACAAGAGCGCTGCGCTGAACTTCCCGCATTGCCCTTTAACCGCGCATGGCCGCAAGCAGGCCGGAGGCATTGAGCAGCACCAGAGCAACCCCGACCGGCGCGATGAAGCGCGTCAGAAAGCGCCAGACCTTATAGCGCAAGCCAGTACCCAGATCCAGTTCCTCTGCGGAGGAATTTCGACACATCACCCATCCTGCAAAGATGGCAATCAACAGGCCGCCGGCGGGCAGCAGAATATTGCTCGCCAGGTAGTCGAGGTTGTCAAAAATCGTACCCTTGAAGAACTGAAAATCACTGAGCACGTTGAACGAGAGCACGGTACCAAGCCCTAGGAACCATATCGCCCCACCGACGAGCCACGCTGCCGTTGGCCGGCTAAGCTGATGCCGCTCGACCAGCCAGGCCACAGTGGGTTCGATCAGGCCGATAGAGGATGTCCATGCACCAAATGTCAGCAACACGAAGAAAGCGGTGGAAAGAACAACGCTCCAAGGCAGCTGCCCAAGCGCCAGCGGCAGGGAATGAAACACCAGCCCCGGACCTTCAGCGGGGTCGAGGCCGAAGTTAAACACGATTGGGAAGATAACCACGCCGGCCAGCATGGCGATCATCGTATCTGCAAAAACAACGATGAGGGAGGTACTGCCAATCGACGTGCCCTCGGGCAGGTAGGCACCGTAGGCCATCACGGCACCCATGCCTATGCTCAAAGAAAAGAAAGCCTGTCCCATTGCGACAAGAATGGTGTCGCCGTCCAGCTTGGAAAAATCCGGCTCAAACATGAATGTCAGGCCCGCCTGAAAGGTGTCGAGCCGCGCGCTGACGAATAACAGGACGATCAGCAAAACCACAAGTGCAGGCATCAGGACTTCCACCGCGCGCTCCAGACCGCGCTGCACGCCCTTGGCCACCACAACAATTGTCATCACCATGAACAGGCTGTGCCAGAACAGCATGCGGGGCCAGCTCGCGAAGAGGCTGTCCAGTGTCTCCGTGACAACCGCCCCGTCGGCTTTGACGAAGGTCCCCATGATGCTGCGCTCGATATACGCCAGCGACCACCCGCCGATGACGCTATAGAAAGACAGAATCAGGAAGCCGGCTATGATTCCATTCCAGCCGACGATCTGCCACCAGCTCTTACCCGCCTCTTCCTCTCCGAGGACTTTCATGGTGGTGATGGGATTGCGGCGTCCGCGACGACCAAGGAGCACCTCGGACATCATGATGGGCAGCCCGATAACCACGACGCAAATGAGATAAACCAGAACGAAGGCGCCGCCGCCGTTTTCACCGGCGACGTAGGGAAATTTCCAGATATTGCCGAGGCCGACGGCCGAGCCCGTCACGGCTAGTATGAATGTCGTGCGCGAAGACCAGTGGCCGTGCAGGGATGTACGTTTTTCCATAGTCGGCACCAGCAATGCCCGTAAAAGCCGGCGATTTTGGGCCAATTCGCGCCGGGCCACAAGCTTTTGTAGCCTCTGAGGGTGCTCGGCCCGCCGCACGGGGTGCGTCGCGGGACGCTGCAAGCTCCGTATAATGCTCCCATGAGCAAAGCAGCACACAGTCAGGAAGGCAAGCGTCCTTCGCGAACAATAGCCCTGAACAAGAAGGCGAGATTCGACTTTTTTATCGAGGACACCTTCGAGGCTGGCCTCGTGCTGCAAGGCTGGGAAGTGAAGAGCATGCGCGCCGGGAAGGCGCAAATCACGGAAGCCTATGTCCTTGTCAAAGATGGCGAGGCATGGCTTTTCGGCAGCCATATTCAGCCGCTGACTACGGCTTCAACGCATATCACACCCGATCCCACCCGGACCCGAAAACTGATGATGCACCGCAAGGAACTTGATCGCCTTATCGGTGCGGTAGAGCGCAAGGGCTATACCTTGCTGCCGCTCAAGCTCTATTGGACGCGCGGGCGAGCCAAACTCGAGGTCGGGCTGGGCAAGGGCAAAAAACAGCATGACAAGAGAAACGTTAAAAAGGACCGTGACTGGGAGCGGCAGAAGGCCCGGGTGCTGAAGCGCGGCTGATCCGACCGGCTTGAATTACCGGCGAAATGGACCCATATCACTGTTTGAGGCCATCTGTATGGAGTAAGATGGCGATTACCGGGGGCGACCTGGCTTCGACGGGAGTCGCGAACCTTCAGGTGCATGCCGAGGTGCAGTTCACCTCGCTAAACTAACTGCAAAACTCATAGTTGCCAACGACGACAACTACGCACTAGCTGCTTAAAAACCAGCTTTAGTGCCCTCTGACTGAGTCTGTGCTTGTGCACTCAGACCCAGGGGTCATACTCACAAGATCGCGAGGGCG
>JABDLF010000067.1 GCA_013003115.1 Gammaproteobacteria bacterium
CGTGCCAATAAACAGCGGCCCGGCGGAAAGAATTCTCAGAATTTTCATTTGACTCTCCGAAGCTTGAGAAAATTAATCTGGCTATCTAAGTTTGGTTTTTCAGAGGCTGGACCTCCACAAACCGTCTTCGCCGACAACGCCCTGCCCCACGCGGTCTCGACGCACGTCTTAACCTTAGCCACTGTTGGCAAAATTGCAACACTCTCGCCGGAAAAGCGCGCCATCAGGGCCGGGAAATCAGGGAGTCTTTGTTGTAAAACCGCAACACACTGTGCGGTCGCCAGCTCGTGGAGGGTTATTGCGCCCGGAAAAAGCGCGCGGATCAGCGGCGTTTAACCACCCGGGCGCTGCCGCGGTCGCGCAATACGCGCACGCGCTCCCCTACTTCGAAGTCCACGTCGGCACCCTGCACGACCGCCACCGTCTCACCATTATCGAGATCGAGAATGATCTCGAGTCCTTCATCAGCGGTGAGCTCTCTTTCCGCGCTGCGCCCAATGATGGCCCCAGCCACGCCGCCAACGGCGCCGAGCACCCTGGAGCCGCGTCCGTCGCCAGCGCTGCGCGCGGCCGTCGAGCCGATCCAGGCACCCCCCAGAGTGCCCACCCGGGTGCTCTGCCCTTCTATTTTGACGACGCGCATCTCAACTACCGTGGCGTCATAGACTTTGTAGGCGCGCTTCGCCTCCCGTGGCCCATACACATCCGGCGAGCTGTTGCTCGCGCAGCCGGCCATCAGGACCAGGAGCGCAAGCGCGCATAGCTTGATTTTGACAAACATCTCTCCCCCTCTCACCGATCTCCGGCAGCCTCGCGCATGCCGCTGTGCTCGGTGATAAACCGCTCGACGATCTCTTCCAGTAACGGCAGAGTCACGGATCCGTTGACAAGCAAGGCGTCGTGAAACGCGCGCAAATCGAAATCGGCGCCAAGTGCTTTCTCTGCGTGCTTGCGCAGCGCCCTGATCTTCAGCTCGCCCAGCTTGTAAGAGAGCGCCTGTGCTGGCCACGAAATATACCGATCCGTTTCGGTTTCCACCTCATGCAACGACAGTGCCGTGTTGCCTGCCATGAAATCCATGGCCTGCTTGCGCGTCCACCCCTTGCTGTGGATGCCGGTATCTACGACGAGCCGGCAGGCGCGCCACATCTCGTAGGTAAGCCGCCCGAAATCGTCATACGGGTCCTCGTAAATCCCTGCTTCCTTGCCCAGCCATTCGGCGTACAGGCCCCAGCCTTCGCCAAAAGCAGAGATGTAGTCAAAGCGCCTGAATGGCGGCTGTTCGCCCTGTTCGAGAGAAAGCGCAAACTGCAGGTGATGCCCGGGGACTGCCTCGTGCAGCGTGAGCGCCGGCAAAGCGTAGAGCGGCCTGCTCTCCAGCTTGTAAGTGTTCACCCAGTACCATCCCGGCTGGGTGCCGCCCTGGGCAGCCGGTACGTACCGTCCGGCCGTGTATCGCGGTGCCATGTGTTCGGGGACCGGGGCAACGCCATAAGGCAGGCGCGGCAAGTGGCCAAACAGGGAAGGCAGCTTGCCGTCCATAGTCTTCGCGATATGGCTCGCCTCTTTCAGCAGTTCTTCGGGCGTTTCGGCATAGAACTGCGGGTCGTTGCGAAGAAAATACAGGAACTCCTCAAAGCTGCCGTCAAAACCAACGCTCTCGATGACTGCCAGCATCTCCGCACGAATGCGCCGGACTTCACTGAGGCCCAGCTCATGGATTTCATCTGCAGTAAGCGCAAGAGTTGTGAAGTACTCAATACGCTGCCGGTAGTAGTTTTTGCCGTCAGGCAATTCACTGGCGCCGATTGTCGTGCGCGCGCCGGGGATATACTCGTCGCGTAAAAAAGATCGCAGACTCGCATAGGCAGGCACAACCGAGTCGCTTATCGCTTTCCTGCCAGCAGCCACCAGGGCGTCTCGTTCAGCATCCGAAATCGAATCCGGGAATTTCGCAAAAGGAGAGAAAAAAACGCTCTGCGATACGTTGCTGACGACGTGTGGCGACAGGCTGTCATCAATGCCCGCCAGGGTGACCGCAGGCAATGTCATGCCCCGTTCAAGGCCGATGCGCATGTTGGCGATCTGCTGCCTCACGTATCGGGGCCAGGCATTTAGCCTTGCAATGTAGTCCTGATAATCCTTGACGGTTGCCAGCGGAACATCATCTGGCATGCGCGCAAAGGCGGTGTGAAATCCTGAATCAGCGTTCAGCGGAATCTGCCATGCACCGAACGTATACGCGGCGATTGCGTCTGTGAGCTGGCGCTCAAAAAGACTGTAATTTACCTGCTCTTCCCGCGGCAGCCCTTCCCTGTCGATTGCCTGAAGCTCTTTGAGGAATGCCTGCCATGCCTGGAACCGCCGTTCTTCGGCGCCTGCGCTCACGTCGCCGAGCTTGTCGTTGTGATTGTGCACGCCCACGTAAGTCGCAAACGTGGGAAACTCTTTCAGCCGAAACTGCCACTCCCGATCGAACAAATCATGGAGTGCATTGACATGGTTATCGGCCTGCGCCGGCACGCACAGCAACAACGCAGCGGCCAGCATCGATCTTAGAACAGCTTTCATAGTCTGGACTCCAAACTCCTGTGCCCGGCACAACGAGTGTACTTGGCCCGGGGCCGGATTTCCGCAATCCGCCGCTGCCGGCGTCACGAATGAGAAGCTGTTCCCGAAAGTTTGCGCGTGATTGCGATCATCAGCGGTGCGTCTGACGAACAAGCTGTGCAAGCCGCGCCCGTCGGCATCGCCACCGCGGGCGTGTAAAAGCCCCTTTCACACAATGCCGCGAAGCCGGGATTTGTAGGCTAAACTAGACTTGGAGCTGGCGGATAGCCTGAAACCACCGCAGGGCAGGCCCGGCCGGCTTTCGTGACCAGAGTCTTTCGACTTCCAGCGAGGTTAGTGCCAATGGAACTAGATGAAATGCTGGGACAAAATCATGACATTTATCATGAGTTTCCGGAATACACGCAACAGATCGAGAAGCTCAGAACCAGCAATTCCGACTTTGCAAAGCTCTTTGACGAATACACTGAACTCAACCGCGAGGTAATTCGTATCGAGCAGCTGGTCGAACCGAGATCGCATGAGTTTCACGAATCTCTCAAGAAAAAGAGACTCAGAGCCAAGGACAAGATTTACGAGTACTTCCATGAACAAGGCTAGTTTGGCGAATCCGCCTTTGAAGCGCCGATTCAAGGCTGCGGAAACCTTGAACCCGGCCGGCTGTTTTAAAGCCTGATCGTCATGACAAGTCGTCTATGGCAAAAGCAGGCTGGGCGCCAGCATGATCTGGCATGGTCGTAACCGCGTCGTTGCTGAACGGTGAATGTTCCGGCCGCCAGCCACCTGAGGTACAGAGAAAATGCTAGACAAGAGCTCACTGCCGAAACCGCATGAGGCGCTGCCGGGCCGCGAAACCCCGATGCGGGTGTCGGAGCAGCATTTTGTTAACAAGAACCCGCTGCAGCCGCCCTTCCCCGCTGGCATGCGCGAAGCTGTGTTCGGCATGGGCTGCTTTTGGGGCGCAGAGCGTATTTTCTGGGAAACGCGCGGTGTTTTTGTGACGGCCGCCGGCTACGCCGGCGGGCACACGCCAAATCCAACCTACGAGGAAGTCTGCAGCGGTCGCACGGGACACGCGGAAGTCGTCCGTGTGATTTTTGATCCGAGCGTCGTCAGCTTCGAGAAACTGCTGCGCATTTTCTGGGAGTCCCACAATCCCACACAGGGCATGCGGCAGGGTAACGATCGCGGCACCCAGTACCGCTCAACAATATATCCAAGTGCAGGTGTTCAGTTGTCGGCCGCCAGCCTGTCCAGAGATGCCTACCAGAAAGAACTCAACAATGCCGGTTACGGCAATATCACGACCGAGATTCGCGCCGCACCAAGGTTTTACTACGCAGAGACTTATCACCAGCAGTATCTCGCAAAGAACCCTGGCGGCTATTGCGGCATTGGTGGTACCGGAGTCGCATGCCCTGTGGGTCTGCCGAAAACATCGGACTAAGATCCAGACGATCACCGGGAGAGAGCAGCGACCGTCCACTGCGGCCGGTCGAGTCATGCCACGATGCAGCGGATGATTGGCCGATATTCAACCCGCGAGGGAATTGTCGTCTGTGCGCTTCTTCGGCGTGAGCGAGGAACACGTCTGAAGCGCAGCGGTCTTACTTACCGTGGCACCCGGAAGTGAAACGATGACTGAGGAGCAGAAGCACTGATGCTCAGGCAGGCAGCAGCTGCGGCGCTTGTGATTGCGCAGGTTGCCTGTGCGACGTCGCCACCCCCTGCGACATACAATCATGACCTGATTGAATCTGTGCACGCGGCGGTGCCAGAGTCATGGCGTACCGCATCCATGCTGACCCCGGACGTGAACCCGCTGGAAACCAGCGAGGAACTGAAAGCGTTTGTCCGGAAACACGCCGCAGGCAAAGCCTCAGCGAAGGAGCGGATGCTCGCCCTTGCCAAAGCTGTTTTTTCCCCCGATGGACTTGCCCTTACCTACAACGAATCGGCGACCTATACGGCAGCGGAGGCCTTTGCAATGGCGCACGGGAACTGCATGGGCTTTTCCAACCTGATGGTTGCGGCTGCACGAGAGCTTGATATCAGCGCCGATTACGAGCTGATGTCCAACTATTCGGGCTGGCAGAGACAGGGCGATCTGCTGGTGCGAACCATGCATGTGCGGGTAGTCAGCCAGATCCGGGACCAGAAGCTCGTATTCGATTTTTTTCCGGACCCCGTGAGTCCAGGTTCGTGGTCGCGACCGCTGGACGATTCGCAGGCGCTCGCGCATCACCTCAACAATCTGGGGGCCGAATACATGCAAAACCACGACCTTCAGCAGGCCTACGGATACTTGCATAAGGCCCTGAAAACAAGCCCGGGGCTCAGTTTTCTCTGGTCCAACCTCGGGGCGCTGCTGTCGCGGCAGAACATGACGGCATTCGCCGAGGCAAGCTACAAAGAGGCAATGCGTCTCGACCCGGATCAGCTAACCGCCGTTTCCAACCTGCATCGACTCTATGAGCGAACCGGGCAGGATACGCTGGCCGCGGCCCTTGCGGCTCAGGTAACGAGCTACCGGGAACGCAATCCTTTCTATCACTTCTGGCTTGCCGAGCAGGCCTACGAAAACGATCAGCATGAAACCGCTGAAAAGCACTACCGGCGCGCCATCAAGCTGAAGAATGACGAGCGCATCTTTTACGTCGGACTGGCGCGTGCGTACTACAAACAAAACAAAATCCTGGCTGCCCGCAAGGCCATCAACAAGTCTCACAGACTGTTTTCACGCGAGGCTGATACCGTTACCGTGCGGCCCAGGCGCCGCTGACTAAACGTCAGCCTTCGCGTTTCGATGCCGGAAACTCCTTGACGTATACGTCGTGTTTGTCGAACGGTATCTCGATGCCGGCAGCTGCGAAGGCTTTATAAACCCGCATGTAAAGATCGTGCGACATCCTGCCGCTCAGCTCGGGCTCCTCCACCCAGCACAGCAACTCGAAGTCGAGGCTGGAGGCACCGAAACCTCGCATTCGTACGCGCGGCTGCGGGGCACTACAAACATCCGCATGCCCCTCCGCCACCGACTGAAGTACAGAGCAAACCTCATCCACATCCGACCCGTAGGCGGCGCCAACTTTTATACGTAGCCTTTGCTTTACATGCGGTCCGCCGCTCTGATTCACAATCTTGCCATTAGCAATCAGCGCGTTTGGCAACGTAATCTCAATGTCATCGCGCGTAAGAATGCGGGTGCTGCGAATTCCAACGTTGGTTACTCGCCCGCGCTCACCGGAATCGAGCACGATGTAATCACCGATCTGGTAAGGCGCATCGGCGACAATAAAAAACCCGGAAAAGAGGTTCGCCAGCGTGTCTTTGGCAGCAAACCCAAGAGCCAGGCCTAGCACGCCGGCCGATGCCAGCCATGCCGTGGCATCAATTCCCCAGACCTTCAGGAGCATGTAGCCCGCGACGGCGAAAATCAGCAGCTTTGAGCTGATATCGAAAAGCGGCAATGTTCTTGCCTCGATGACCTTGAAGCGACTGTTATCGTTGCCCAGATTTTCGAGGACTAAATGTACGAAGGGAAACGCAGCGGCTGCCCAGACAAGTATCAGGATGGAGCGCAGCAAACGGAGCAGGTTTTGCTCGAAGGCATCCGGCAGCCCCAGCGTCAGCGTCGCGATCGAAAGGCCGAAGAAAAATACCGTCAGAAATACCGGGCGCCTGATTAAAGACAGCAGCTGATCATCAACTGTCGAGTTCGTGCGCGCCGTGATCTGGCCGAGCACGCGCGTGATAACAGTCACGGCAATCTTGCCCGCAATATACGCGAGCACGGTTATGATCAGGGCACCGATGATCGGCCAGTTATCCAGTAGCTGCCAGGTTTTGGTTACGGGCTCCGGGATCCAATCGGGCAGTGCCGGCATGCCTGAACCCGCGTCATCCGCAGCCATGAATTTCCAGAGAAATCCTTCCATCACGTCCTCCACTTTCCTCTAACCCTGAACCAGCGCAATGCCTGCGGAACCTTTTCATCAGTTTCGGGTGCCTGGTTCGTCCTATTGTTCACGCAGAACCCAGTGCCAGCAGCCAGGCGAGGGCCAGCATGGCGCCACCCGTGCATCCGGCAATCCACTGCAGCGCCCGATTTGCAAAAACCGATTGTGCCATCGAACCAAATAGCAATCCCGCACCGAGGCCGCAGACGAAGCCCGTGATGTGGGCACCAATGTCCGTTCGCTCACCGCCGGCTCCCGTGTAGGCAAGCAGAGCAACCCCGGCCAATATAGGGGCCCAGCGAACCGGCCAGCGCTCGTCGAAGTCTCCCCGCCGCCGCCAGACGTATGCGGACAGCATGCCCAGCGCCGCAAAAACGGCCGTGGAGGCGCCGGCCGAACTGTGCCAGGGCGGTTGCAGCCACGCGTTCACGAAATTGCCTGCGGCGCCGGCGAGCAATATGCCCAGCCAGGCGACGCCCGAACCAACGAATTGACCCACGAACAAACCAAACAGCGCGCCGAAAACCAGGTTGCCGATCAGGTGCCCGATATCGAGATGCAGCGTGAGCGCTGTGACCGTCCGCCACACCTCGCCATCGAGTACCGCCCGCGCCTGGACGCGCCCGCTTTGAAGCCAGTCGTAGCCCAGGAACTCATGGGACTGAAACCAGGCTATTGTCAGCAGCACCAGGACATATGTGGCAACGCCATGCCGTCCGGGGGCGAGCGTAATCAGCGGCCTGGCACGCCGCGGCCAGCCAGTATTCTCCGATTCGAAGGCCGCGATCTCCTGCCTCGCCCTGACAGCCAGTTCGCCGGGTACCAGCAACATCCAGCCCATTTCGTCATACCGAAGCTCGCCCGCTATGCCGAGCGCCTGTAAAACAAGGGCCCTTTCCGTACACGCGCTGCGACTCGGAGACCGGAATACGATTTCATTGCTGTCATTCACAGGAAGCAACTGAAAGGGGTGTCCTTTTTGAAAACTGCGGCAACAAGGGCGTGGCAGCGGCCCGCTCGGCTTCAATTTTGCCGCCTGTTTTTGCGATACTATGACATCTTTTGACAGATACCGCCCTCAACATGCACAAGATTCTACCTGTCTTCGCGAGCGTTTGGCTCTCGGCCTTTTCTCCGCTCGCTGCTGCCCAGGCCTGTGACTATCCGAAGTCGCCACCCGTTCCCAACGGAGAGACGGTTACCGAACCGGATATGCGCGAAGCACAAAAAAACGTGCGGGCGTTTATCGCGGCGGCCGAAGCTTACCTGGCTTGCCTCAAAAAAATGGAAGAGGACGCAACGCAGCCGATGTCTGATCGCCAGGCAGCCATAAACGTGGCCCGATACAACGCCATGGTAGACGAAATGCACCGGGTCTCCGACGAATACAATGTGGCTGTCCGAATGTTCAAGGCACGTCAATAGACGCCAAAGTCAGCGACCCCGGGCGCCTACCGGCGCAGTTTTTTGCCCTGCCGCCGGGGTGTGCAGACGAACGGTCAACGCCAGCCGATATAAGACGTTGTAAATACTGTGCCCGGAACCATACTCAGTTGGAAACCGGTGGCCTGATAATCAGCGGAAAGCGCTGATGGAGGAACCCAAATGAATATTCGACTGCCACTCGTTGGCCTGCTTTGCGCACTGGCTGCAGCTGCGTGTGCGACTGCTTCTCCGGGCGTCAACGAGTCCGGTTTCCTGAAAAAGACTCTCGAGCTGCCCGGCAACGGCGCAGACTGCGTTTTCGGATCCGTGCGCGACTTCAGCGTGCTCGACGACGACGCCCTGCTGCTCTATACCTCAGCGCGCAACCGCGCCTACTACGTTGAGATCGCCGGTATTTGCCCGGGCCTGAACAGCGCATTCCAGATCGGTTTTGAAGACCGGGACGGTCGCCTGTGCGGATTTGGACTCGACGCCATCATCCTGGGCGGCGGTGCGTTCAGCGAACGGTGTTCGATTTCACGTATCCACAAGCTGGAGGATGGCGACATTGCACGGGTCCTCGAGCACTACGGCCGCGTCAAGGTCAGGAAGCAAAGCGAAGGCAGCCTGGACGACGAAAAGACCGACAAATAGCAGCGCATTCGATTGATTGGCGCGAGCGGTAATCGGCGCGCGGAGCGCATCCAGGTTTTGCGCTAAACTGCCCCTGGTTCCACGGGGGTCTTTATGCGTACATTTTTTTGTTGTGCATTGTTTGCGCTGGCAGGAATTGTCTTCCTGGTGGCGGGTGAAGCCGGCGCCGCGGAGCAGAAGTCCATCGAGCCTGCGCCGCCGCGCGCGGAAGGTGACGGCCCTTACCCACGCCTGATACTCCGCGGACTCACCGTCATTAACGGCACGGGTGCGCCCGCTCGCGGACCCATGGATATCGTGATTGAGGGCAATCGCATCACGCGAGTAAGCAGCGTGGGCAACCCGGGGCTGCCAATCAACGACGATGATCGGCCGCAGACGCGGCCGGGCGACAAGGTTATCGATCTCGATGGTATGTACGCGTTGCCAGGCTTCGTGGACATGCACGGGCACATAGGCGGCGTCGATCAGGGCACTCCTGCCGAATACGTATTCAAGCTCTGGCTGGGCCACGGCATCACGACGGTACGCGACCCCGCAAGCGGCAACGGCGTCGAGTGGGTTGTCGCACATAAACAAAAAAGCGCGCGCAACGCGATAACGGCGCCGCGGATAGAGGCCTACGTAAGCTTTGGCCAGGGTCGCGACGAACCCATCGCGACACCGCGGCAGGCCCGGCAGTGGGTAGCAGAGCAGGCAAAAAAAGGCGCAGACGGTCTCAAGTTTTTCGGCGCGCGCCCCGATATCCTGCGGGCAGCTCTCGAAGAAGCACGCAAGCAGGGATTACGCACGGCCATGCATCATGCGCAGCTCGAGGTCGCTCGCGCCAACGTACTCGACACGTCCGGGTGGGGTCTCACGACCATGGAGCACTGGTACGGTTTACCCGAGGCGCTCTTCGACAATCGCACGGTGCAAGACTATCCCGCCGACTACAACTATAACGATGAGCAGCATAGATTTGGGGAGGCCGGTCGGCTCTGGTCGCAGGCTGCGGGGAAGGGTTCAGAGCGCTGGAACCTGGTCAGAAACACTCTTATAGAAAGAGACTTCACCATCGACCCCACGCTCACCATCTACGAGGCGAGCCGTGACCTTATGGCGCAGAGACGCGCCGAGTGGCACGAAGATTACACGCTGCCGTCGCTGTGGGATTTTTTCGCCCCCAGTCGCGATGCGCATGGCTCCTATTGGTTCGACTGGACAACCGCCGACGAAATCGCCTGGAAAAACAACTTCCGCAAGTGGATGCAGTTCCTGAACGACTACAAGAATCATGGCGGACGCGTCACGGCTGGCTCCGACTCAGGCTACATCTACAAGATCTATGGCTTCGGCTACATCCAGGAACTGGAGCTGCTGCAGGAGGCGGGGTTTCACCCCCTTGAAGTGATTCGTGCCGCCACGCTGCACGGGGCGCAGGCCCTCGGTCTCGAGTCCGAGATCGGCTCCCTCGAAGTCGGCAAGCTTGCCGACCTGGTGATCGTTGATGAGAACCCCCTTGCGAACTTCAAGGTGCTATACGGCACCGGAGCATTGCGCGTCGACAGCAACAATCAACCTGTGCGCGTGGGTGGCGTGGTTTACACCATCAAAGATGGCATCGTCTATGACGCCGGAAAACTGCGTGCCGACGTTAGAAAGATGGTGGATGAGGCGTGGACAGAAGCAGACAGAACTCTGACCCAGCCGGGCGTCGTCCCGACCTCGCGGTAAAACTTCTTTGAGCACCACCTGGCGGATAAATCCTCTCCGATGAACGAGATAACACAAAGCCTGGAGAACTTTCAGGACGTTGACTGGGAAAACTGGCTGCCGATCCAGCGCGCCACGCTGTGTTTCGTTGTGCGGGACACAGAGGTACTTCTGATCAAGAAGAAACGCGGTCTCGGCAAAGGCAAAATAAATGGCCCGGGGGGCCGCATCGACCCCGGCGAAACTCCCTTGCAGTGCGCGATTCGGGAGGTCGAGGAAGAACTACGCGTGACGCCCACTGAGCTGAGCTATAGCGGCCGGCTTAATTTCCAGTTCGTCGATGGTCTTGCTTTGCGCTGTCACGTCTTCCGGGCCGAAGACTGCAGCGGCACCGCCCGCGAAACCGACGAGGCTGTGCCGATGTGGACGCCCATAGAACAGATTCCTTTCGATCGCATGTGGCAGGACGACAGGCTCTGGGTTCCAATGATGCTCGAACGCACTCTCTTTGACGGGCGCTTTCTTTTTGACGATGACGCAATGCTCGGCCACGAAATCGAAACGCGCCCCGAAGCGCTCGGCCTGATAGCAGGTCACGGCAACAAGGTTTGAACCGGGCATCAGCCGCCGATCTGCACCTTCACCTTCGCTATCCAGTTTTCTTTGCGTCGCAGTAAGCGGGCTTCCGGCGACTCGCCTTCATAAGACATGACCGGTGCCGCAGCGAGCTCGGCAGGTCGCTCATCAAGCGTGTTCATATTCACCAGACCGTAAACGCCGCCGCCCATGTCACAGGTGAGAAAGACCAGTACGCCGCACGTACCGCAAAAGCAAAAGTTTGCCGAGGCCGTAGCGAAGCGGTAGCGACCCAGATGCTCCGGATCTCCTACGGCAACTGACAGTGCGGCGCTGGGGTGCGACGCGTAAACACCGCCGTGACGAACACAGAATTCGCAGCCGCAAAATCTTGCCGCCCATTGCGCAACCGGCACATCGCTCGCGAGCTCATAGCGGATATTG
>JABDLF010000087.1 GCA_013003115.1 Gammaproteobacteria bacterium
GGCTGACGGAACCCGATCCGCGCGATGACCTTTCAGGCATGGACGTGGCGCGTAAGCTGGTTATTCTCGCGCGCGAGGTGGGTCTCGATTCAGAGCTTGCCGACGTCGAGATCGAGAGCCTCGTGCCGTCAGAGCTTGAGTCCGTGGATGTTGAGGCGTTCATGGCCGGTTATAGCGACAACGACGAGGCGATGCTGGCACGCTATAAATCCGCCAGCGCCGCGGGCAAAGTTTTGCGCTATGTCGGCGAGCTTGCCGAAGGCGCAAAGCCAACGGTGACACTGCAGGCCGTCGATACGTCGCATCCTTTCGCCAACATCAAGCTCACAGACAACATTGTTCAGTTTGTCTCACAGCGCTACGCCGACAATCCCCTTATCGTGCAGGGGCCGGGCGCAGGGCCTGCCGTTACCGCCGGCGGCGTATTCGCAGACTTGCTGCGACTGTGCGCTTATCTTGGGGCGCGCCTGTGAGCAATTCGGTTCAAGCTACGCGCGAAGAAGTCACCGCCGAGGCGCCGGCCGGCATAGGCAATCTCGCTGTGGGTTTCGACCTGCTTGGCCAGGCACTGGCCGCGCCATGTGATCGGGTCACCCTGAAAGTTCGGGAAGGCTCTGGTATAGAAATTACCGATGTCACCGGGGTGGTGCGTGAGCTGCCGGTCGATCCGCGGCGTAATGCCGCGACCGCTGGCGTTGTGCGTATGCTGGATGACCAAGGGGCGAAGTCTGGTCTTGATGTTGCCATTCACAAGGGCATCGCAATGGGTTCGGGAATGGGCGGCTCGGCCGCCTCGGCCGTAGCCGGCGTGCTGGCCGCTGATGCGCTCTTCGGGCTCGCGCTAAGCACGTCGCGGCTGCTCGAATATGCGCTGGACGGGGAAGAGGCGGCAACGGGTGCGAGGCACGCCGACAATGTTGCCTCGGCGCTGTGCGGTGGCGTCACCCTTGTCACGCACAGGCAAGCAGGCATATCGGTGCAGCAGCTGCCGGTGCCGCCGGGGATATTCAGCGTGCTCGTGCATCCGCACCTCGTACTCGAAACCAGGGCCTCACGGGCTGCCCTGCCCACAGACTTCCCACGTGACGTCGTGATACGTCAATCGGCAAACCTGGCCGGATTCGTGGTTGCCTGCTTTAACAACGATATGGCGCTGCTGAGAGACTGCCTGCGCGACGTGCTCATTGAACCGCACCGGGCAAGACTTATTACGGGCTTCGATTCGGTCAAGGCGGCGGCACTTCAAGAGGGCGCCCTGGGCTGCTCTGTATCGGGCGGCGGTCCGAGCGTATTCGCATGGTGCGACGGTGAGGACGGCGCCCAGCGAGCCGGTAAGGCTATGAGCAAAGCCTTTGCCGATGCCGGCATCGCGGCGGACACCTTTGTTTCTCCTGCCAGCGCGCCCGGCGCGCGGATCGCAGGCTGATGCGCTATTTCAGCACTCGCGATGAAAACAGTGAGCGCCCTGCAACGCTGAGCGAAGCGATAGTGCAAGGCGCTGCCAAAGACGGTGGCCTTTACCTGCCTGAGTCGATCCCAACTGTAGCGCACCGGCTGTTCGAGGGGCTGAGCGTGGATGCCATTGCAGAGCGGGGTCTTGCCGGTTTCTTCGAGGGAGATGCGCTGGAAGATGATCTCCATGAGATTGCGCACGACGCGCTTTCGTTTCCGGTCCCGCTGAACCGGCTCGAAGAAAACCTTCATGTGCTGGAGTTGTTTCACGGTCCGACTGCTGCATTCAAAGATGTTGGCGCGCGATTTCTTGCGGCCTGTATGCAGAGGATTCCGATGAATGGCGCACGACGCACGATACTCGTTGCGACGTCAGGTGATACAGGCGGTGCAGTTGCCGCCGCCTTTTACAAGCGCGCAGGTTTCGACGTCATCATCTTGTTCCCTGACGGACGCGTCTCGCCTTTACAGGCTCAGCAGCTCAGCTGCTGGGGCGAAAATGTGCGCAGTTTTGCCGTCAATGGCAACTTTGACGATTGCCAGCGCCTTGTGAAGGAAGCGTTTGCAAACCACGACTTATGCTCGACTCTTGGACTCAGTTCTGCGAACAGCATCAACATTGGAAGACTGCTACCGCAAATTGTTTATTATCTGCATGCGGCTAACCTGCTTTACGAAGAAGAAGGTGGGCCGCCGGGGTTCATCGTGCCGAGCGGCAATCTTGGCAACGCGACCGCTTGCGCAATTGCGAAGCAAATGGGCGCGCGAATAGGACCGGTTGTTCTGGCCTGCAATGCCAACCGAACGGTACCGGACTATTTTGCTATGCAAGGGTGGCGCCCACGGTCGAGTGTGACAACGCTCGCCTCGGCGATGGACGTTGGCAATCCGAGCAACATGGAGAGGCTGCGTGCCCTGTTCAGCGACGAGGAGGCATTGCGCAGGGAACTGAAGGCGATTGCCGTGAGCGACGAACAGATATCGGCAAGCATCGGGTTTGCTTTTAACAGCTGGGGCAAAGCCTGGTGCCCACATACGGCAACGGCACTCTATGCTTATGCGGATATGTCGGATGAAGTACAGCAGGAACGCCCGTGGGTTGTCGTCGCGACGGCGCATGCTGCCAAGTTTGCGGAGGTCGTTGAGCCGATCGTCGGTCAGAACGTGGAAATGCCAGAATCGCTGGCCGCACTGATGGATCGGCCAGCCCACAGCGAGGCACTGGAGCCGGATATTTCTGCGTTTAAGAGAGCGTTAAGTTAATTATTTCATTGGGTTAGAGCGTTTATTTAAAGTGTCTTACGACCTACAGAATGTGCTCCCCTTCGTGCCCGTGATAGCGCTGGTGCTGGTAATCATTGGCGTCAGCATCTGGCTGGTGCTGCGAAAAACGGCCCAGGCCCGGGCGCTCCGGCGAGCGATCCGCGCTATCTCGAGCGAGTATCAGAGCGAGCTGGTCATACCCGACGGCATGGACGGAGAGATTCAGCTGCAGCACATGCTGCTCACGTCTCGGGGAATTCTCGTGATGGATTTAAAGCACGCGAACGGCGCCGTTTTCGCCGGTGAAAAGCTCGATGAATGGACCGTGATGGAGGGTCCGCAGCGCTTCAAGTTCAACAGCCCCCTTGCGGCTCTGCGGGCGCGGACGGCCGCGGTGCGGGCAGTCGCCAAGGACGTGCCGGTGCACGGGCGCGTCGTGTTCCTCGGTAATGCCGAATTTGTTGGCGGGCGACCTGAGCAGGTCATCACGCTCGAGGAACTCCAGCAGGAGTTCGCGCAGTCCACGGGACGCGACGCCGCGTCTATCAGCGCCTTCCATTCCAGCTGGGAACAAATCCAGCTCGCCGCGAATCACTAGCTACGAAGCGGGCCGACGGCGTCGCCGTCAGTCAACTCA
Organism: Gammaproteobacteria bacterium; assembly: GCA_013003115.1. Classification (GTDB taxonomy): domain Bacteria; phylum Pseudomonadota; class Gammaproteobacteria; order Steroidobacterales; family JABDLF01; genus JABDLF01. Next base: position 3,353 of record JABDLF010000087.1, read on the forward strand.
CGCCGCTTTACGAACTGACCCTTTAGCGTAATGGGCCGCCAGCACCTGCGCGACGCAGGCGGTAACCTTTTTGCCCGTGTCGATATGGAGAAACTCGTTGGGGCCGTGTGCATTGGAGTGCGGACCAAGCAGACCGGTAACAAGGAACTGCACGCCCGGAAACTTCTCGCCCAGCATGCCCATGAAGGGGATGCTGCCGCCGGTGCCCATATACATCGAATCTGCGCCGAAGTACGCGCGCGAACCCGACATCATGGCTGCGTGAAGCCAGTCACTGACCGCAGGTGCGTTCCAGCCACCCATCGCGGATTCGACTGAAAAGCGAACCCGTGCGCCGTGCGGTGGATCGCGCTCGAGGATCTCTTTGACCTTTTTGCCCGCCGCTTCAGCGTCAGTGGTTGGCGGTAGACGGAATGACAGTTTCAGCGTCGTGTTGGGGCGCAGAACGTTGCCCGCATTGCCCATAACCGGAATACCAGAGGCGCCCGTCACGCAAAGCGTTGGACCCCAGGTGTTATCCAGCAGCAGCTGACGAATCTCCGACTTCACAGGC
>JABDLF010000006.1 GCA_013003115.1 Gammaproteobacteria bacterium
CAGCACCACTTCCTTGTGGCAGCCGTGCCGCCGCCGGATGTTACGTATCAGCTCGAAGCCGCGCTGCTGAGCAGCAACCGCTACTTGCTGCGAACCGTTGGCCCCACGCGCAGCGTTGCGCCCGGCGCAATGGAGAGCTTTCCCCAGACGTTATTCGTTGGCCCAAAGCTGCAAAACCAGCTCGAAGAGGTCGGGAAGAAGCTGCCCCTTACCGTTGATTACGGCTTCACCACAATCATTGCGCAGCCGTTGTTCTGGGTGCTCAACAAAATTCACTCCTTAGTGGGCAACTGGGGCTGGGCCATAATTTTGCTCACGATTCTGATCAAGCTGGTCTTTTACAAACTGGCAGAAACCAGCGGCCGGTCCATGGCAAAGATGCGCAAACTACAGCCGCGCATGAAGGCGCTGCAGGAGCGTTACAAGGACGACCGCCAGAAGCTGAGCCAGGCAATGATGGAGCTCTACAAGCAGGAAAAGGCGAACCCGGCGGCGGGCTGTTTGCCTCTGCTCGTACAGATGCCGGTGTTTTTCGCGCTCTACTGGGTGCTGATCGAAAGCGTTGAGCTCAGACAGGCGCCGTGGGCCCTGTGGATCAATGACCTGTCTTCGCGTGATCCGTACTTTGTCTTGCCGGTCCTGATGGGCATCAGCATGTTCGCCATGCAAAAGCTCAACCCGCAGCCGACGGACCCGATCCAGGCGAAGGTGATGTTGGCAATGCCTCTTATGATGGGCGCGTTCATGGCGTTCTTTCCGTCGGGGCTGGTTTTGTACTGGCTCGTCAACAACCTGCTGTCCATCGCTCAGCAATGGCGCATCAACAAGGTCGTCGAGGCAGAGCGCTGAGCGCCGCGCCGGTTTCTCGCGGTTAGTTCCGTGGCACGTCTGCGAGCGCAGTCACCACGTCAATTTCTCCTTCGAGCGTGCGGTGCACCGGGCAGCGGTCAGCGATCTCCAGCATGCGCTGGCGTTGATCCTCGTCTAGGTCGCCGTCAAGCGCGATACGCCGCTCAAAGCGATCAATCTTCCCCGCGGTGCTTTCGCAGTGCTCGCAATCCTTTGCGTGGATCTTGCTGTGCGTTACCGTCACGTGCGCCTCGCGCAGCGCCAGCTCCTTGTGTCGTGCGTACATGCCCAGCGTCATGCTGGTACAGGCGGCAAGCGCCGCCGACAGCAGATCGTAAGGGGAGGGGCCGCGGTTGTTGCCGCCATAAGACACCGGCTCGTCGGCCTGCAGCGCATGACCGGCGGCATTGATTTCTGTGTAGAAGCCGTCGCTACGGGTGCGCGCACGCACGCCGGTAAGTGACGCATCGTCCTGCGGGCCGGGCGCTTGCGCGGCGGCCGCACCAACGTATCGAGACGCCCACGCCGCAAGCACGGCGCCCGCATAGAGAGAGTCGGCTTCTGCGCTCAGCAAGTGGTCGGTGTCATCAAGCGAAACGAAGCTCTTGGGGTGTAGCGCCAGCGCAAACAGCTCCGAGGCGTTGTCGATCCCTACAATCTTATCGGCCGGGGAGTGCATGATCAGCAGCGACCGGCGCAGGCCACGGACGACCGTGCTCATTTTTTGGCTTTCGAGATCGCCGAGAAATTGTTTTTTTATGGTGAAGGGCCGCCCGCCGAGGTTGACCTTTGCCGCGCCCGCGCGCCGAATTTCGCCTTCGCTGTCGGACACGAGGTGGGCGACATGCGCAGGGTCCGCCGGCGAGCCGATGGTAGCAACGGCCTGCGATTCGGGAATGCGTTGCGCAGCCTTGAGTACCGCGGTCCCGCCCAGGGAATGGCCCACAAGCAGGGTGGGCGCCTGACCGCGGGCGCGCAGGAAGTCGGCGGCGACGACGAGGTCATCAACGTTATGCGAAAAGTTGGTGTCGGCGAACTCGCCGGCGCTCTGGCCGAGCCCGGTGAAGTCAAAGCGCAAGACCGCAAACCCTGCCTGCGACAGCGCCCGGCTGATGTTGCGCGCCGCTTTTACGTTTCTGCTGCAGGTAAAACAGTGGGCGAACAGGCAGGTGGCCACCGGCGCGCCCGACACCGGTTGCACGAGGTCGCCCACCAGCACATCGCCGGCCTTGTTGTTGAATGTAACTTTGCTGCTCATGTTGTTACCCCTTAATGGCCGCGCCGGCCCGGCGCCGTTAGTTCTGATATCTTTCGTCGGCACAGACCAGAGAATTCCCATGTCCAGCCGCAACGACCGCCCGTCAGATGACATTGATCACATGGACACCATTGTAGCGGTGGCGACGCCGCCGGGGCGCGGCGGTGTGGGCATCGTTCGCGTTTCCGGCGCGCGATCGCGATACATAGCGAAGCAGATCATCGGGGCGTGCCCGGCGCCAAGACATGCGGTATTCCGGCGCTTCGCAGATGCCGATGGCGCCATGATTGACGAGGGCATAGCGCTTTTCTTTTCAGGACCCAATTCGTTTACCGGTGAAGACGTGCTCGAGCTGCACGGCCACGGCGGACCCCAGGTGATGGATCTGCTCGTGCAGCGGGCACTGAAGCTTGGCGCGCGCAGCGCAGCGCCGGGCGAGTTTTCACTGCGCGCCTTCCTGAATGGCCGGCTTGACCTGGTGCAGGCAGAGGCGATCGCTGATCTGATCGATAGCGGGTCGGAGCAGGCCGCGCGCGCGGCCGCGAGGTCGCTGCAAGGAGAGTTTTCGCGGCTGGTTCTCGAGCTTCTGGAGGCGCTTACGGACCTCAGAACTTACGTAGAGGCGGCCATCGATTTCCCGGACGAAGAAATCGACTTCCTTGCGGACACGGAGGTCTCCGCGCGACTCGCAGACGTCTTCGCAAAGTTCGACTTTATCTCGGCGCAGGCTCAGCAGGGCAGGCTGCTGCGCGAGGGAATGCGCGTTGTCCTTGCCGGCCGACCCAACGCGGGCAAGTCGAGCCTCATGAACCAGCTTGCGGGACACGAGGCCGCGATTGTTGCAGACGAACCCGGCACCACCAGGGACGTGCTGCGGGAGGAAATCCAGATCGACGGTATGCCGCTGCACATCGTCGATACGGCCGGGCTGCGAGACAGCGCGGACAAGGTTGAAAAGGAGGGCGTGCGCCGGGCCAGGGCAGAGGCAGCAAACGCAGATCTTGTGCTGCTGCTGGTCGACGCAAGCGAGGAAGGCGCGGAAGAGCACGAGCAGCTCAGCGCAGCCCTGCCTGATGGCGTGCCGATAACCCGCCTGAGAAACAAGATTGACCTGAGTGAAGAACCGGCGGGACTTCAAAAGGCGCAGCCGCCAACGATAAACATTTCGGCAAAGACCGGCGCGGGCCTCAGCGCGCTGCGCGCGCACCTGAAATCAGTGATGGGTTACCGCGGAGCGGAAGGCGGCGCCTTCAGCGCGCGCCGTCGCCACACGGACGCGCTCGAGCGGGCCCGGCAGCATACGGCGGCAGGGCGCAGGCAGCTCGTAGAGGGCCGCGCGGGAGAGCTGTTGGCCGAGGAGCTGCGGCTCGCACAGCTTTCCCTGTCGGAGATCACCGGCGAATTCACGAGCGACGACCTGCTGGGCAGAATATTCAGCAGCTTCTGTGTGGGGAAGTAGGTGCCCCCTGTTTGGGGCCAGGCCGGGAAAAGACGGTCTTTTGGTACAGGCCGCCGAAGTACCGCTGTTTCTTAATTTCAAAGCCGTGAAGATCAGCATCGGCTTGTGCCGAGATGTCCCTGGCCCAGAAGTCGCTGGCGAAGGGCTCAAGCAGCCAGAAAACCAGGCCGGCAAAATAGCGAAACGGATTCCAGCGGGAAGGCCGGTGGTAGTCGACGAAAATAGTTTTTCCGCCCGGGCGCGTAACGCGCAGTGCTTCGTCAATGGTCGCGCGGCGCACCGCGTCCGGCTGCTCATGAAGCAGGAAGAAAACGATCACGTTGTCGAAATGCGCCGGGGCAAATGACAGTCGCGCCGAGTCCTGCAGGTGGAAGGCGGCGCTGCCGCTTCCGCCCATCTTGCGCCGCGTGTTCTCAAGCTGAATCGGCGCAACATCCACTACGTCGAGCGTTGCGTCGGGGCCCAGGTGCGCGCGGAGTTGCTCTGTAAAGTCACCGTAAACACAGGCAACCTGCAGCGTTTTTTGCGATGCCCCCTTAGGCAGCTCAGCCAGCGCGGCGTCGCGCAGCCTGAAATAGTTGCCATACAAAATCAGGTTAACCAGCCACGGCCGATCGAAAAACCGCACTGCCCCGGGGCGCAGATAAGCCCACCAGTAAGCGTGCTCGAGGTAGTCCGGCATCTCGGCCGGGCGGGGGGCTTCGGTCTGGACCGGCTCAGGAAGAACATCATCCCTGACTCGTGCGGCGTCTCCATGCATACGCAATCATCTCTTTGTGGCTTTTGTTAAAACGACACCGGCAAGTTTCAATGATTACTTGTCAGGAAGCAAAGGGACGGCCGCCCGGGCCGATCCGGTGCCCGGCGTTTGTGCTGCCGCTGGTGCGCTGCGGGCCAACATCGAAAGCGAGAAATCACGAACAGGCCCGGGGCGCCTCGTGGCGCCAGTCCGCTGCCAGGGGGCATGGAAAACTGTGACAAAGATCACGTTTTGGGCGCCGCAGCGCCCTGCGCCGCCTAAAGCAGCGCGCTAATTATGTGAAAACTTGATGCCCATCACACCATCCGCGGCGTATTTCCAAGACTATTGGCTGCAATCAGGCACTCCATGCGGGACGAGCAATTGGAATCGGAAAAATTCAACCCGGAGAACACGGTCATCTTAAGTCCCGACGATCTTAAGATTGGCATGTATGTCTCCTATCTCGATCGCCCCTGGACGGAGACGGACTTCCCTTTCCGCGGTTTCCGCGTCAACTCTGACGATGAGCTGCGGCAGCTGCGAGACAACTGCGAGTACGTGTTCGTTGACCCCCAGCGCGGAGACCAGAAGACTGGCTATCAGCAGTTCTTCGAAGCCAAGGCCCGTACCGCGGAGCTGGATCGCAAAGCCGAGGACGAGGCCCCAAGGGATTACAACGACAAGCACCCAACTGAACGAGAGTTTCGCGCGGCCAAGGCCGCTCACGCTGCGTTTCGTTCGGCAGTGGTCAACGCCTTTGAGCTTGCGCGCGTAGGAAGCCTTCAGGATCTGGCAAGGCTGAAAGCAGCAGCAGAGGATCTCGTCGATAGCGTTATTCGGATGCCCGACGCCCTGATCTATCTTGTCAGAACACAGGCGAGCGGGGATTACCTGTATCGGCACGCCGTGGCCTGTGCGGTCATGTGCGCGGCCATGGGCCGAGAGATTGGCCTGCCCCGGGGCTCTTTGATCACGCTTGCTCTGGGCGGTGCGCTGCTTGATATTGGCAAGACGCGTACGCCAAGCGATCTGCTACAGCGAACAAGCGCGCTGACGCTGTCGTCGGGAGAGCTTCACCAGCTGCGCCGGCACGTTGGCTACAGCCTCGAAATAATTTCCAACGCCGACCCGGACAACAGCCAGCTGGCTGAGCTGGTGGCATCGCACCACGAGCGCCACAACGGCTCAGGCTATCCAAATGGCCTCGCGGCTAACAGCATTCCGCTGCTCGGTCGGATTGCCGCCATCGTGGATATGTATGACGCGATGATAAGTGAGCGTAGCTACGGTCGCCGGGCAACGCCGTACGAAGCCATTCGCTATCTGAAATCTCAGCGTGGCGAGGACTTTGAAGGGCAGCTTGTAAACGATTTCGCTTTGGCCTTCGGTTACTATCCCACGGGGTCTCTTGTCGAATTGTCTGATGGCCAGGTTGGTTTCGTGATTCAGCAAAACCAGGCGGCGCAACTTCAGCCAAGGGTTTACGTGGTGATGGACGCCAAAGGCAAGCGACCGCAGGAGTTCCTGACGGTGGATCTCTCAACCTCCTCGCAGAATGTGATGATCAAAAAATGCCTGAAGGCCGGTAGCTACGGCATAGAATTCTGATTCGTCTGCCGTACTGCCGCCCGCCGCGGTCCCGCATTCCCGGTTTGTGATAAAAGCCTGCCTTCGCAGGTCTTCTTGTTTTTGAGCACAAGACTCTGCGGCCTTGTCGCCGCGGGGCGTATCACCACCTGGGGGCTACAAATGAACAACAAAGGGTTTTTGTTTGACAACGCACACTTTCTATTGCGCTTTGTGATAGCCAGCGTTTTTCTCTTCCACGGAGTCGGCAAGCTGGTGGATGTCGGCGGTTTTGCCCAGATGATGGGGATGCATATCGGCGTCGCGTGGCTGGTTACCCTGGCCGAGGTTCTCGGCGGTCTTGGCATTATTGTTGGTGCCTTTTTAAGGAATGATCTCGTTACGCGCCTCGCGGGGGCGGCCATCGTGCCGGTGATGGCCGGTGCCATTGCGCTGGTTCACTGGCCGCGCTGGAGCTTTACGCCTTCGGAGTCCCACCCCATGGGCGGCATGGAGTTTCAGGTAAGCCTGCTGCTAATTGGCTTGTACTTCGCGATTGTCGGTAACGCGAAAGCTGCGACGCAATAAGCGCCAGCGCTCCGGTCTTCTGTTAACCAAGAATCGCCTCGCGCCCGTAAAGGCGTGCGGCGAAAACGGTCAGAACGCAGGCCAGGGCCACGGTGCCGCCCGCAGAAATCCCCGCATGCACAAGGTTCAGCGGCTCCCCCTTCATCAGCTCGGTAATCAGCAGGTGCTGACTCAGGCTTGGCACCAGCATGAGCGGGGCGCTGGCCTTGAGCGCGTAAAGGCCGGCAAAAACAATGGGCAGAGTGGGCACCAGCAGCACAAACGAAAGATAGCTCTGCGCCTCCTTATAGCTGCGGGTAAAGCTGGCTACGAGGGTAAGCAGCGCGGCGCCAAACAGCACAAAGGGCAAGACAACCAGGAAGGCCTTGAATACAACAAGTGGCCCGAAGTTTGCCGACATTCCGACCTCCTCCAGCGGCAGGTATCTCAGGCTCACCGCAAAGGCAACAAGGGTCAGCAGCAGCGAAAGAACCATGAATGCGCAGGTTGCGGCGAGCTTGCCCCCGAGAAGCTGCGCGCGCGATACGGGCAGGGTGAGGAGGGGCTCGAGAGACCCGCGCTCGCGCTCACCCGCCGTGGAGTCTATGGCGAGGTAGAGCCCGCCCATGAGCGTCGCAAAAAACAGAAAGTAGGTCACCATGCCGAGAATCAGTACAGAGCGCGCACTTGGCGTGGACACATCTACCTGTTCAATTACCACCGGCAGCGAGACCGTCGGGCTGATGCCGCGGGCCTGCAGACGAAGGAGGGCGATGCGCTGTTGATAGGATTTCAACACAGAGGTAACACGACTAACGTCCTTGCCCGCGTCGCGGTCTGACTTGTCGGTAACAAGCCGCAGCATGGCAGGACTGCCCTTTAAAAAGTCAGCGGCAAATTTTTCCGGAATGACCAGCACGAACGCACGCTCACCGTCGCGCACGAGGTCCTCGGGCACGACATCGACACCAAGCAGCAGCGGTTCCAGGTTGTTCTGGGACAGGAAGCTTAAAAGGTTCGGCGCGAACTCGGCGCCCAGCACGGGCACCTCGAGTGACTTCTCCGAGTCAGAGATGGCCATTTTCAGCGTCATGCTCATAATGACGGCGAAAAACACGGGACCGAAAAGCGGGCCGAAAAACAGCGCAGACATTAAGGTCCTGCGGTCGCGCACATTATCGACCACCTCTTTTACAAACATCGTCCAGACGCCGGCGTGATTCATTCGAGGCCCTCCTCGCTGCCGATAGCCCTCACAAAGGCGTCTTCAAGGCTATCTTCGCCGGTGTTTCTGCGAATCTGATCAGGCGTGCCGGCGGCGACAACCCGGCCGGAACCGATGATGACTATCTCATCACAAAGCGCGGCAACCTCCTGCATAACGTGGCTGGAAAACAAGACACACTTACCCTCGTCCCTGAGGCGACGAATCAGCGTGCGAAGCGAGCGCGTTGCCATCACATCCAGCCCATTTGTTGGCTCGTCTAACAGTATGTTTCTTGGTTCGTGCACCATGGCGCGGGCCAGCGCCACCTTGATGCGCTGCCCCTGAGAAAAGCCCTTGGCGCGCCTCGTCGCAAACTCGCCGATCTCCAGCATCTCGATAACGCGATCCGTGTTGCGCTTGAGGGCCGCCTTTTTCAGGCCATTCATGCGGCCAAAGAACTCAATATTTTCGCGAGCGCTCAGGCGCGGGTACAGGCCGGCATTATGTGGCAGCACGCCCATACGGCCGCGCACCGCCAGGGCATCGGTCATCACGTCGTGGCTGTCAACGCTGGCCCTGCCCTTATCGGGCTTGATCAAGGTGTAAAGCACGCGAAGGGTCGTCGATTTGCCCGCCCCGTTCGGCCCCAGTAAACCGGTAATGCGCGCGTCGCGAGCCCGAAATGAAACGCCCCTGACCGCCCGCACCTTGCCAAAAGACTTGTGCAGATCCTGAACCTCGATCATGGTCTCGGCCCGTTGAAAGACGTGAAAAACGGCATGGGGGCAACGGCGTCGAGGCAGCCGGCGTCAAGATTGCCAAGACTTGCCTCGCTGACGTAGCGGGACATGAGCCGGGGCACGCAGCCAACGGGCGCAAGGATGTGCCCCATGTCTTTGCCAACGAGGTGCATGTGGTTGCTCAGGGTCTGCGCGGCGCGTTCCGCGTAGGCGGGCGGCGTGATGGGATCCGCCCCGCCCGAGAGCAGCAGCACCGGCAGATCAGAGCGCACCGGCTCCTTGAAGTCCGGGTCGATGGTGCCGCTCGGCCAAACGTTGCAGATGTTCTGAAGCAGTTCGAGCTGGCCGGCGCCCAAATAAGTTTTCTTGAGCGCGTCAACATCAATGTCGTCGCTCCTGAGGAAAGGCACGTCTTCGGTACATACAACCGAGTTGTGCATGCCAAAGCTCAGCGCTTCGCTGAGGCTGGTTTCGATCATGATGGACTGCGCCGCGATCGGACCATAATGGCCGCGATTTGCGGCCTCGTGAATCAGCAGGGGCATTATTGCAACGCTTTCCGGTGCGTAGCTCAGCAAGCGCATGGCGATGGCGAAGCGGTCGTAGCCGAATTCCACCTCGCGCTGCTCGCCCGTAACCGGGTCAGCGAGGCGAACACTTCGCGACTGCTCGCGAAGCTCGTTCTGCAGGCCGGCGAACAACGTGGCGATATTCCCGAAACTTTCAACGCACGCGCTGGCGGCATCACATCGGAGGAACATGTTTTCCAGGGCCTGCTGCGCGGTAAGCGCGATGCCCGGGCCGAGGCTGATGTCCGCCGGTACCACGCCGTCAAGGATGAGCGTGCGGACGCTGTCCGGATACTTGCGCAGGTAGTGCAAACCCACGCGCGTGCCGTAGCTGCCGCCGTAAACGTTAAATGTCTCGTACCCCAAAGCCCTGCGCACGCGCTCGAGGTCGTCCACGGCGATGCTGGTCGTATAGAAGCGTGGGTCGGCCTCAAAACTGTCGAGACACAGCCGCAGCGAGGCCATCAGTGCCGCGGCGTCCGGCGAAGGTCCGAGCAGGGCCTCGTCCTCTTTGCATTCGAGGGGCGCGGATCGCCCGGTGCCGCGCTGGTCAACCAGCACAACGTCACGATCACGACGAACGAGCTCAAAAGCGCGGTGAAGATCAACGAAAGAGGTCGTGGCGGCCTGCCCCGGCCCACCGGCAAGAAAAGTAAACGCGTCCGTTGGTACTTCACTGCCCTCAGATTCGATTACCGCAACAAAAAGCGCGATCTCGCGGCCACCGGGGTCATCCGGATTTTCCGGCACGTTCAGATGACCGCAGCGTGCTCCCATGGCGGCAAAGCCGCCGCTCCCCGTTAATTCGCAGGGGGCAAGGTCAATTTTGCTTGCGGGCGCGGCATCGGTAATTCGTGGCCAGAGTGCGGCTGTGAGGCACGCGACCAGCGTCGCGAAGTGATTTGACGTCATTGTGAAAGAGCCTGAAAACACAGGGCCATCATCATAGAGAGGACACGGCGGCCGGGCAACGAAAAAGGCCGCCCGAAGGCGGCCTTGTCGAAGCAATCGCGACGATTACTCAGTGCGTGACCTTCGGCTGCAGCACTTTGGCCTGCGCCACCCAGCCCGCGATTACTTTCGCGCTCGGAACATTGCGTACGAGACGCTTCTGCTTATTAATGTCCGCCATTTTCTCTGCGAGGTTCTCGGCATTGCGGTTGCGAAGCTCCTTGACCGTGTCGACGCCCGCACACTCGAGCAGCTCGGCGTACTGGCTGGCGATGCCTTTCACACGGAACAGGTCCGCATGATTCACCCACTTGAGGATGTTGCCCTCGCTCAGCCCGGTCTTGGCGGCGATATGTTCGCGGCCTTTTTTCGTGCAGCCCATTTCGAGAAGCTGCTCCACGTTGCGGCAACCCGCGGCGCGCAGCTTTGCCCCGTAGGACGGGCCTACGCCCTCTATGTCTTCAATCTTCTTAGCCATTGTCGTGCTCCCAGGTCGTTGGATTTATTTGGGGTAAATCAAAAGTGCCCGGATTTTACGCATTCAGGGCCATAATTTCATGCTTGGCAATGCAAAACTTTGTAGCGATGAGGCCCGGAAGGTTGAATCGCTGGCTGCCGCCAGGTGTTTCCCGCGCTGGTGATTTCCATGGTGGCCGAATAAAATGGAGGGCTGTCCCACGCACCAGCAAGCAAAACCCATGCAATACAGAGCCCGATACGACGTCATCGTGGTTGGCGGCGGACACGCCGGGACCGAGGCGGCGCTTGCCGCTGCGCGGGCCGGTGCGCGCACTTTATTGCTGACGCACAACATCGAAACTATCGGCCAGATGAGCTGCAACCCGGCCATTGGCGGCATTGGCAAGGGCCATTTGGTGAAAGAAATAGATGCGTTGGGCGGCGTCATGGCAAAAGCCGCAGACCGCGCCGGCATCCATTTTCGAACGCTGAACGCCAGCAAGGGCCCTGCCGTGAGGGCGACGCGTGCACAGGCGGACCGCAGCCTCTATCGCCAGGCGATCAGGGAACTGGTCGACGCGCAAGCCGGGCTCGCGATTTTCCAGGGCGCGGTAGACGATCTCATCCTTGAGGGGGAGGTCGTTGCGGGCGTGATAACCAGCGCGGGTCTTCGCTTTGAGGCGCCGGCCGTGGTGCTGACCGTTGGAACATTTCTCGGCGGCCGCATTCACGTGGGCGAAGAAAAAAGCGAGGGTGGCCGCGCCGGTGATGCGCCCTCGAACGGGCTGGCCCAACGGATGCGCGAGCTGCCATTTCGCGTGCGTCGTCTCAAGACTGGTACGCCGCCACGTATCGACGGCCGCAGCGTTGATTTCAGCAAACTCGCCGTTCAACATGGCGACGACCCGCGCCCCGTGTTTTCTTTCATCGGCCACCAGGGCCAGCACCCTCGTCAAGTGCCGTGCCACATAACCCATACTAATGAGCGCACCCACGAGATAATTCGTGCGGCCCTGCACCGATCGCCGATGTTCACCGGTGCGATTGACGGCGTCGGCCCGCGCTACTGCCCGTCGGTTGAAGACAAGATTGTTCGCTTCGCCGAGAAGAACTCTCACCAGGTTTTTGTTGAGCCGGAGGGCCTCATCACCCGGGAGCTGTATCCAAACGGCATATCGACCAGCCTGCCTTACGAGGTGCAGCTCGCGTTTGTACGCAGCATGGAGGGCTTCGAGCGCGCACACATAACGCGAGCCGGCTACGCCATCGAATACGACTTCTTCGATCCTCGAGACCTGCGATATTCCCTGGAAACGCGCTTTATTAAGGGCCTTTATTTTGCGGGCCAGATTAACGGCACGACCGGTTACGAGGAGGCGGCCGCACAGGGGTTGCTGGCGGGGCTCAATGCCGCGCTGACCGTGCAGGGCAAGGACTCGTGGTGGCCGCGCCGGGATGAGGCGTATCTTGGCGTATTGATCGACGATCTCATCAGTCGCGGCACCAGCGAGCCCTATCGCATGTTTACCAGCCGCGCGGAGTATCGTCTCAGCCTGCGCGAAGACAACGCCGACTTAAGGCTTACCGAAAAAGGCCGCGAACTGGGCCTGGTCGACGATCACCGCTGGCGCGTGTTCGACATTCGCCGAGAAGCCATCGCGCGCGAAACCGCTCGCCTCGGGAAGCTGGTCGTGCACCCACAGGATGTGCCCGGAGACCTGGCCGCGCAGTTGTTCTCCGGCGGCCTTCAGCGCGAAGCGACGGCACTCGAATTGCTGAAGCGTCCGGGCGTGAGCTATGAATCGCTTGCGAGCATACCGAAGGTGGGGTTGTCAGATTGTCCAGACGGCATCGACGAGGCGCTAAGGGCGGGCGTGCACACCTCCATTGGCCGTCAGGTTGAAATTCACGCGCGCTACGCAGGCTACATCGATCGCCAGCATGACGAGATCGAGCGTAGCCGCCGCAATGACGAACTCACCCTGCCTGCCGACATCGACTATGCGTCGGTGCGCGGCCTCTCGGCCGAAGTCAGCCAGAAACTCGAGGAGCGGCGGCCGGAAACACTTGGCCAGGCGGCCCGCATCCCCGGCATCACGCCCGCGGCAATCTCCCTGCTGCTCGTGCACCTCAAGAAACGCCGACCTCGGCGCATCGCCTCCTGACTATGAACATCCCGAGGCCCGTTCTGCCCGCGTTTCTGATCGCGGCGCTGGTTCTGGCAGCCTGCGGCGGGGACAGTGGGCAGGGCGCCGAGCCCGGGCTGTCGAGCACTGACGGGGCGGCATCGCAGATGACCTTTCGTCGTGGCAATGGCGGCGACCCCGACTCCCTTGATCCACATCGCTCCGAGGGCACGTCGTCCGGGTCAATCCTGCGAGACCTCTTCGAGGGCCTGGTTGGTGAGACGGTGGCGGCCGAGCTGCGGCCCGGCGGCGCGCGCAAATGGGAGATCAGCGAAGACGGCCTCAGCTACACGTTCTATCTGCATGAGGACGCCCGCTGGTCGAACGGCGATGCAGTGGTGGCGGAGGACTACGCGTTTGGTTTGCGCAGAAGCGTAAGCCCCGGCACGGCGTCATCTTACGCGCAGCTTCTGAATCCGGTTAAGAACGCTGCCGCCGTGATTGCCGGCACGCTGCCGCCGGAAGCGCTGGGCGTTAGCGTGATTGATGATCACACCCTGCGCATTGAACTGGAATCACCAACGCCGTACTTGCTGGGCATGTTGACCCATACGTCCACGTTTCCGGTGCACCGGCAGAGCCTGGCGGCGCACGGCGACCAGTTCACGCGCCCCGGCAAGCTGGTGAGCAACGGCCCCTACATGCTTGATGAATACGTCGCGCAGTCGCACATCAGAATTAAAAAGAACCCGCACTATCGCGAGCGCGACAAAGTTGCCATCGACACGGTTTACTATTTCAACACCGAGGATCGCAACGCTGAACTGAAGCGCTATCGCGCCGATGAGCTGGACTACACGTTCGAAATCCCCACCACCCAGCTCAAGTGGATCCGCGAGCACCTCGGCGGGGAGCTCAGGTCCGCGCCGTACCTCAGTGTTTACTACTATATTTTTAACCTTGAAAAACCGCCGTTCAAAGACAACAAGGCGCTGCGCCAGGCGCTCAGCATGGCCGTTGATCGAAAGACACTGGTGGAAAAAGTGACCGGGGTTGGCGAGGTTGCGGCCTATGGTTTCGTGCCGCCGGGCGTGTATGGGCACGAGCCGGTTGAGTACGAGTGGGCCAGTCTCTCCGACGCCCAGAGGATTCAGCGCGCGCAGGAGCTGTACGAGCAGGCCGGCTATTCACGAATGGCGCCCCTCAAAACCGAAATCCGCTACAACACCAGCGAAAACCACAAAAAAATCGCGGTGGCCATCGCCGCCATGTGGAAGCAGGCGCTGGGCGTTGAAACCACGCTGGTCAACGAAGAGTGGAAGGTGTTTCTGCAAACGCGCAAAAAGCGTGACGCATGGGAGGTCTTTCGCTTCAGCTGGGTGGGCGACTATAACGACGCCAACACCTTTCTCGAGATCATGCACTCCCGGCACGGACAGAACGACGCCGGCTACAGCGACAAGCCGTTTGATGAGCTGCTTGGGCAGGCCGCACTGGAGACCGACATGCCCGCGCGCGCCCTGCTGCTGCGCCAGGCGGAACAGCGCATGCTGTCTGACTATCCCGTCATGCCGCTGTACTTTTACGTCAGCAAGCACCTGGTCAAGCCGTGGGTAAAGGGCTATCAGCCGAACATCATGAACCGCGACCAGTCGCGCTACTATCGCGTCGAGAAAGACTAGCGGGGCGCGGGGTCAGCGGGGGATCACCGCGGCCTGCTGACACGGCGGTGTTATGATCGCCGACGCTCTAAACGATACAAGGGCTCGCCCGTGTTGCGTTACGCTGTGCGCCGGATACTCGGCGCGATACCCACACTACTGCTGCTCATTGCGCTGGCTTTCGCGCTGGTGCGCGCGGCGCCCGGGGGGCCTTTTGATACTGAGCGCAATCTTGCGCCGGAGATCGAGGCCAATCTTGAGCGGGCCTATCACCTCGATGAGCCGTTACCGAAACAGTTTCTTCGTTACCTCGGCAATCTTCTGCGCGGCGATTTCGGCCCTTCATTTCAATATCGGGACTACACGGTTAACGAACTGATAGCTGCCGGCTTTCCCGTGTCCCTGCGCCTTGGCGTCGGTGCCATGCTCCTTGCGCTGTTGGTTGGTACCAGCGTGGGCGTGTTTGCCGCGCTCAGGCAAAACACGATTTTTGACCATGGTGCGATGACCTTCGCCATGACCGGGATATCGGTTCCAAACTTTGTGATGGCGCCGCTTTTGATTCTCTGCTTTGCGGTCTACCTTGGATGGTTGCCTGCTGGCGGTCTTGGTGGCGACACGCTGCAATCCACACACATGATACTGCCTGTTATCACGCTTGCCTTGCCGCAGATCGCCTACATTGCACGACTGACCCGTGGCAGCATGATCGAGGTTTTGCGCAGCGATTTTATCCGCACTGCGCGCGCAAAAGGACTACCGGTGCGCAGCATCATTCTTCGTCACGCGCTTAAGCCAGCCTTGCTGCCCGTAGTTTCATACCTGGGACCCGCGACGGCCGGCATTATCACCGGGTCCGTGGTTATCGAGCAGATTTTCGGTCTGCCCGGACTTGGTCGCTATTTTGTTCAGGGTGCGCTCAACAGGGATTACACGCTGGTGATGGGCGTCGTCGTGTTTTTCGGCGTATTGATTGTGCTGTTTAACCTGTTGGTGGACCTGGTTTATGCGCTGCTTGATCCCCGGGTGCGGCACTCGTGAACAGCGTCGCACCGCCAGTTATAGTTGCGGGCCGCAGCCTGTGGCAGGATGCGCTGCGCCGACTCACCGGCAACCGCGCAGCACTGCTGAGCGCGCTCATATTGCTGCTCATGTTCGTGCTGGTTTTTATCGGCCCGCAGCTCGCTCCTTATTCCTTCGACGAGGCAGACTTTTCGAAGGTATCCCAGCCGCCGTCTCTTGAAGACGGGCATATCTTCGGCACCGACTCGGTTGGGCGCGACCTGTTCGTGCGCACGCTCTATGGCGGCAGGGTTTCGCTGATGGTTGGTTTAGCGGCAACCCTCGTGAGCCTGCTTATCGGGGTTAGCTATGGCGCAACGGCGGGCTACATCGGTGGCAAAGTCGACGGCCTGATGATGCGGGCGGTAGACATTCTATACGCGCTGCCGTTCATGTTCTTCGTCATCATGCTTATGGTCGTGTTTGGCCGGAATCTGTTCCTGATTTTTGTCGCCATCGGCGCGATAACCTGGCTCGACATGGCGCGCATAGTGCGAGGCCAGACCCTGAGCCTTAAGCACCGGGAGTTTGTGGCAGCGGCGCAGTCTTATGGCGCGTCGACATTCAGCATCATTCGCCGCCATATCGTGCCCAACCTGCTGGGCGTGGTCATGGTATACGTCACGCTGACCATTCCGCGAGTCATACTCGTGGAGTCGTTTCTCAGCTTCCTTGGGCTTGGTGTGCAGGAGCCGCTGACTTCCTGGGGAGCGCTGGTCAACGAGGGTGCGCAGGAGCTCGAGAGCTCACCGTGGATGCTGATCTTTCCGGCAGGGTTCCTGGCCACCACCCTGTTCTGCTTCAATTTCATCGGCGACGGACTGCGCGACGCTCTCGACCCGAGGGATCGATAGCATGATCCTCGAAGTCGCCGACCTCAATGTCCGTTTCAATACGCCCGAGGGCGATCTGCACGCCGTCAACGGGCTTGGCTTCAGTGTCGCCAAAGGCCGCACCCTCGGCATCGTGGGAGAGTCGGGTTCGGGGAAGAGCCAGAGCGTGCTCGCGATGATGGGGCTGCTTGCCGGCAACGGCAGCGCCGCGGGAAGCGTGCGCTTTGACGGCAAAGAGATTCTGAACCTGCCGCCGCGGCAGATGAACAAGCTGCGCGGCATGCGAATCGCCATGATATTTCAGGACCCGATGACTTCGCTTAATCCCTACCTGCGCATCGGCACCCAGATGATGGAAGTGCTTGAGCAGCACAAGGGCATGAAGCGGGCAGATGCCCGTGAACGCAGCGTCGAAATGCTCCGCTCGGTTCATATTTCTGATCCCGGCGCGCGCTTTGCCAGCTATCCGCACGAACTTTCCGGGGGCATGCGACAGCGGGTCATGATCGCCATGGCCTTGCTGTGTGACCCTGACCTGCTGATCGCGGACGAGCCAACCACGGCGCTCGATGTCACCGTCCAGGCACAGATCCTCGGGTTGCTAAAAGAGCTGCAGGCGGAGCTCCACACCGCCGTAATTCTTATCACCCATGACCTCGGCGTGGTAGCTGGCAGCTGCGACGATGTGCTGGTGATTTACGGGGGCCAGGTGATGGAGCGCGGTCCCGTCGACGAGATTTTCTATGCGCCCCGCCATCCCTACACGCGGGGACTGCTGAGCTCCATGCCATCGCAGGGTGCAAACAAGCATGCGCCGCTGACCGTGATCAAAGGGAGCCCGCCGGATTTGCGCTGCCTGCCGGCAGGGTGCCCATTTGTCGCACGCTGCGACCAGCGCCTGAACATCTGTGAATCCGAAAGGCCTGGGCAGTTCAGCGTCGGTACCGGTCACCTGAGCGCCTGTCACCTTGAGAGTGCGTCGTGAGCGAGTCCGTGCTGAGCGTTTACGACCTTAGCGTTGATTTCATGCTTCCTGGAGAAGGGTTTTTCAGCAAGGCGCGCCGGCTGCGCGCCGTGGACGCAGTGAGCCTCGAACTTAAACACGGTGAAACCCTGGGGGTCGTAGGCGAGTCCGGGTGCGGCAAGTCGACCCTTGCGCGCGCGATTCTGGGGCTCGTACCAGCCAGTGCGGGCGTGGTGACCTTTATGGGGCATTCGCTGTCCGACAGCGACTTAAAAACACTTCGACGACGGCGCCGCGAACTGCAGCTGATATTCCAGGACCCACTTGCCTCGCTCAACCCGCGCATGAGTGTCGGGCGGCTCGTCGCCGAGCCGCTGCAGGTCCACTTCCCGGATATGCTGCGCAAGGATCGCGAGGCTCGTGTGTTAAATGCGATGCAGCAGGTCGGGCTGACCCGGGACCTGGTCAACCGCTATCCCCACGAGTTTTCCGGAGGTCAGTGTCAGCGCATAGGCATTGCGCGTGCGCTGGTGCTGCAACCGAAGGTCATCATTTGCGACGAACCCGTCAGTGCGCTGGACGTGTCAGTGCGGGCGCAGATTATCAACCTGCTGACAGGGCTACGTGACGAACTGGGCTTGTCGCTGATTTTTATTGCGCACGACCTCGGTGTAGTACGGCATATCAGCGACCGCGTGATGGTTATGTACCTGGGTCGGGTGGTGGAATGCGCGCCGGCTGAGGCCCTGTTTGAGTCGCCAGGTCATCCCTACACGCAGGCCCTGATCGCCGCGGTCCCGGTCGCCGACCCCAAAACCCAGCGAGAGCGCCTGCCCGAAGCGATGGCCGGTGAGGTGCCGTCTCCGCTCTCGCCACCTTCGGGCTGTGCTTTTCGTACGCGCTGCCCCTGGGCAATCGAAAAGTGCGCTGCAACGGCGCCCGCACTCAGGCCCTTTGCCAACGGCGAGGTGGCGTGTCATCGCCTCGAAGAAATCCATGGCTCGCAGCCGGCTGGCTAGAGCAGGAAAGGAAGCGCCATGGGCTGTCCGTTTATGGTCAGCAGCGCGCCCTTAAGCGCAACGTCCATTATCAAAACACCCTCTTTCTCAAGCAGAAGGCCCGCGGCCACCAGGCCCTCAAGCTGTGCACCAGCCTCAGGGTTGTGCAGCGCAAGCAGTTCGGCAAGGGCTGCCGGCAACTGCAGGTTCGCACTGGCATCCAGATTGGCGAGCATCTCGGCAAGGGTTCCCTGTGCTGTTTCGGGGACGTTTATCCGGGCCCGGACGGACAGGACGCCATCCGGGGTCACGATGCTCAGCTCCTCAAGATCGACGCTGGGGCCATGAGCAAGCAGCTGTTCAAAAAACGCGAAACGACCGAAGATGTCGCCAACGGCGCCGTCACCGCCCGCCGAGAATATGCGCTCCGGCTTCTCGATCAGCGCGCCAATTGCCGCCGCATCGAGACCGTCGATGGTAACGAGGAGCCTTGCAGTGCCGCTGCGCCAGCCCTCAAGCTCGATGAAGTCGACGGACAGATCGACGTGCTGATCAACGGCGCGGTCGTCAGTGCTGATGGTCGCGCTCCAGGACAATTGACCCATGGAAAAGTCGGGCCCGTCACCGGTGGTCATCGCGAAGCCGGCAAAGCGGCCCGACTGATCGCCAGACCAGAAGCCAAACTCGGTCAATTGCTGCTCGCCACCAAGTTGCAATGTCCCTATCTCAACGCGAATCGCGTTCATGACAAGACCCATGGCCCCGATTTCACCGCTGAACGCGACTTCATCCAGGGAAGAATTGAAATGCGTCTCGAGATGCATTCCCTCCCAGTTGATTTCTGCCGGTTGTCCACCCGCGTCGAAACTACTTGTGAGCGCATCAAAGGCAATGACGTTGACATGATGCCCGAAGAAACCGAGGCGCGTACTGATGGCGCCGGGTATCGCTATTTTTTCACCATCAATGCCGGTTACGGTTACTTCATCAATGCTGTGCGCAAGCGCGGGGAGCAGGGACACGCCGGGCTCGCCAAAGCCAGCAAAGAAAATCGGGCCGTGCAGGATTTTAGCCTCGCTGGCAAACGTCGGCAGCTGGTCGATGTCGCCGTCGCCGGCAAGCATTTCAGCAACTAACTGCGGCCCGAGCTCCAGGTGATAGCGTGCTCGCGAGCTGAACCAGCCGCGTTCGTATTCGTCCACGACAAAGCGATATCCGGGAGCGGCCTCCTCCACGTTAGCGGCGAGGCGGCGAAACTGATTTTCTGCGCTTACCCCGACGGCAGCGGGCATCAGCAGCAACACGACGGCGAGCAGCAACAACGTAAAGAAGAGGGTTTTTTTCACAAGCGGTTTCCGTGTCGGGCAGTGCGGACGCGACAAGATGCTAGCATAGACCCCGAAAATTAAGTCACAGGCAAACGAGGGACAAGAGCATGACGGCCTTAGCGGATTTCGAGCTTGCAGATATTCATAGCGGTGAGAATCTTGTTGCGCAGGCGCGCGGCAAGGCCGTGCTCCTTGTGAATGTGGCGAGCGAGTGCGGTTTTACGCCCCAGTATGAAGCGCTGCAGTCACTGCATGACGAGCTTGCGGACAAGGGCTTCACTGTTATCGGTGTGCCATGCAACCAGTTTGGCGCCCAGGAGCCCGGCAGCGAAGAAGAGATTGTTTCATTCTGCACGTCGCGCTATTCGGTCAGTTTTCCCATGAGCAAAAAGACCGAGGTCAATGGCGCAAACCGGCACCCCCTCTACGCATGGCTTACGGATCCCGCGCAGGGCTTCCCGGGTGACATTGCATGGAACTTTGAAAAGTTTCTCATCGATCATCGCGGCCTGCCTGTGGGCCGATACCCGTCAGGCGTAACCCCACGGGACAACGGCCTTATGCAGGATATTGCCGAAGCGCTGCCAGGTTAATTCAGACCGGCGACCCGAAGCAACGCGCTACTGTGCAATCAGCAAATCGAACACCGCGTTGACCTGGGAGGTCAGCTTGATCTCACCCGCCTCGTAAGATTCTTCGGCCCCGCCGCTGTCCGCGGCCATGCTCATCGATTCCATACGAAGCTGTGGCCTCGGTGGTGGCAGACTGGCCCCTTGCGCCTGGACGCTGCGGACCGGCCCGAGTGTCGCGCCCAGCGTCATCGCGATCACCTCCGCGTTGCGGCGCGCATCCTCCGCCGCCCGCTTGAGCGCAACCCGTTTCAGTTCGGCCTCGCGGCTCGATGAAAAGTAGGGCCCCGACACATTGTTGATACCCAGTTCCGTGGCGCGCTCCAGCAGCGGGCCCAGCTTTTCGAGATCCTTAAGATCGACGCTGATTTGCCGAGCGACGTAGTAACCCGTAAGCCTGCGTTTGCGGGCCGCGGCTATCCATTCGTATTCTGGCCTGATCGTGAGCTGCGATGTGTTCAGCGATTCTTTATCGATGTCCAGCTTTTTGGCGAGAGAAAGGAAATCTGTCACCACCTTGCTTACCTCATCACGCGCTGCCTGCAGCTCGCGGGCGCGCATTTCCACGCCCAGAGAGACGTTGGCGCGATCCGGCGCAACGGATATATCACCGTTTCCGCCAACCGCGATTTGCCGCAGCATCTCTTCCGCTGCGAGAGGAGATGCCAGCAAAGTCATTGTCAGAAAAGCAATTGGGAAAAAACGCTCACGCATGGTTCATGCTCCGATATGGGTTCCTGCTTAAGACCCCACCCAGGCAGGCGGGTTCCGGCACGACGCCGGGCGTGCAACAATATCAGTGTCGGCCCTTAAGCATAAGGAAACAACGTGCAACCCGAAAACTTCGTTCAGGACATGGGCCATGACATTTACGCGGTAGATGCCGGCTACGTTCGGCCCGGGCTGGCCGCAAGCCACCTCATCGTCAGCGGTGAGCGCGCCGCATTTATAGATACCGGTACAGCAAACTCGATTCCCCGCCTGCTCGGGGCCCTCAACTATCTCGGGCTGTCACCGGAGTGCGTGTCGCATGTCTTACTCACGCACATCCATCTTGATCATGCGGGCGGCGCGGGTCAGCTGATGCAGTCGCTTCCTGAGGCGACGTTATTTGTGCACCCGCGCGGCGCGCGTCACATGACAGACCCCGCGAAGCTCATTCAAGGCACCCGGGCCGTCTACGGTGACGCCGAGTATCGTCGTTTATATGGCGAGATAGTACCGGTTGCCGGTGAGCGGGTTCATGAGGTGGCCGACGGAGAGGTAACCAGCGTCGGCGTGCGCGAGCTTAAGCTACTTCATACCCGGGGGCATGCAAATCATCACTACAGTATCGTTGACCCGGCTGCAAAAGCGATCTTCTCCGGCGATTCATTTGGCGTGTCTTACCGCGAACTCGACACGGACAATGGCGAGTTTATTATTCCAACCACAACGCCCGTGCACTTTGACCCTGAGGCGGCACATGCCTCTATAGACCTCATGCTGAGTTTCGAGCCCGAGGCGATTTTTCTGACGCACTACAGCAAGGTAACTTCAATCGCTCGTCTCGCAAAAGACCTGCACGCGGACATCGATGCATTCGTTGCAATCGCCGAGGGCTGCGAAGACCGGGAGGACCGCATGCAAAATATTGCCGACGGCATGCGCGATTATGTCTGGCAACGTCTCAGCGAGCACGGCTATCGGGGCGGCGATCGACAGCGCGAAGACGTACTCGGCATGGATATCGAGCTAAACTCAATGGGTCTCGATGTCTGGTTGAGCCGCATGACCGCGGCCTGAGGAGAAAAGACGTGGAAGAGTTCAAGGCCTACCGCATCCATCAAGACGGCAAATCTGTACACGCCCGGTTCGAGGACCGCACGCTGCGCGATCTCGGTAATCGGCCGGTGCTCGTGCGCGTACGTTATTCGGGCATAAACTTCAAAGACGCCCTGGCTGCAACCGGCGCAGGCAAGATACTGCGAAGCTTCCCACTGACGGGCGGCATCGATCTGGCCGGTGATGTCGTGGAGAGTTCAGACACGAGGTTTCACGTCGGCCAGACGGTGTTGGTTACGGGCTGCGGGCTGGGCGAAGAGGTCGACGGCGGCTATTCTGAGTACGCGCGGGTCGACGGCGACTGGGTAATACCCATACCGGAGGGGTTTGACGCGCGCGACGCGATGACCCTCGGGACGGCCGGTTTTACTGCAGCGCTGGCTATCCATCGGATGGAGCGCAACGGGCAAAACCCGGAGCGCGGACCCGTCGTTGTAACGGGTGCGAGTGGCGGCGTTGGCAGCGTCGCGGTAGATATGCTGGCTGGCGCGGGCTACGAGGTTATCGCGATCAGTGGCAAGAAAAATGCTGCGTCGTGGCTCAGGCAGATCGGTGCAGACAAGGTGCTTGACCGGAACGAGGTTGAATTTGGTGCGCGCCCGATGGAGACGGCGCTTTGGGGCGGTGCCATTGATAACGTGGGCGGCGACATGCTTGCCTGGCTGACACGAACCGTAAACTGGTGGGGAAACATTGCCAGCGTCGGGCTGGCCGGCAGCCACGAACTGCACACAACGGTTATGCCGTTTATTTTGCGTGGTGTCAGTATTCTGGGCATTAACTCGGTCAAGACCGCAAGGGACGAGCGCAAACAGGTTTGGGCGCGCATTGCCAGCGACCTGCGCCCTCGCCACCTGGACGCCATTCGCACAAGCGAAATAGATTTTGCCGAGCTGCCGGGGGCCTTCGAAGACTTTCTGGGCGGTCGCGTGCGCGGGCGCACGGTGGTGCGCATCAACGCCTGACAGGCCAGGTTAAAGGATTGCCCGGAAGGCACGCTATTAGCGCCTAAGCGCCATCCTGCATCATTCGCGACAATCGCATCTTCAGGCTCTTGATCTGCTGTTTGCTGACTTCGGAGTCCTTTTCGGCAGCACGCAGCTCATCGAGTTTAGCCGGCAGGGTAGATTGCGACATCAGGGCGCGAGTGTCGGCCCACTGCGCTTTTTCTTCCTCTGGCAGCGCGAGCAGCGACATATCGCCGGCGACCACCGCGGCCTTATGTTTGCAGAATCGGCCCAGCGCTCCGGCGGGGCAGTCGCAGAAAACCGAGACCTTGTCTTTTTGGCCCAGCACCTCGATGCGATAGGGCCTTTTGCGACTGCTGGCTTTGACGCTGAGTTCAACGCTTTGATCGGGCATCCAGTAATTGTACGCTGCCGCGCGCCTGCCGGGGCGCTGTGGGTCAAAAATTTCTGGCTGAGGTAAAATGCCGCCCCCGATCAGGCCGCCAATTGCGCTTATGCAGGCGGCCCAGGAGTCTTGAATGAGTGACAGGCAATCAGCGGGCAAGCGTTTGCGAGCGGCAGTCGTCGCTGAAAAACCGCTGCAGCTCATCGGCACGGTTAACGCGTACACAGCGCTGATGGCCAAACGGGTTGGTTACAGGGCCATCTATTTGTCCGGTGGCGGCGTTGCTGCCAATTCACTGGGCATGCCCGACCTCGGCATCAGCACCATGGAAGACGTAACGATCGATATCGGACGCATCACCGACGCCTGCGATCTTCCGCTGCTGGTTGATGCTGACGTTGGCTGGGGCGGCGCGTTCAACATCGCGAGGACAGTTCGGCAGTTTATCAAGGCGGGCGCTGCCGGTCTGCACATCGAAGACCAGGTTTCCAACAAGCGCTGCGGGCATCGGCCGGGCAAGGCCATCGTCAGTAAAGGTGAAATGGTGGATCGGGTTAAGGCCGCGGTGGATGCGCGCAGCGACGATGGCTTCGTGATTATGGCGCGAACCGACGCGCTCGCGGGAGAAGGAATTGACCGGGCAATCGAGCGCGCCACGGCCTGCGTCGAGGCGGGGGCCGACATGATTTTTCCCGAAGCCGTGCAAACGCTAGAGCAGTACACGCAGTTTAAAGAGGCCGTTGGGGTTCCAATTCTTGCCAACATCACAGAGTTCGGCCACACGCCCCTGTTTGGTCGCGACGAGCTGGCCGCCGCGGGCGTCGATATTATTCTTTACTGCTGCGGTGCTTATCGGGCGATGAACAAGGCTGCTCAGCGGGTGTACGAAGCAATTCGCAAAGACGGCACGCAAAAGAATGTGCTCGATACCATGCAAACTCGTGACGAGCTATATGACATGCTTGGTTATCACGACTACGAGCAAAAACTCGATGAGCTGTATGCACAAGACAAGGACTGACAACCGGGAGTCATTGAGATGAGCGATAACAAGGGAAGCGGGCTGCGCGGAATCAACGCAGGCTCCACCAGTATTTGCAGCGTCGGCGCAAGCGGCGACGGGCTGCACTACCGCGGCTACGATGTCGAAGAGATGGCTGAGGACGGCAGTTTTGAAGAAGTTGCCTATCTGCTGCTCTACGGAGAATTGCCCGACAAGGCGCAGCTGAGTGCTTACCGCGAGGCGCTCAAGGAAAAGCGCGGCTTACCGGCTGTCCTCAGGGAGGTTCTCGAGAAGATTCCTGCAGGCGCGCACCCGATGGACGTCCTGCGCACCGGTTGTTCGATGCTTGGCAACCTCGAGCCCGAAGGCGATTTTAAAAACCAGGACCGCGTGGCCGACAGGCTGCTCGCCAGCATTCCTTCCATGATGGCCTACTGGTACCGTTTTGCGCATGACGGTAAGCGCATCGATACTGAAACGGACGATGACTCAATGGCGGGCCACATCCTCAGGATGATCACCGGGCGCGAGGCACCTGAGGAACACCGCCGATACATGGACGTTTCACTCATCCTGTACGCGGAGCACGAGTTTAATGCCTCGACGTTTACCGCCAGGGTAATAGCAGCCACGCTCTCGGACATGCACTCGGCGGTGACGGGCGCGATTGGTGCGCTGCGCGGCCCCTTGCACGGCGGTGCCAACGAGGCGGCAATGGAGCTCATCGAGAAATTCAAGACCCGCGAGGAGGCGCGCGCGGGCGTCGAGGCGATGCTGGCGCGCAAAGAAAAAATTATGGGCTTCGGTCACGCAGTCTATAAGCTCAAGGATCCGCGCAACGCCATTAACAAGAAGTGGTCGAAGATTCTGTCGGCCGATGCTCCCGATGCGTATCTCTATGATGTGTCCGACGTTATCGAAAAAGTCATGCAGGACGAAAAGAAGCTGTTTGCCAACGCCGACTTCTTCAGCGCGTCCGCTTACCATTTTATGGGCGTGCCAACACCGCTTTTCACGCCCCTTTTTGTATGTTCACGAACCAGCGGGTGGTGTGCGCATATTAAAGAGCAGCGCGCGGACAACAAGCTGATCAGGCCGGGCGCTGAGTATATTGGGCCAGGGCCCAGGCCGTTTATCGAACTAAGCAGCCGCGGCTGATAACAAAAAAGGAAACGACTTATGTCCGGCGCAGATATTCGTATCGCCAATCGACCCGATCCCGATAAAGAGCTGCTTGCGATCGCAGAATACGTTTCAGGGTTCAGCGCTGACGGAGACGTGGCGCGCAGCACAGCCCGGTATTGCCTGATGGATACGCTGGCCTGTGCGTTCCAGGCGCTTGACTATCCGGCCTGTACGAAGCTGCTTGGCCCAGTGGTGCCGGGGGCTACGCTGCAGGGCGGCGCACGA
This sequence comes from Gammaproteobacteria bacterium, assembly GCA_013003115.1. Lineage (GTDB taxonomy): Bacteria > Pseudomonadota > Gammaproteobacteria > Steroidobacterales > JABDLF01 > JABDLF01. The sequence goes on from JABDLF010000006.1 coordinate 25,559, forward strand.
GTGCCGGGTACGGCCTATGAACTCGACCCCGTAAACGCGGCCTTCAATATTGGTGCGCTCGTGCGCTGGCTGGACTTTAATGACACCTGGCTCGCCGCTGAGTGGGGCCACCCGTCAGACAACCTCGGCGCCATTCTCGCGCTGGCAGATTATCTGAGTCGAACGCGCGTGGTGGAGGGCGGCGATTCCCTGACGGTCGGTGACGTACTGACAGCGATGATCAAGGCGCATGAAATTCAGGGCGTTATCGCGCTGGAGAACAGCTTTAATCGCGTTGGTCTTGATCACGTGCTGCTCGTGCGCATTGCATCGACGGCTGTTGCCACCGACATGCTTGGAGGGAGCCGCGACCAGATTGTGAATGCCGTTTCCAACGCGTTCATTGATGGCGGCGCGCTGCGCACCTACCGCCACGCGCCCAATACGGGATCGCGCAAGAGCTGGGCGGCGGGTGACGCAACCAGCCGCGCCGTTCGGCTGGCACTTATCGCCATGCGCGGCGAAATGGGTTATCCGTCGGCGCTGAGTGCCAAGACCTGGGGTTTCTCCGATGTGTTGTTCAAAGGTCGACCCCTGTCGTTCTCTCAACCCTACGGCAGCTACGTGATGGAGAACGTGCTGTTCAAGATTTCGTATCCCGCTGAGTTTCACGCCCAGACAGCGGTGGAAGCCGCGATGAGCCTGCACGCGAGTGTGCGCGACCGCATCGAGGACATAGATCGAATCGTGGTTGAGACGCAGGAACCCGGCGTACGCATCATCGACAAGATCGGGCCGCTGGATAACCCGGCGGACCGCGATCACTGTCTTCAATACATGATTGCGGTGCCGCTTGTCTTTGGGCGCCTTACCGCCGCCGACTATGAAGACGATGTGGCCAGCGATCCGCGCATCGATATACTGCGTGAAAAAATGCAGGTCACGGAAAACAAAACCTTTACGGAAGAATATTTCGCTGCGGACAAGCGCTATATCGGCAATGCTATCCAGGTTCACTTCAAAGACGGGACAGCCACCGAACGGGTGCACGTGGACTATCCAATCGGGCACCGCAAGCGTCGTGAAGAGGGCATTCCCGTGCTGGTAGAGAAGTTCAAATCCAGCATTGCCGGCAAGCTTTCCGACAGCCAAGTCGAGAGCCTCACCGAACTGTTTGATGACCAGGCGAAGCTGGAGCGATTCCCGGTCACCGAGTTCATGTCGCTGCTGGTTCGCTAAGATCGATTAGTTTCGCCGCGGGAACGCCCGCTTCGCACGGCGGTCATAGTGAGACTCGTCTTTAGTGCGAATCCCGGAGCCAGATTATGAACGCCGCTTTTTGGAAAGGTAAGCGTCTCCCTCTGATGATCCTGGCCTTCCTCGGCGCCGGCACTGTTTCGGCCTGGTTTTTTTCCTCGATGAACACCCGGGCAGCTTCGCCGCAGGCGCAGCCGTCCTATGCGGGCGAGGATCCGGCCCCCGAGTTTCCCGAAGGTCTTGACTGGATCAACACCGGTGGCAAGCCGCTGAGTATAGAGGGCCTGAGAGGAAAGGTGATCTTGCTCGACTTCTGGACCTTTGGCTGCATTAACTGCATTCATATCATCCCGGATCTCAAGAAGCTCGAGGCGAAATACGGCGACGCGCTGGCCGTTATTGGCGTACACAGCCCGAAGTTTGACCACGAGAAAAAGACCTCTGCCGTGAGAAAAATAACCATGCGCTACGACCTCGAGCATGCCGTGGTCAACGATCGCGACATGCGTATCTGGCGCAGCTATGGTGCCCGCGGCTGGCCGCATCTTGCACTGATTGATCCGGAAGGCCGACTGATCGGCGCCGTCTCCGGCGAAGGTCATTACGACCTGCTTGATCGGGTTATTGGCGGCGCGATTCGCCAGTTTGAAAAGGAAGGAAAAATAAACCGCGCGCCCGTTGCGCTCGTGCTCGAGAAATCACTGCTCAAAGACTCGAAGCTCCTGTTTCCGGGGCGCGTGCTGGCCGACGGAGTAAGCAAGCGGTTGTTCATTGCCGACACCAATCATGACCGCATTGTTGTCACGGATCTGGACGGCGAGGTCACCGCGGTTATCGGTTGCGGGACTGCGGGTCTCGCAGACGGAGACTTCAAGGCCGCAGAGTTTTTCCGGCCGCAAGGTCTTGCGTTAGCAAGCAAGGACACTCTTTACGTGGCCGATACGAAGAACCACGTCATCCGCAAAGTTGATCTTGCGGCAGAAAAAGTAAGCACCGTTGCGGGCGTTGGCAGGCAGGTATACCAGACCAGCGACTCGGGACCCGCAGCTACGACGGGCATGAACTCGCCGTGGGGGCTGCTCTACCATGACGGGCTTTTGTATATCGCAATGGCCGGCCAGCATCAGCTGTGGATTTACGATCCGGCGCAGCAAGAGCTGCGCGAGTACGCCGGCTCGCGCCGCGAAGAGCTAAAAGACGGGAGGCTGCTTAGTGCCGGGCTGAACCAACCCAGTGGTCTCGCAACGGACGGTGAGTATATCTACGTTGCTGACAGCGAGGCGAGCGCAATCCGGGCTGCCGATATCGACCCTGACGGCAAGCTCGATACCATCGTTGGCCAGGGTTTGTTTGCTTTCGGTGATATAGACGGGCGCGGCGACAAGGTAAGGCTGCAGCACCCGAAAGACCTCGTGTGGTGGGAAGGAAGCCTGCTGGTTGCCGACACCTACAACAGCAAGATCAAACGTATTAATCCGGCTACCCGTGAGAGCCGGACGCTCATAGGCAGTGAGGCCGAGCTTGATGAGCCTGGTGGCGTCAGCCTGCTGGGCGACACGCTCTTTATCGCCGACACCAACCGCCACAGGGTAGTTACGTTTGATCTGCCAAAGGGAGAGGCGAAGGCGCTTGCGATTAGAGATCCTCAGGGCCTGCTGGAGTCAGAAAAACCCGATAATAGCCTCTAAAAACACCGAAAAATACGCGATCTTCTGAAAAAAACGTAATTCTGCGCGTTGCGAGCCGGGTTTAATAAACAGGCGGCCGGCTGATGCTCGCAGGACGATCAACGCCTGCCAGAGCCGCGAACAGGGCAACACCCCGGTTTTCCGGCGCGGTGCAGAAAACGGCGTCCCCGCTTAGTGAGTGAATTCCGGGGCTTACGCGCGCAAATGCCTCGAAAAGCTGACAATTTGCGTCACATTTGGCCGATAGCCGCGCCAGCACGCGTGAAACAGTCGGATATTTCCTGCCTAAATCGGCCATTTTTCATTGAACCCATTGATTTCATTTGTGATGTGGTCGGCATTCAAGGCGGGCATGATTCTTGCAATATGTTATGCCAGGCCGGACAGCGGTCCGCAGGAAAGCCCGGGAAAGCATCCCGGCCAGCCGAAAGCCAGCATTTCGGTTGTTGCAAAAAGGGGCGCGAGGAGCATGAAAAATGATATTCGACTAAGTGCCAGGCCACGGCAACCGGGAAGCGCCATCTCGCGCTTTTTCTCCTTGGCCCCCTCCGTTTCAGACAAACAAGCCGGGGTTCTCTTTTGAGCCTGACCGGCAAAAAACTGACTGACATCCTGCGCAACATCGTAGTCACCGGTGTTTGCTGTTTCCTTGGCAGCACTGCCGGCGCGAATCCTGACCTGCCGAACCCGTCACCGACACCGCAGGTGATTCCGTCGGGATCACTCATCATCCCGATGGACAACGACAAGCAGAATCTTGGCGGGCTCGATTTCAACCTGACGGCGTACGGCCTTGCCACGCATCTGCTGCACGGCGGTGTTCCGCTCAAGTGGGCCATCACGGCGGGCAAGGCCAAAGATGGCATCGATTTCAACGCTGAGTCGCGCCAGCTTTATCCCAGCGCCGGCGCAACCGCGTTCCGCGACTTTCGCGGCGGGCCGTTTATCGTCCATCGGGACTTCGTGGGTCTTGCCACACCGATCATCACATCTTTTGCCAACAGCGTTGTGGTGCACGAGCTGACGCAGGATGCGACTGTAGATGTGCGCTACGAGCTTCTGAACAAGCCCAAGGTCGCTGTTTTTGACGATGGCGGCAAGGCCGACGTGCATGGTGACGTGCTGCTTGAAGCAGGCTTTGTCGAAAATGTTCACTACGAAGTCATTTCTGCAGCAACTCTCGCCACCATTAACGCTGACGCATGCTTCACCTTTGGTTCAGAGCCGCACTGGAATGAAAATCCAGACGATCCTTTAGTGGATACTGCGGCCGAAGCCATCCGCCAGTTCGTAAACGGCGGCGGCAACTTCCTGGCCCAGTGCGCCGCCATCGAAACTTATGAGAACAACTCGGCTTTCGGATTGTTCAAGTCAACCGATGGCATCGAGGTGGACAACACGGGCAATGAGCTGTTTGACTACGCGAACCCGGATCTCTCCTACAGTCAGTTTGAGGGCGCGCTAGATGCAGGCGGCGGCAGTGTCAACGACTGGGTACTTTTGCCGCCGGCACCCCCCAACGTCTGGCGCGGCGCAACGCAGTTCCACGCACAGAATATCCCGGCACCCCAGCAGATTGCCGCTTCGGCCACCAAGCTCACCGCTGGCACCGGGTCGCTGGTCTATTACCTTGGCACCCATTCGTTCGGCGACAAGAGTATTGAAGAAATCAACGGCCGGCGGATGTACCTCAATGCGGTGATGACGCCATCGGGTCGGCCGACATCGTGCAACCTGGCCATCATCATTGCGGACATTTCCGGCACGGTTTACGAAGAACTGAATGGCGATTCGCTCCTCGGCGACTCGATAGGAGCACCCGGCGTCAACGTGCGCATTTACGCTGACGTCAACGACAACGGCGTCGTGGATGCCGGCGACTCGTTCTTCTCCGAACAAACCACGGATGCCTCAGGCAACTACAGCTTCACGGTGTCGACCGATGCAAGCGGCGCCCGTTTCCTGGTTGCCGTTGATTCAAAATCCGTGGCGCCAGCGGCAGCTTTGAACGGAGGCTTTACGCAGGCGAATGTCTGGGCTGAGCAGACCTATGGCGACGATCCGGCGACGCTGGCCCTTGACGTCAGCTCCCGTTTTGGCGGCCGCACCGCAGGCGTGTCGGACAGTTTTAACTCCGCTGACACGGGCCCTGCGGCAAACAGTTATCAGCACGTTGGCCGGGCAGACGTCATTGCCGGTGACGTTACTGGCCTGGACTTTGCTTTTTCGTTCAACGTCCAGACCAACGTGCGCGACGGCGATGACGATGGCGGTGCTGCAAGGAGCGTTCAGGGATCGCTGCGCCAGTTTGTTCAAAATGCCAATGCACTGAGCGGGGCAAACGCGCTGCGCTTTGTGCCTGCGGTCGCTGCAAACAGCGGGTCCTGGTGGACGGTTGCGTTGACAGGCACGCTGCCTGCAATAGCGGACGGCGACACAACGATCGATGGTCGCGCCTACGATTTTGCGGACGGCATTTCCGTTGTTGATACCAATCTCGGCACCAGTGGCAATACTGAGGTTGCCGGCCGGGATGTTGGTGCGGGCCCGGACGGGCGCGAGGGCACCGGAGACGAACCGCAGTTGCCGAACTATTTCCGGCCGGAGCTCGAAATTGATGTCAATGATCAGGGCATCGGCTTCGAGTTTGCCGGCAACAACGGCACGATCGCGCGCGTCGCGATATTCAACCTTCTTGGCGGTGATGACGCCGTGCTGTTCAGTGGCGGCGGAAGCGGCGGCCTGGCAACGGAGAACTTCATCGGACTCAGGGCCGACGGCAGCGACCCGGATCTGAGTCTGGCCGGCACTCGGGTGGAGGGCGGCGGCATCTATGTAGATACCGGTGCCGCAAACGTGATCAATAACTTCATCGGATTCACCGGTGACGCCGCCATCCAGGTTGCCAACACGAGCCTTGTGGAAGGAAACGAGGTTTATCGTGCTGGCCTGGAGTCAGAGAATGACGACGGCATTACGCTGGAGGGTTCGAACGGGCAGACGATCACGGTTCGCGAGAACCGGGTATTCGCCGCAAATGCTTATGGCATCGAGAGCTGGCAGGCAGGTGGTCCTTTCACCATCGAAGACAATTCCGTCATCGATAGCGGCCAGCTGGACATAGCAACTGGCGAAATCGGCGGCATCCGGGTCTTCGGCAATGGCAGCGTCGTGCGACGAAACGTTATCAAGGGCTCTCAAGGCGCCGGCCTCGTTGTCTCCTATGGCACTAATTTGGCGGCGCCTTCGCAGCAGAACCGGATCAGTCGGAACGTCATCTACAATAACGGCGGCCTCGGCATTGATCTGGATCAGCTCAACACCAGCGGTAACCCGAACGGCGATGGTGTTTCCGTCAATGATGGCGCAACGATTGCGGCAGACCAGAACGCCGGCTTTGATTTTCCAGTCCTGCTCGAGGGGCGCGTTACAGCGACGGATCTCGTGCTCGATGGGTTTGCGCGGCCGGGCGCGGTCATCGAATTGTTTATTGCCGGTGTTGATGCGAGCAACTTCGGCGAAGGCCAGGCGTACCTGATAACGATCACCGAGGGCGGCAGCGGCGCAGGCGGCAATGACCCGGTTGCCGACTCAGATGCCGGTACGGGCAGCTACACGAATCCGGTAAACGGGCTGAACCAGGGCGCGGACGCCAGTGCCAATCGCTTCCGCTTTACAATTCCCCTGGCGACCCTCCCCGGAGTTGCCGCGGGAACAGTTCTTACTGCCACCGGTCGTGATGGCGCCAACAACACCTCTGAGTTCAGCGGCAACCTGACGCTAGTCGAGGAATTTCCGCCGGTGGCCAACGACGACAGCGCGGGCACCGAACTGGATACGCCGGTGGCCATCGACGTCCTTGTCAACGACACGGATGCGAACGGAGATGCCCTGACTATCATCGCCAGCGATAGCCCCACAGCGAATGGCGGTTCCACAGCAGTCAATGATAACGGCACACCGGGCGATTCTGCTGACGACTATATCGACTATACGCCGCCACCGGGCTTCTCGGGTGCTGACACGTTTACGTACACCATCAGCGATGGCAGAGGCGGGACGGATACTGCGACGGTGACTGTATCCATGAGTGCCTTCAGCATTTCCGGCACGGTTTACAACGACAGCAATGACAACGGTTTGCTGGATCCGGGCGAACAGGGCGTCGGCAACCAGGCGTGGATCAAGCTTATCGACGCAGGCACGGGTTCTGTGATTGATGCTGTACAGGGTGATTTCAGCGAACCTGGTTACACCGGCAACTTCTCGTTCGATGGTCTGACAAGCGGCGACTACGAAATCATTGTCGATGACAATGATGATCCTCTGGATGACATTGCTACGCCGCCGCTCAACTGGAATTTTCGCAATCCCGGCCCGGCCGGCTATCCGGTTGCAGTAACCGTCGCTGGTGCTGACGTGTCTGGCCAGGAACTGGGGCTGACATTTGATCTGTCCAGCGCCTGCGCATGCGGTCTCGGGGACGGACTGATGACCCAGACCAGCATCACTATTGACGGCGACATGACCGACTGGGCGTCGGTGCTAAGCGACCTCGATAACAACGCCTGCGATGAGGTCGGCGCCGGTGACCGTGACGCTCCGGTGCAGTCAACCGGGCGCGACATGATTCGAACGACTGTGACCTGGACCGCATCGCGATTCTATATGTTTACAGCGCGAGCCGCGTCCACCAATAACACCCAGAATTACATCTATTACGGGGACACCAACAACAACGGATTCATGGAGAATGGCGAGACCGTTCTGGTGGCGAAGTGGAGCGGCAACACCGGCACGGTTGTGTTTGAGCGTTACACTTATATTGCTGTAGATGCAGTCAACGGCGATCCTATGGTCGATGGCAGCGGGTTTTCAGATGGCTATACGATTCCTGGCTACCTTAACTTTGTTGAAACGCTGCCGGCGGCAGACGCAGTTGGCAGCACAAGCGGACCGAGTAACGGCGTTCAGATGGAATGGGCCATTGACTGGGCCAAGCTGGGCGCATCGCCGGAAACCGCCATTCGCTGGCACACTTCTTCAACAAATTCCAATTCTTTCGAGATTCCTAATCTTCCAAACCAGATCGATGACAACATGGGCGGCTGCGGTGGCCGTTGTTCGGGCTCTAACCAATACGCGTCGATAACACCGACCCCGATCAACGTAGTAGCCGGTGATCCGACTTACCTTGTTCACCAGTTCACCAACTCCGGCAACGGCACTGACGTGTTTGATCTGACTTCCAGTTCGGTGGGCGACTGGTCGCCGGCCTCGTACACTTATTATCGTGATCTCGGCACGGTCGGCGCCTTTGACCCTGCCGATGTGCTCCTGACCGACACCAACGGCAACAGCGTTCCGGACACGGGCACCCTCGCGCCATTCGAGGTTTTCGATCTGCTTGTGGCCGTGGCGCTGCCACCCTCGCCCGCCGTCGGAGATGCGACCGTCACTACCACCGCAGAGTCAAATTTCCAGCGAGAATGTGGCGCGCTGCCGAGTCAGCCCAGCGGCAGTATTGATAATGACCTGAACATCCCGGGCGCTGATATCGCCGTTGCCAAGACTGACGGGCTCGTCAGCGCAGTTCCGGGCCAGACGATCACTTATACGATCACAATAACCAACGCGGGCCCGGACAGCGGAACCGGTATCCAGGTCAGCGATACCTTCGATCCGTCGGTATTTGACGTCGCGTCGGTCAGCTGGACCTGTTCGATAGCGGGCGTAGGTACCTGCGCAGATTCAGGTCCGACAGCGGGGAATATTTCCACGACCGTCGATCTGGACAGTTCGGCGGTCGCCACGTTTTCGGTAACTGCGCCAACGCTCACGGACGCTACTGGCACGGTGTTAAATACAGCTACGGCAACGGTTATCAATGAACGGGACCCGGATTCCGGTAATAACACGGGCACTGATAACGATACCGTACTGGCACCGACCAGCGACCTTTCGCTCTCCAAGTCGGTGGACAACCCGACACCTCAGGCTGGCGAGACCATTGTTTTTACTCTGACGCTCAATAACGGTGGACCCAGTGCTGCGACTGGCGTCGAGGTAACCGATCAACTGCCGGCGGGGTATACCTATCAGAGCGATGATGGCGGTGGAAGTTACGCACCCGCAACCGGCGTATGGACCGTAGGCGACCTCGCCGCCCCGGGTTCGGCCGGCCTGAACATTACCGTGACTGTGAATGCAGTTGGCCCTTACGAAAACGTGGCAGAGGTCACCGCATCGGATTCCGCGGATCCCGATGCGACGCCAGGAAATGGCGACCCTGCAGAAGACGATTACGCTTCTAATACGCCCGCAGTAAACAGATCACCGGTAGCCAACGATGACACGGCCAGCACAGCGACGGATTCGTCAATTGCCGTTGATGTGCTGAGCAACGATACAGACGCCGACGGTGATCCGCTCACCATTACCGCCAGCGACAGCCCCACGGCAAATGGTGGCACCACGGTGATCAACGACGGCGGCACACCGGCGGACCCTTCAGACGACACCATTGACTACACGCCGGCCGCGGGCTTCGCCGGCAGTGACACGTTCACGTACACCATTTCCGATGGCAACGGCGGTTCGGATACAGCCACCGTCACGGTGACGGTGAACAATGCGGCTCCGGTGGCCAACGATGACAGCGCGAGTACCAATACGGACACGTCGGTGAACATCGATGTCCTGGCAAACGACACGGATGCCAACAGCGATCCGCTGACCATCACAGCATCAGACTCGCCGACGGCCAACGGTGGCACCACGGTCATCAATGACGGCGGCACACCGGCGGACCCAAGTGATGACACTATAGACTACACGCCGGCCCCGGGCTTCGCCGGCAGCGACACGTTTACCTATACGATTGACGATGGCAACGGTGGTTCGGACACGGCTACGGTAACCATCACCGTCAACAACGCCGGGCCCGTGGCCAACGACGATGTGGCCAGCACCAACACGGACACCGCCGTCAACATCGACGTGCTGGCCAACGATACGGATGACAACAACGATCCGCTGACCATTACTGCTTCTGATTCACCTACGGCCAACGGTGGTACGACGGTGATCAATGATGGCGGTACGCCGGCCGATCCATCGGACGACACCATTGATTACACGCCGGCGGCAGGCTTTGCCGGCAGCGACACGTTCACGTACACGATTGACGATGGCAACGGCGGGTCGGACACGGCTACGGTCACGGTAACGGTCGACAACGCGCCGCCGGTCGCCAATGACGATGGCACAACGACGCCCACCGACACGGCGGTCAACATTGACGTGCTGGCCAATGACACGGATGCCAACAATGACCCGCTGACCATCACTGCTTCGGATTCCCCCACCGCCAACGGCGGCACTACGGTGATTAACGATGGTGGTACGCCGGCGGATCCCAGTGACGACACTATTGATTACACGCCGGCCGCAGGTTTTGCCGGCAACGACACGTTCACGTACACCATAAGCGATGGCAACGGTGGTTCTGACACCGCCACCGTTACGGTGACAGTAAATAACGCGCCGCCGGTGGCCAATGATGACGGAACGACGACGCCCTCGGATACGGCGGTTAACATCGACGTGCTGGCCAACGATACCGACGCCAACAATGACCCACTTACCATTACTGCCAGCGACAGCCCCACCGCCAACGGCGGCACGACGGTCATAAATGATGGCGGAACCCCGGCCGATCCGTCCGATGACACCATCGACTACACCCCGGCGGCAGGTTTCGCCGGCAGCGACACGTTCACGTACACGATTGACGATGGCAACGGCGGGTCGGACACGGCGACCGTCACCATCGGGGTCAACAACGCCGCGCCGGTGGCCAACGACGATGCGGCGAGCACCGACACCAACACGGCCGTCAACATCGACGTCCTGGCCAACGACACCGATGCCAACAGCGACCCGCTGACCATTACTGCGTCGGACTCACCGACCGCTAACGGCGGCACTACGGTCATCAACGACGGCGGTACGCCCGCCGACCCATCGGATGACACCATCGACTACACGCCCGCGGCAGGCTTCGCAGGCAGCGACACGTTCACGTACACCATTTCCGATGGCAATGGCGGTTCGGACACAGCCACTGTCACTGTAACGGTGAACAATGCTGTTCCGGTGGCCAACGACGACAGCGCGAGCACCAACACCGACACGGCGGTGAACATCGACGTCCTGGCCAACGACACCGATGCCAACAATGACCCGCTGACCATCACTGCCAGTGACAGCCCGACGGCAAATGGTGGCACCACGGTCATCAATGATGGTGGTACCCCCGGCGATCCTTCAGACGACACCATTGACTACACGCCGGCGGCAGGCTTCGCGGGCAGCGATACGTTCACGTATACGATCAGTGATGGCAACGGTGGCAGCGATTCAGCCACGGTCACGGTTACGGTGAATAATGCCGGGCCGGTGGCCAATGACGATGTGGCCAGCACCAACACGGACACGGCGGTCAACATTGACGTGCTGGCCAATGATACCGATGCCAACAATGATCCACTGACCATTTCCGCATCAGATTCTCCGACGGCAAATGGTGGCGCCACGGTCATTAACGATGGCGGCACCCCGGCCGACCCGAGCGATGACACCATTGACTACACGCCGGCGGCGGGCTTTGCCGGCAGCGACACGTTCACGTACACCATTTCCGATGGCAACGGTGGTTCGGACACGGCAACCGTCACAGTGACAGTAAATAATGCTGCACCGGTGGCCAACAATGACAGCGCGAGCACCAACACCAATACTCCCGTTAGCGTCGACGTGCTCGCCAACGATGTTGACGCTAATAGCGACCCTCTGACCATAACAGCATCAGACTCGCCCACGGCCAACGGTGGCGCCACGGTTATAAACGATGGCGGTACCCCTGCTGATCCATCCGACGACACCATCGATTACACACCCGCTGCAGCATTCAAAGGCAGCGACACGTTTACGTATACGATTGAAGACGGTGAGGGCGGCAGCGACACGGCAACCGTCACCGTGACGGTGAACAATGCTGTTCCGTTGGCCAACGACGATGCGGCCAGCACCAACACGGACACTGCGGTCAATATCGATGTACTGGTCAACGACAACGATGCCAACAACGATCCACTGACCATTACCGCTGCCGATGATCCGAGCGCGAACGGCGGCAAGGTCACCATCCTGGACAATGGCACGCCAGCTGATCCCTCTGACGATCTTATCGAGTACAAGCCGGCCGCGGGTTTCGCCGGCGTTGACACATTTACCTACACGATTAGTGATGGTGATGGTGGCAGTGACACGGCCACCGTCACAGTGACGGTGAACAACGCAGCACCGGTTGCCAACGACGATGCAGCGAGTACCAACACTAACACCGCCGTCAATATCGATGTGCTGGCCAACGACGCCGATGCCAACGGCGATCCGCTGACTATTACTGCGAGCGACAGCCTCACCGCCAACGGCGGCACCACGGTCATTAATGATGGCGGCACCCCGGCCGATCCAGCTGATGACACCATTGACTATGCGCCGGCGGCAGGCTTCGCCGGCAGCGTCACGTTCACGTACACCATTTCCGATGGCAACGGCGGTTCGGATACAGCCACCGTCACTGTAACGGTGAACAATGCTGTTCCGGTGGCCAACGATGACAGCGCGAGTACCAATACCGACACGGCGGTCAATATCGATGT